>JAFGAX010000107.1 GCA_016933415.1 bacterium
AACCGAGAAGCGGCGCCCAGAGCTTGTGGCCGCGCTGCAGAAATAGGAGCCGTATGGTTCCGATGGAGACGTCGCAGATCCGCGCGAGGAAGATCAAAAAAGGAAGCAGAACCCATTTGAAAAGCGCAGAATCGACAAAAGGCATACTCCACTCCCTGGTCATGAAAGTAAAACACAATATACAGGCTTGCCGAGAAAAAGTCAACAAATCCCTTGATTCGCCGGTCAATTTAAATTAAATTATGCAAACGTTTCCGGAAATTGTGACCAGCCATTTAATGGGAAGGATAAACTCATGAAATTCGGTTACTTCGACAATGAACGACGGGAATACATCATCGAAAAACCGGATACCCCAATGCCATGGATCAATTATCTCGGACAGGACGGCTTTTTCGGGATGATTTCCAACACCGGTTCCGGATACACATTCATGATTGACGCGAGAAAACTGCGGCTGACACGCTATCGCTACAACAATGTCCCCATGGACGGCGGCGGACGGTATTTTTATATCCGGGACAATCAAACAGGCGCCTTCTGGTCTCCCGGATGGCTCCCCGTCAAACAGCCGCTGGATTTCTATGAATGCCGTCACGGACAGGGGTATACCGTTCTCTCAAGCGAAAAAGACGGCATCGGCGTCTCCATTCGCTTTTTCGTGCCGCCCGGTGAAACGCTGGAAGTGTGGGAGATGGATGTCGTCAACCGTTCGGCCGAGGAAAAATCAATCAGCCTTTTCACCTTCGTGGAATTCTGCCTCTGGGAAGCGCTCACCGACGCAACCAATCTGCAGCGCACGCTGAATCTCGGAGAAGTCGAGGTCGCGGACGGGGTCATCTATCACAAAACCGAGTACCGCGAAAGGCGCAATCATTTCGCTTTTTTCTCGTCAAGCGAAAAACCCGAGGGCACGGACACGGACCGGGACGCCTTTCTCGGACCGTACAACGGTTTTCACGAGCCGGCCGCCGTGCGGGACGGGCGCTCCCGCGACTCGCTGGCCTGCGGATGGAACCCGATCGGCTCGCACCACATCCGGATGACGCTTCAGCCCGGAGAAACAAAGAAAATCAATTTTCTTCTGGGCTACGCGGAGAATCCCGAGAAGGAAAAATTCTCCTCCAAGGGCGTTTTGAACAAGAAACGGGTGCGGGCCGTCATCCGCAAATACTCCGACCGGACCCAGTCTGAAAAGGCCTTTCTGGCGCTCCGTAAATTCTGGGACGGTCTTTTCGAAAACCTCCAGGTGTCCACGCCGAAAAAGGAACTGGACACCATGGTCAACATCTGGAACCAGTACCAGTGCTTCATCACCTACAACATGGCCAGAAGCACGTCGTTCTTCGAGACGGGCATCGGCCGGGGCATCGGCTTCCGGGATGCCTGTCAGGATTTGCTGGGTGTCGTTCACTTTCTGCCGAAGGAGAAATCGCGGCAGCGCATACTCGACCTGGCTGCCATTCAATGGCGGAACGGCGCCTGTTACCATCAGTATCAGCTGCTGGACAAAAAAGGGAACGCGGATGTGGGCGCGGGATTCAACGACGACCCGTGCTGGCTCATCCTGGCGACCGCGGCCTACATCAAGGAAACCGGCGACTGGACCATCCTGAACGCCAAGGCCGACTTCGACAACAATCCAAAAGACCGCGCGTCTCTTTATGAGCACCTGAAGCTCTCCTTCGGTTACATCCTGAAGCATCTCGGCCCACACAAACTGCCGCTCATCGGCCGGGCCGACTGGAACGACTGCCTGAACCTCACCATGACATCCATCAAACCGGGTGACACCTTCCAGGCGGACGCCACGGCCGCGGAGCTCACGGACAAAATCGGCCGCGTGCCCGAATCCCTGATGATCGCGGCCCAGTTCGTCTGGGCGGGCCGTGAACTCGAGGCCATGGCAAGGCAGCGCAAGGACGCGGCGACCGGCCGCCGTGCGGCCAAAGCCGTCCAGGACATGATTCGCGCCATCAACAGGCACGGATGGGACGGGGAGTGGTTCCTGAGGGCCTATGACCGTTTCGGGAAAAAGATCGGCTCCCGCGAATGCGCGGAGGGTAAAATTTTCATTGAACCCCAGGCCTTCATGGGCTGGGCGGGTATCGGACTGGAGGACGGCAGACTGCGGAAGGCCATGGACTCCCTCAGGAAGCACCTGTATTCGAAGCACGGGGTCGTGGTTCAGCAGCCCGCCTATTCCGAATACGACTTTTTCAAGGGCGAGATCACGAGCTACCCGCCCGGCGTGAAGGAGAACGCGGGCGTGTTCTGCCACCCCAACGGATGGGTCGTGATCGCCGAGTGCAGCCTGGGCCGCGGGGAGAACGCCATGATGTACTACCGGACGATCTGCCCGGCCGAACGCGAGGAAATCAGCGATCTGCACAAGGCCGAACCGTACATCTACTGCCAGATGATCGCGGGCCCCGATTCCAGACGCTTCGGCGAGGGCAAAAATTCGTGGCTCACGGGAACCGCATCCGCCAATTTCTACGCTGTTTCCCAGTATCTGCTCGGCATCCGGCCGGAGTATGCGGGACTCCGCATCGATCCCTGCGTGCCGAAAGACTGGAAAGGCTTCACCATCCGCCGCGTGTTCCGCGGCTGCCGGTACCAGATCGAAGTGACGAACCCCAGGCACGTGAACCGCGGCGTGAAGGAGACGACGGTGGACGGCCGAAAAGTGCCGGGGAATGTGATTCCGGTGTTCAAGGACGGGAGAATCCACAAGGTGAAGGTGGTCATGGGTTGATCCACCGACTCCCCCGCCCTTCCGGTATCTCGAAACGGCAACATCCGCGGTTTCCGGCTTCCGCCGGAGACCGCTTTTTTTATTGCGAAACCCTTCGGAACAGATTAAATTGACATCATGACAAAGACTGCATCCCCTGCCGCGAGCCTGAACAAGCCCCTTCTCGGTGTCAGCGCCTGCCTCCTTGGCCGCCCTGTCCGCTATGACGGGGGTCACAAGCTCGACCGCCTCCTGCGGGACGGTTACGGTCCTTTCGTGGATTGGGTGCCTGTCTGCCCGGAAGTGGAATGCGGGCTTCCAGTCCCCCGTGAAGCGATGCGCCTGGTCGGTCTCTCCGGCCCTCCGCGTCTGGTCACGGTGCGATCGGGTATTGACCACACGGACCGGATGCGGAACTGGTCCGCGAAGCGGATCGCCCGGCTGGAGAGGATGAACCTCGACGGCTTCGTTTTCAAGTCACGGTCGCCCTCCTCCGCCATGCGCGACGCCAAGCGGTACAGCGCCGCGGGCGTCCCTTCGGCCAAGGGTCCGGGGCTGTTCGCGGCCGCCTTCATGGAACATTTTCCGATGATTCCCGTCGAGGACGAGGGCCGTTTGAACGACGACGGCATCCGTGAAAATTTCATTGAACGGGTGTTCGTGTTCCGCCGATGGAAGGCCCTGCGGTCCGGGGACTTCTCCGTCCGCGGCCTGATGGATTTCCACGCGGATCACAAGCTCCTGATCATGTCGCATCATCCCGCTCGAGTTTCCGCGCTCGGCAGCCTCGCCGCGTCCGCTCGGCCGTCCGGTCTGGAGCCGGCCGCAGGCCGCTACCAAAAACTACTCTCGGACACACTCAGGCTGGCCGCCACGAAGAAGAAGCACACCAATGTGCTGCATCATGCCATGGGCTATTTCAAAAAACGTCTGACGCCGGACGACAAGGCGGAACTGGCGGAATGGATCACCCGGTACCACGACGGATTCGCTCCCCTCGCGGCTCCGATCACCCTTTTGCGGCACCACATCCGGACATTCGGGGAGCCTTATCTCGAACGGCAGGTCTATCTGTATCCGGAACCCGCGGAATGGATGATGAAAAACCGGGTTTGACCGATTCCGGAACCGGCCGGCCGCGGATCCGGGCCGCGGCAGTGCAAACGTCCCTTCGGATCCGCTCGGATCAGTTTAAACCAGGAGAATGCATCATGCTGGCGAGTTTTTCCGTTGTTCCGTTCGGCGTCGGCGAGGAGCTGAAGGAATACGTCGCGGACGTCATCCGGATCATCGACGCATCCGGCCTCGAATACCGGCTGGGCGCCATGGAAACCACGGTGGAGGGAGACCCGGCCGAAGTCTGGAACGTGATCCGGAAATGTCATGAGCGGATGCGGGAACTCTCGCCCCGCGTTCTCACGCATGTGGCCATCGACGACCGCATGGCCGCCAAGGGCCGGCTCACGGGAAAAGTCGAGGATGTCAAAATGATACTCGGGAAGGTCTGACGGTATGACAGAAAAGATCACCGGCAAGCCCTGTCCTACCAGACTGAAATCAATTTTATCCGGCCGCTTCGGAAAACCATCGGCCGACCTCCTGGTCGGACCTGGGCCGGGCCTGGATGCGGCGATTCTGAGACTCCGCGACGGCCGCGTCATGGCTGTGGCCGAGGACCCCATTTTCCCGGCCGTCGGTCTGCCGCTGGAACTGATGGGATGGTTCACCGTCCATATCGGCGCCAGCGACGTCGCGGTCACGGGCGTGAAGCCGGAATTCATGACCTACACGCTGCTCATGCCCGGCACATCGCCGGAATCCGACGCGGAGCGGATCGTCGCCTCCATTTCAGAAGCCGCGTCCGGGCTGGGCATCACCATCGCGGGCGGCCACACCGGGTGGTACGATGTCGTGCAGGTGCCGATCGTGGGCGGCGTCACGGTATGGGGATTCGCGGCTCAGGACCGATGGATCTCCCCCGGCGGTTCCAGGGACGGGGATATCATCCTGATGACCAAGGGCCCGTCCATCGAGGCCGTGGCCCTGCTGAGCGTGCTCTACCGGGAGAAGCTCGCAGGAGCCGTGCCCGGCGAGCTTCTGAAGACCGCACTGTCCCGAACGGACCAGATCACGGTCGTGGAGGACGCGGCCGTCGCTTTCGCCGCCGGCGGCGTGCACGCCATGCACGATGCCACGGAAGGAGGCGTTCTCGGCGGGCTCTGGGAAATGCACTCGGCTTCCGGGCTGTCTCTGCTGGCCGATCTGGACAACGTGGAAATTCCTGCGGACATCCGGGCCGTTTCGGACAGTCTGGATTTCGATCCCTGGGCGGCCATCAGCGAGGGCACTCTGCTCGCCGCCGTGGATCCGGGACGCGCCGACACCGTGCGAAAGGCACTGGCGGACCGGGGCATCCCCGTCTGGATCATCGGGCGCTTTGACGCGAAGCTGAAATCGAACCGTTTAAGGCGGAACGGGAAGGAAATGGAACTGACCGAGCCCGGTCCGGATCCGTTCTGGAGGCTGTTTTTCGCGGGACTTGCTTGATGCTCTCAAACCCCGGGGTCTCGTTTTCTCTGCTTCACTGATTCCGATTTCTCCACCCACACCTGCGCGAGTTGGACCAGCGTCTCCACCGCTTTTTCCATGTCCGTCACCGAAATCCACTCCTGCCGGCTGTGAAAATTCTGTCCACCGGTGAAGAGGTTCGGCGTGGGCAGCCCCATGAAGCAGAGCTTGGCGCCGTCCGTGCCGCCGCGGATGATCTGCAGACGGGGTTCCACACCCGCGCGGCGGACCGCCTCCATCGCGGCCTCCGTCACGGCCGGATGATGATCCAGCACAAGCCGCATGTTCCGGTAGGATTCGCGGATGTCCAGCGCAATCCTGCAGCCCGGCCAGCGGGCCTCAACACGGCCGCGGATCGCCTCGAGCCTGCGGCTTTTGTCCTCCACACCGCTGGATTCAAAATCCCGTATCAGTACCCGGACAATCGATTTTTCCACGCCCCCTTCGACAGCGCAGGGATGCAGGTAGCCCTCCCGTTTTTCCGTGTTCTCCGGGGCGGGATCTCCGCGCAATTCCGAGATCAGGTCGGCCGCGATACGCACTGCGTTGACCAGTTTATCCCTGGCGTATCCCGGATGCACGTTGATTCCATGAACGGTGAAAGACGCCGCGCTGGCATTGAAGGTTTCATTCTCGATTTCACCAAGCGTGCTGCCGTCGACGGTATAGGCGGCATCGGCGGCGAAACGGCCGACGTCGAAACGGGCCGTGCCGTTTCCGATCTCCTCATCGGGCGTGAATCCGACGCGGATCCGTCCTCTCGGAATCGACGGGTTCCGGACCAGCCGCTCGAGCGCGGTCATGATGATGGCAATACCCGCCTTGTTGTCCGCGCCGAGCAGGGTGGTGCCGTCCGAGGTGACCAGCGTTTCCCCGATGTGTCGCAGGAGTTCCGGATTCTCCGAAACGCGGATGACCTGGGACGCATCACCCGGAAGGGGGATGTCGCCGCCCCGGTAGTCCGGATGCGTCACCGGCTTCACGCCAGCTCCGGACACGTCCGGCGAAGTGTCCACATGCGCCAGCCATCCGATGACGGGAACGGAAGACGCCTGTGAAGCCGGCAGATTCGATTCCAGGGTGGCCATGACCACGCCGGACTGCTCCATGACGGCGTCGGCCAGGCCGAGGTCGCGCAATTCCCCGGCCAGAAGCCGGGACAGGTCCTTCTGTTTCTCCGTGCTGGGATACCGGTTCTCAACCCCTTCCATGGACTGGGTGTCAATGGCGACATACCGGAAGAACCGTTTCAGAATCTCCTGTTTCATTGCCAGACTCCGTGTTCGGGAGAGGTGAGATGCGGGACGATGCTAGCGGAGAATCAGGCGGCTGTAATTCCGGCCGAGCGCCTGTCCCCGCTCGTCGAACAGACCCAGCAGGTGGTCGTCCATGGTGAAATACAGGACCTGCCACCCGTCTTCGGCCAGGCCCGCGACGGCGTCCACCATGCTGCGCCGGCGTTCCCAGTCGGAATACTGGAAGGCGTCGTCCAGAAGCAGAAATATCCGATTCTGCCGGAGCAGACGCGATGCGAAACCGATGCGGAGCGACAGCAGCGTCTGCTCCTGGGCGCCCGTGCTGAGTTCGGTGATGGGGAATTCATTGTGATCGTCCGAAACCAGGAGGCTGTCCCCCTCCATCCGGAGACGGCTGTACCGGACGGTGAGACGGCGAAGGATGCCGGTCACTTCATTCGAATCGAGTCCGTCGCGGATGCGGCTGTCCTCGCTCCGGTCCAGTGCTTCGAGCACCTGGGTCAGCGCGATTTTTCCGAGAATCGCCGCATACTGGTCCCGGTAATTGGACAGTACCTGCTCCCGTTTCCGCTGTAGGTTCGTGATCAGGTCCGGCCAGGCCCGCGTGATATCATCCCCCGTCTGACGGCAGATCATCTGTTTGAGCTGATCCAGCTTCCGGTTGTGCTCGTCCAGATCGTGGGTCACGCCCTTCAGGCGGTAGCGGAGTTCCTCCATGCGCCTTTCGTCGTACGGAACCGAGGCGAGCTCCCGGTCGTATTCCGAGGGATCGACCGCAAGCCGGGCCAGAAGGACTTTCTTCTCCTGCAGATCCCGGTTCAGGGACTGTACTTTGTCCTCAGCGCGCCGGAGCATGCGGCTCCAGGCGCCCGGATTCTCGGTTTCCATGCCCAGCTGGACGAATCGGGCCCGGACATCCGCTTCTAGCGCGGCCAGAGCGGTCTGTTCATCCGCGATCTGCCGGAGCAGGAGACGGCTTTCGTTGTAGTCCCCTTCCTGCTTGCGGATCATTTCCTCCAGGTGGGGCAAACCGGACAGCGGCTGTCCGAACCGTACCAGGAATTCCCTGCGGATCCCGGCTGTCTCCTCGTTGTACGGGGCCTGTCCGACCGAATCGTGCAGACGCTTCATGTACAGGTAGGCCAAGAGCGTCGCGGACAGCAGGGTGATCAGCGCGGGAACCGTCCATCGTACGGTGATGAAGGTGGTGGAGGCCAGCATCAGGATGCAGACCAGAACGAAATAGAGCGGGCCGGCGACGGAAGCGGGCTTCCGGTCCATGCGTTCCCGGTAGGCGTCCTTGGCGCTTCTCAACCAGTCGTAATGCTCGCTCCGGCGTTCCGCCTCGCGTTGCTGAACCTGTCGGCGCTCCAGATCCACGCGCTTCTGTTCCAGAAGGTGCATTTTGGGACGGAGCGATTTCAGCGCCTCCTCGTCGATCCGGCTCCGCTCCTCCTCCGTGATCCGGATCGCCTCCGAAAGACGGTACGCCTCCCGACGTTTGGACCTGAGTTGTTCCGCGATCTCGGCCTCGATTTCGGTCTTCCGCTCGGAAAGCAGTGTCCGGGGGCCGCCGGAATATCCCTTATCGAGCTGATCAAAGAGGGTGTTCAGCTCCTTCAACTGCTCCTCGATCCGGCCGAGGTCCTTCCGCTCCCCCTGGTTGGGTCCCACTAGAATCCGGTTTTCGAAACGCGTGGCGCGGACGGTTTTGGAAACCCGGTTCAGGATGCGTTCGTTGGAGTCCGCTCCGGAGAGAAAAGCCTTGATCACCGACCGGTCGACGCCGCCTTCGCCGCGGATGAATTCCGTCTCCGCTCCCTTGACCACAAGCAGCTTTGCGAAATCAGGGGGAAGATCCGAATCGCCCTGATCCCAGAAATGCTCCAGCTTTTTCGCGGAGGTGGGTGAAAACACGTCGGGCCGTTCGCTCAGGCCTTCGACGGTGATCCGTCCCGCTCCGCGCGCCGGCCTGAGCCGCCATTCCCTGCCCCCCCGGAACAGGGAACGCACGAGGAATTCGACCAGATAGGTCTTTCCCCTCTCGTTCCGGCCGAAGATGCAGTTTAGAAGGCCCGGCTTGAAGGTCACATTCTCGATGGGACCGACGTGCTTGAGACTGATTTCGGTGATGCGAACGGGCATGAGAAACCGGCTCCCGGGGTTGAAGTTCTCCGCGGCCCCGCTGGGCGGGATCCGTCTGTCCGGTGCCTTCCGGCTGAAGGCAGGCGGCGGGCCTTCGATAATAAAAAAAATCAGATCGCTTGGTCCCGCGCAGCGGGAGTCAGCGTCCGCTGACGGATTCAGGGTTCATAAATCGTTCGGACCGCCTGCAGAAAAGCGGCTTCGCGTCCGGGGGCATCCGGTCCGACCGGCCAGTCCATATTCTCGATCTGGCGCCGGACCCGTTCGGCGAGCTGCGCGCGTTCGACGTCCTCCGAAACGGAGACTTCGGTGAGATCGGCCTCGCCGTCCGGGATCAGGTGGAACCCCTCGAGACCGTTCCGTATGGAATCGGCCAGCCGACGCTTGTCGGTCGTGTATCCGGAGGCCCTGAGACGCACCTGTGCCCGCTCCTTTTCGGAATCCCGCAGGCCCCATCCCCGGATCATGGACTCGAGGATGCGGCCGAGAGTCGCGCTCTCGTCCTCGAGCGGCAGCACGACGATGGATTCATCGAAGAACAGGGGGCCGGCATTGACCGGGCGGAACTGGACGAATCCGGATTCCGTATCCAGGACGAGAAAACGCCTTCGCCCGGTTTCCGTGACGTCCAGTCCGCACGGAGAGCCCGGGTAATGCAGGCATCCAAGGTCCAGGGGCTTGTGGACATGCCCGAGGATGACCCGGACCGGTTTCAGGGTTTCCAGATCGACCCGGGTGAACGGCATGTACACACCCGGTTCCAGGGGATTCGGCTCGCGCATGCCTTCCATCCAGTCGCCATGCCCGACCAGAATCCACGCGCCCGGAACGAAGCCCGCGGCATGGGGAGAGAGGGCCTCCCCCATGGTCTGATCGTTCCGATAGGGCATGAAGCAGACGGGCAGGCTCGCCGGATCCGGCTTGTAAATTTCAGGCGCGGAGTGAACCGTCACGTTCTCCGCCGCGAACGCCTTCTGGGTGAGACCGGCGTCGTGGTTGCCCGGGAGGAGATGGAATCGGATGGAGCGGTTGAGCGGGTCGCGGCAGACGGCTTCGAAATCCGAGACATTCCGGATTTCCTGATCGAAGATGTCTCCGGCGATGATCAGTTCGGATAGACCCGTTTCGCGCATCTGCGACAGGATGTCTTCGAGAACGATGAAACGTTCGGGATGTTCGCGACGGGGCGTCAGGTGAAGATCGGCGGTCACGGCCATCAGCATGCGGGTCATCCTTTCCGGGTCGGACGATGGATCCTGATAAAATAGAAACTTTCATCATGAAAATCAACGAAAAGATGCTCGGGCACGCCTGACCCGAAGCATTATTCCCTTGACTGATCCAGCGCATTTCGCTAAATTGATTTGAAGCCCGATGCCCGGTAGCCGCCGCCTGAACCCACCCCGGAGCCGCCATGCTGTTCGAATCCCTGCTCGCCGACCGGACGCGCCTGATGTCCGCCAACGCCATACGTGAAATCCTCAAAGTGGTCGCCAGACCGGGCATGATCTCTCTGGCCGGTGGCATTCCATCACCCGACTCCTTCCCCATGGACATTATCCGCGAGCTCGGGGACCGGATTCTTCGGAAATACGGATCTTCGGCATTCCAGTACGACCGGACCGAGGGATTCATGCCCCTCTGCGAAGCGCTTTCCGTCTGGCTTCAGAAAAAAGGAATCCATGCCGATTCCGACGCCATCCGCATCACTACCGGTTCCCAGGGGGCCCTGCTCCAGCTCGGCATGATCCTGCTCTCGAAAGGCGACGCGGTGGCGGTGGAAGCCCCCACCTATCTCGGCGCCCTGACCGCATTCAATCCCTTCGAGCCAAGGTACCTCCGCGTCGACACGGACGAAGACGGCATGGTGCCCGAATCGCTGGACCGACTCCTCGAACGGGAACGGGTGAAATTCATCTACTTGATCCCCAATTTCCAGAATCCCACAGGACGGACGCTTTCCGGGGAACGGCGGCGGACTCTGGCCGAAATCATCGTCCGGCGCGGCGCCCTGCTGGTGGAGGACGACCCGTACGGGGATCTTCGTTACCGCGGCCAGTCCCTGCCGACCGTGAAATCGCTGGCGCCGGACCACGTGGTGTACTGTGGATCCCTCTCCAAGATATTCGCCCCGGGACTCCGCATCGGTTATGTCGTCGCGCCCGAACCCGTACGCCGCTGGATGGTTCTCGCCAAACAAGGCATTGACCTGCACACGTCCACCTGCACCCAGGCCCTGGCCGCTGAATACATCTCCGGTGGATTTCTCGAAAAGCATCTGCCGGAAATCATGCGGATCTACAGGCCCAAGCAGGAGGCCATGCTGCATGCGCTGGACCGGTACATGCCGAAGACCTGCCGATGGAACAAGCCGGACGGCGGCATGTTCATCTGGGTCGAAGGCCCGGCCGGACTGGACACGGAAAAACTGTATCGCAAGGCGGTCGAACGCGGCGTCGCGTTCGTGCCCGGAAAGTTCTTCTTTACGGAGCCAGGAGAGGGAAACGAGACGATGCGTCTGAATTATACCATGAGCGATACGCAGACGCTGGACAAGGCCGTACGCCTGCTGGCGGGCGTGCTCTCAGAATGACACGCCGCCCGCCCTGCACGATTCCCGGCACAACAAAAAACCGGAAGCACGCGCTTCCGGTTTTTTATTTAAATGCAAGGACGTGAATCTGACGGTGATTGCATCCCCCCGGGCTCGTCTTTAATAATTCATAAATATAATTGCTTTATCCCGCGCAGTCTTCAATAATTCGCATCTGTTAATTGATCCCGCAAGGCGGGACGGGCGGCGTGGAACTTCAATCCCGTATCCGGCGGTCTGAACAAACCCGTTCCGCATTTTTCATCCGTGATCATCCGTTTAATCCGCGCCGCAGGCGTCCATGTTCCATTATTCAGCGCCTGCCTGCGGCCTTTCGATCCAGAATTTTTTCGATTTCGTCCATGATCCGGTTCATGGCTTCCATGGTGAGTCTGAACGGTTCGGGCGTGGTCATGTCCACGCCCGCGCGGCGCAGAAGGTCGATGGGATACTCTTTCCCGCCGGAGGACAGGAACTCCAGATACCGTTCCCGCGCGCCGCTTTTTCCGGCCAGGACCTGCTCTGAAAGGGCGACCGAGGCTGTGAAAGCCGTTGCATACTGATACACATAATAATTATAATAAAAATGGGGGATATAGGCCCATTCCACGCATTCCGCGTCGTTGATCCGGCACACTCCGCTGTCATGCCCGTAATACTTTCTCAGCAGTTCGCCGTACATTCGGGTCAAGGTCTCCCCGGTGAGCGCCTCTCCCCTTTCCACCGCCTGGTGAACGGACAGCTCGAACTCGGCGAATTGCGTCTGCCGGAACACGGTGCCCTTGATGTTGTCCAGGTTCTCCATCAGCAGGGAAAGCCGCGCGTCGTCGTCGCGGATGGCGTCCAGCATCGACCGATTGAGAAGCGCCTCGTTGAATGTCGAGGCGACCTCGGCGACAAAAATCGGATAATCCGAGGTCGGAAACGGCTGGGTTCTGTTGGAAAATGCGCTGTGCATGGCGTGACCGAGCTCATGCGCAAGCGTGCTGACATCCTGGTAACGGCCGTTGTAATTGAGCAGGATGTAGGGATGAACGTCATAGGCGGATCCGTTGGAATACGCGCCGGATCGTTTCCCCGGCGTGGGCAGAACGTCGATCCAGCGTCTGTCGAAAGCCGTCCGAACGGATGCGACGTAATCCTTTCCCATGGGTTTCAGTGATTCAAGCACGGCCGCACGGGCTTTCTCGTATGGAAATTCCATGTCCACCGATCGCACGACCGGCGCATACAGATCCGAGTATTTCAGCGTGTCCACGCCGAGCATGCGTTTTCTCAGCAGGAGATAGCGGTGGAAAGTCGGCAGCGCGTCATTGACATTCCGGATCAGGGAATGGTAGACACCCGCCGGAATATTCGGCGCATCCAGCGCGCTTTCCAGGCACGAGGCATAGCCTCTGGCCCGCGCGTAAAACAGGTCCTTTTTAAGATTGGAATACAGCTGGACGCCGAAGGTTCCTTCAAATTTCCGCATGGCCCCCCAGAATACCGAGAAAACCCGCTCCCGGTCGCTGCGGTCCGGAACCTGCCGGTACTTCGCATAACCCGCCTGATCGAGCTTCACCGTTTCGCCGTTTCCCAGAGTCACGGATGGATAGGGAAAGTCGGCGTTCGCGAATATCCGGTATATGGAATAGGGACCGTCCGTGACGAGCCCGGCCTCGGCCACGATGCGTTCTTCCGGCTCGGACAGCATATGGGCCTTCCGCCGGATGAGATCCGTCAGGTACATCCGGTATTCCGAGAGACGGGGCTTCTCCGAAATCAGGGTCTCTATCCGATCCGGCGTCAGGCGGACCAGCTCCGGTTCGAGAAAAGCGAGCCTGGACTGCCAGTTCGTGCCGATCTGCGACATTTCCTGGCGTCGTGCCATGCGTTCGGGATGACGCGTGTCCTCATCCGAAGCCATTCCCGCGTATCCGGATAACCGGCTGAATTCACGATTCACCGAAGCGACGAGGTCCAGGGCCTCAAGCAGGGTGCCGGCCGAATCGGTCAGCCTTCCCTTATAGCCGTCGATCCGTCCGAATCCCGCAACCAGACTGTCACGGCTCTTCAACCACGCCTCGTCCGATTCATACAAATCGGCCAGGTTCCAGGTCAGGGGCGCGGGAATGTCCCGCCGTTCAGCGGGTTTCACGGACGGCTCCGCAGCCGTGGTTAGAAGAAGATTGAGGAGCATGAGTCCACCTGTCACATTGAGTTTCATCGGTTTTCCTTTCCGGTTCGAGAACGCT
>JAFGAX010000108.1 GCA_016933415.1 bacterium
CCGTCCTTGTCCAGCAGCAGCACGCTCTGGGTGTCGCCGCAGATTTCTCCGATCCTTTCCCGGGGACAGATACTCAGGTCGATCCTGGTCCCGTCAATGAACTGCATGAGGTAGACGATATCGCCGGAACCGTTCGGGGGCGGATCGCCCATCTCCTCCGGCATCTGCAGGATCATCAGTTCGCCGAAGCGCCGTATCCAGTCGAGGTTGTGCCGGAACGGTCCGACGTCGACGACGAAATAGACGATGTCGTAATCCTGGAAAATGTCGCGCGGCGCGTTCGGGTCCGCGCGCGAACCGTTCATGACCACGGCCCGAATATGCTCGTCTTCCACGGCCGTCTTCAAAATGAGATCGAACATCTCCTTTTCGCTGCGCATGATTCCTCCCGGCAAGCATCGCCCGCTCCCGTTTCATCCCGGAATATTGCGATAGTACACCCTCCCGGCGCATGTGGAAAAGTCCGCGGATTGAAAATGTACCGGCATTCCACTATCATCTCGGCGGTATGACCGTTAAGAAAGGCGGACTTTCCGCCCGGGACAGGCCGGCGATTGAAGACGACCCGGTCTTCCGCGCCCTGGACGCCGGCGACCGCGCGGCGATCCTCGAACTCGGAGAGACCTTCCGCTTCAGTTTCCAGGACCTGAAACAACTCGTGACGATTACGGCCGATTACAGGATGTGGGGGATGGGCGGACTGCGCGGATCCTGGCCCGGGGGTCTCCGGCCGGCCGGTCCGGACCCTCGCCGAGAAGGCCGCCGGGAACTGCGCCTGCTCGAGGATGAATGGCGGCGGATGAAGGCGGAACCGATCGTTTACGATAAAAGTCCGGCCCGCGAAAGGCCGAAGAAACTCACGTACGTCCGGCATGAAGCTCCCGGTCCGGTCCTGGGCCGCTGTCCGGTCGCCTCGTCGAAGACCCGCTGCTGCAACCTCCTGACCCTCGACGCCGTCATGAACTGCGGCTTCGGCTGCAGCTACTGCTCTATCCAGACCTTTCATGAAACCGGGGAGATCATGGTGAGGTCCGACCTGAAGGCAAAACTCGACGAAATCGTCCTCGACCCCCGTGAAATCTATCACATCGGGACAGGCCAGGCGTCCGATTCACTGCTCTACGGCAACCGCTTCAGCCTCCTCGGCACCCTTTTCGATTTCGCGCGAAAAAACCGGAACGTTATTCTGGAACTGAAGACGAAATCGGCAAATTCCGGCGGTCTCGTCAAAGCCTCGCCGCCGCCGAACGTAATAGCAACCTGGACTTTGAACACGCAGAGGGTGATCGCGAACGAGGAGCATTTCACGGCCGCCCTTGACGAACGCC
>JAFGAX010000109.1 GCA_016933415.1 bacterium
TATTTACGGATGAAGAAGATGAAGGAGGAACCTACGAAACCACGGTAACGGCCAAGGGCGCAGGCATCTTCATCTCCACGAAATCAATGGTCGGACGGAATGTAACGGCGACCGTCACGGATGCTGAAGGAAACACCTCGGAATTCAGCCATCCCACGGCGACGCAGGTTGAACATGAAATGGAAAATCACATGCCGCAATCGAATTCATTATCGCAGAATTTTCCCAATCCGTTCAACGAAGTGACAACACTCAGATTTAATGTCGCAAAAGGAACAAATGTGAAGATTGTCATTTATGACCTGAGAGGACGTGAGGTCGCAAAACCGGTTCACCGTTATTATGAAGCCGGAGCGCACGAGGTGCGTTTTAATTGCGGTAAACTGGTTTCAGGCATTTATTTCTACACCGGTGAAATGGATGGTTCGTCGCATACTCAGAAGATGGTTCTGATGCGGTGATATCCGCAACAATAAACAAATCATGTCTTCGTAAAGTTGGCGGGAGAAAACTGAGCCGGGGTCATCAAGTTGCATGAGTCATATTCTATACCGACAGGTTAATTATAATAGAATTGAATTTATGCCACAATGATTGTCTGTTGATGTCTGATCGTCCGGGGTTCCACGGCCCTATGCGCAAACCGATTCCGGGTTTCACTGACGAATGGTTCGGATTAAGGTTTTGCAATAAACTTCTTTTTCAGGAATAATCATTCCTGATCGAATCGGCATCGCGGGGAAAGCCGGGGGGCGCGCGAACGGCCGCGTACGACGCGATGGTCAGGAGCGTCGCAGGTACGCATCAAAAAGGAAACCTTCCTCAGGAAGGTTCCCTTTTTTTCACGCCAAAATCGCTTCGCTGCCGAGTGCGGCGGGGGTCTTCATGCGAACAGGTGAGACCGAACGAGGAGGAGGAATCGAAGGAATACCCCGCCCGGGTCCGGCTCGACCCGGGCGCGGGCGGATGGGAAAGCACATGGTCCGATGCTTTATAAGAAAGGCACTTTTGGGCTGAATCGCAAGCGGAGAATCGACTCTCTCCGGGGGTTCGGGGCCTTCGGGAATATCACGGCATGACGCGCTTCAACGGCGCGTCGCGCGCCGGCCGGAAAAAAATTGATTTCTACCCGCAAATATCATATATTATTGACATGAAACGCGTCGTCCTGCTGGTCGAAACCTCCCGTGAATTCGGCCGCCAGCTCATCATGGGCATCGCGCGCTACGCCCGCCTGCACGGGCCGTGGTCGTTCTACAAGGAGCCCATCGGCCTCAAGTCGTCCATTCCCCACCTGACGCGGTGGAAGCCGGACGGCATCATCATGCGCGATTCCATGATCAACAAGGAACTGCTGAAGCTGAACATCCCGACCGTGCTCGCCATCCACAGCTCGGATTATCCGAAAAACCTGCCCGTCATCCGCACCGATTCACGCGCCATCGCCCGAATGGCCAGCGGCCACCTCGTGCAGAAGGGGTTCACGCGCTTCGCGTACTGCGGCATGGACGGCTACGAGTGGTCGGACGAGCGGAAGAAGTGCTTCGCCGGATTCAACGCCGAAGCAGGGTTCCAGACCCACGAATACACGGGGCCGAAGGGCCGCAAGGTGAAGGACTGGGAGGAGGAGCAGAAACGCATCGGCGAATGGCTGAAAACCGTTCCCAAGCCGGTCGGCCTGATGACGTGCAACGACGACCAGGGCCAGCACGTGCTGGAGGTCTGCAAGCGCACCGGGTTGCGGGTGCCCGAGGACGTGGCCGTGCTGGGCGTGGACAACGACCCCATGATCTGCGAAATCGGCGATCCGCCCCTGTCGAGCATCAGCCTGAACGTCGAGTCCGCCGGATTCGAGGCCGCCCGGCTCCTCGCTGATCTGTTCCGGGGCAGAAAAATGCGCGGCCAGCAGATCTATGTCACCCCGACGCATGTTGTGCAGCGTCAGTCCACGGACATTCTGGCCGTGAGCGACCCGGAGGTGGCCGCGGCCATGCGCTATATCCGCGCCAACGCCAAGAACAAGATGCTGGTGATGGACGTGGTCCGGCAGACCCGGGTCAGCCGGCGGACCCTCGAAGAGCGCTTCAAGAAAACCGTGCACAAGTCCGTGTACGACGAAATCCGGCAGGTGCGCGTCGAATGGATCAGCCGCCTGCTGATGGAAACCGATCTTCCGATCTCGCAGATCACCGCGCTCTTCAACTTCACCGACGTGGAGCACATCTCGCGCTATTTCCGAAAGGAAAAGGGCATGGGCCTGCGCGAGTTCCGGAAACTGCATCAGCCGAAGTGAGACCCTTCGACCCGCGGCGCGCCCGGAGGTGCGCCGCCGGCCCGCGACAGGTTGCGCAATCCGGTGATAAAAATGCAAATTCTGGCTTCTTTTTTCCCGCGTGTTTTGCTATACTGGCCTTTGCCCCCGGTCATGAGCGGGGCCCTTTCGACAGGGAGGCCCATCCGGCAGGACCCGGTGCGGCGGTTCACGTTTTTTCCGGTGCACAACCCCGCTGAAAGGGAGGAATACGGGCCCGAGATTCCCTTCCCGGGCCTGAATAAAGCGGCCGCCTTCCGGATCAAGGCGGCCGCCTCTTTTTCGGCGGCTGTGTGCGCGATTCGGTTCGATGATTTTCAGACCTGGCTTTGCCGGACGGCGGCCGATGCGGTACGGTCGGTTCGAAGCTTCCGGGCCCGCCGCCCGCGCAATCCACAACAAGGGGTTTTGACATGAAACAGTTTGTTCTTGCGCTCGCCTCACTCTGCCTGGCCGTGTCCGCCATCGCAGGCTCCCCGTCCTTTTCCACCTACATGAACCCGATTTTCCCGGGCGACCATCCGGATCCGACCCTGTCCCGCTTCGGCGACGACTGGTACACCACGGGATCCTCGTTCGCGACCACTCCGGTCATCTGGCACTCGAAGGACCTGGTCCGCTGGGAGGCCGTATCCCAGCCCGTGAGCAACTCCTGGTCCATGTTCGGAACCGGCGCCTCGGACGGCATCTGGGGCGGCCACCTGGTGTTCCACGGCGGCAAGTACTGGCATTTCTTCGGACGCTCCGCCCGCATGTTCTTCGTCACCGCGGACAGCCCGGCCGGGCCGTGGACCGCGCCCAGGGAAGTGACCTGCCCTTCATCCGTGCCCGGCCTGGGAATGGACAATTCCATATTCATCGACGACGATGATTCCTGGTACCTGCTGGTCAAGAACGGCCAGTCGAACAACTGGATCGTCCAGCTCGGAGACAACGGCCAGCCCGCGGGAGAGATCCTGAATCTCTGCTGGATCAACCCGGCCCCGTCCTATCCGTACAGCTGGGCCGAGGGTCCGGTGATGTGGAAGCGTGACGGATGGTATTACTATTCATTCGCCATTCATATTTACGCCACCCAGCGCGTCATGCGGAGCCGCACGCTCACGGACGACCAGTCCGACTGGGAGTTCCTCGGAAACCTGTTCAATGAAAACGATCCCAAGAAAGGCGCGTCCCTGTTTCAGGCGCCCAATCATTCCTCACCCGCGGTCATGGCGCAGGACAGCACCTGGTGGGTCGTTTCGCAGGCGTACGGCCCGAGCGACTGGCAGGGCGTGGGCCGGCAGGGACTGCTCAGCCGGGTCCGTTATGAGGCGGACGGAAAACCGGTCGCGGATTTTCCGATCAACGAGCCCGCGGCCGCGCCGGCCCTGCCCAGCGGCGGCATTCCCTGGACCGTGCCGCGGTCCGACTGCTTCGATTCGGAGACCTTGTACCCCGGCTGGCGCATCGTGGGCTATTCGCCCACCAGCCCCTGGTCGCTGACCGCCCGGCCCGGATGGATCCGGCTGACCCAGCAGAACCGGCACGGCATGATCCTGCAGAACGACGCGGAGCGCAATTATTCCCTGATCACCCGGGTCGATTTCGAGCCCGAGAATCTCGACCAGGAGGCCGGGCTCCGAATCATGACGGGGCTCCAGACCGTGTCCGCCCGGCTGTTCAGCACCGTGGACGGCGGGGGCGCGCCCGTCATCTGCTTCGCGTTCGGCGGCACGCGCCACGAGGCGGACAACACGGCGGGCCGCGTCGTGTGGCTGAAGATCGTGCGCGTCAACCACACCCTGACCGGCTATTTCAGCGCGGACGGCCGCGACTGGACGCAGGTCGGTGAGCCGGTGGGCGTTTCGACCATGGACGTCCAGCAGCCCGACTACAACGCGTTCACGGGCAATTACCAGGGCCCGTACGTGATCGGCCGCAGGGCCGCGGATTTCGATCTCTACATCTACCGAGACGCGTATACGCCGGTCCAGGCCGAGTGCCCGGCGAACTGGAGCGGCGTTTCAAAGGCATACACCTCCGTCACGCGTGGCTATGTGCTGGACAACATCCACGACGGCGACTGGGCCCTGTACGCGGGCGTGGAATTCGGGAACTCGGATTATCCCCTTGCCCCGGACTCGATCCGGATCACGGCCTCCAGCGCCGGATCGGGCGGCACGGTCGAGGTCTGGCTCGATTCGATCGACACGGGGGAGAAAATCGCCGAGTGCCGGGTCGGGGCGACCGGGTCGATCAAGACCTTTCAGGTCTTTTCAGCGGCCGTATCCCATGTCTCGGGCACGCACGACGTGTACCTGAAATTCACGGGCGAAGGCACGGCCAAGCTGTTCCAGTTCCGGGAATTCGTGTTCACCCCGAAACCGGCCAATGCCGTGCCGGGGGCCGGGCCCGCGGGTTCGGAGCGGCCGGAGCGGTTCGGCCTGTCGCAGAATTTTCCCAACCCCTTCAACGCGGCCACGACCATCGCCTTTCGCCTGCCGTCCAAAGCGGACGTGTCCCTGAAAATTTTCGACCTGGCGGGCCGCGAGGCCGCGATCCTGGTCGAGGACAGCAGGCCCGCGGGCGAGCATGAAGCAATCTGGGACGCGTCCGCCGTATCGAGCGGCGTTTATTTCTACCGGCTGAAGGCCGACGGTTTTTCGGACATGAAAAAACTCGTGCTCGTGAAATGAGCCGGGGCCCGGGGTGTCCTTCAACCGGAGGAACAACGACCGCATGAGAACCGGAGCCCGCATTTTCAAGGCCGGCCTGCTGGCCTGCCTTCTGATCCGTCCGCTGGCGGCTCAGCAGCTTCAGAGCGACAACGGGGACGGCACCTACACCAATCCGGTGCTGTACTCCGATTTTCCGGATCCCGACGTCATCCGCGTCGACTCGGTCTATTACATGGTCTCGACGACCATGTTCATTTTTCCCGGCGTCACGATTCTCAAATCCATGGACCTCGTCAACTGGGAATACTGCGCCAACGCGGTTCAGCGTTTCGATTTCAGCCCCTGCTACAACCTGGACGGCTGCAACCGGTACAGCCACGGCCAGTGGGCCACGAGCCTCAAATATCACGACGGACAATTTGTTCTGCTCTTCATCACACTGGACGAGGGCGGGTTCCTCTGCACCGCGGACAGGGCCGAGGGGCCCTGGTCCATACGCAAACTGCCGCGGGGGTTCTACGATCCCGGCCTGTTTTTCGACGATGACGGCCGCATTTACGTGGCCCACGGGTACGGCAACATCAGCATCACGGAATTGAACGCCAATTTCGCGGCCAAGGGGAGCGACGTGCTGGTGTTCACCGGGGACATCCGGCCCGGTCTCGAAGGCATGCATGTCTACAAGATCGATGGCTATTATTACCTGTACGGCACGTACGGCGGGGGAGACGGGTTCCAGGTGGCCCTGCGTTCCGAGAACATCTACGGCCCGTATGAGCAGAAAATCGTCATCCGGGACAACGGAACCCTCGGCACCGGCATTCACCAGGGCGCGCTCGTGCAGACCCAGACCGGGGAATGGTGGTCCGTCATCTTCCAGGACGGCGGGGCTTTCGGCCGCTTCCCCACGCTCCAGCCCGTCACCTGGACGGACGGGTGGCCCATGGTCGGAGTGGACGGCAAGGGCGTGGGCACGTACCGCAAACCCGATGTCGGCGGGGACCATCCGATTCGCGTCATGGCCACGTCGGACGAGTTCAACGGCCCGGACCTGGCCATGCAGTGGGGATGGAACCACAATCCGGACCCGGCGAAATGGTCGCTGACGGAGAATCCCGGTTTTCTCAGGCTGCACACCGCAAAGGTCGTGTCCGTTCTGCCCGAGGCCAGGAACACGCTGACACAGAGGATATTCGCCTATTATTCGAAGACCGTTCCGACCACGGCCACGGTGAAGATGGATGTCGGGAATATGCGGGACGGCGACGTCGCGGGGCTCGCCGTGTTTCAGGATCCCTATGCCTTCATCGCCGTGCGCCAGACGGCCGGCATCCGGCGCGTGGTCATGGTGAACAACGGAAGAGCCGCGGATTCCGCGGATGTCGGATCAGATACGGTTACCCTGAGGGCGATCGCGCGCTACGGCACCAGCAGCGCCACGTTCGCGTACAGCACGGATAACGCCGCGTTCACGAAGCTCGGCAACACGCTCTATATGCGGTTCAACCTGTCGATTTTCACCGGGAACAAGTTCTGCCTTTTCAATTACGCGACCGCTGAAACCGGAGGGTTCGTGGATTTCGACTGGTTCAGGACCGAGCCGTCCGCTGTCACCGGCATCGTTCCGGGAGGAGCCGCGGCCGCAGGCGAAGCGCCGGCCGGGTTCGGGCTGTCTCAGAATTATCCCAATCCGTTCAACCCGGTCACGGTCATCCGGTACAGCCTTCCACGGGCGGGACGGGTCCGCCTGACGGTCCATGACCTTCTTGGCCGCGAAGTCGTTTCGCTGGTCGAGGGCGTCCGGCCCGCAGGACTTCACGAGACGGAATTCGACGCGAGCGGACTCGCGAGCGGGATTTACGTGTGCCGTCTCCAGTCCGGCGGTTCCGTCGCGAGCCGGAAGATGATGCTGATCGAATAAGGCAAGGCCGGTTCTTCCGGCATGATCAGGTGAGGTTTTTTCTGTTGAAATTTTGCGTGGATTGAAGCATATTGCGGACAGGAGAGTTGTCCTTTCGGGGTTGCGTCCGATGCGGGGAGGAGTCTCCGATTCCTCCAGGGTTCCGTTGCCGGAACGAGGTGTCCGGGATTATCAAGAGCATTTGATTTCCAAGAGATAATTATTTTTTTTGCACCCATTGTTCGACGGAGTTGTTTATCATGGAGTTAAACCGGTTTAGCCGCCACCTGTTGTTCATCGTTCTGATTCAGGCTGGCCTGGTGGTCTCCACGTCCTGCGCCTCCGGCCGGGTGCGGGCCCGGGAAAAGGGGCCGCAGCGGGAAACCCGCCAGATCATCAAACTCAACGACGGCTGGCGGTTTTTCAAGTATGCGTCCGTGTCGGATGCGGACAGCCTGATCTACGACGTCCGGCCCGAATTGAAGGAACACAGGGACGGCGGCCCTGCGGATGCCAGGCCGACCGAGGCTGTGGGGATCCGGGCGGACCGGCTCGTGCTGAAGGACTGGATTCTCCCCTCGGGGAATGATTTCATCAGCGACGCGGCGCGCAGACATTTCCGGCCCGAAGGGGAGCCGGGCGCGGATTTTCCGTTTGTTCAGGCGGGTTTCGACGACAGCGGATGGGAACGCGTGAACCTGCCCCACGACTGGGCGATCCGGGGACCGTTCAGGCCCGGACACGACCCGGAAGTGGGAGGCGGCATGGGCCGTCTGCCGAGCCCGGGCATCGCCTGGTATAGAAAAAAGCTCGACATCCCCGCGTCCGACGCGGGCCGGTCCCTGTTTCTCGATGTGGACGGCGCCATGTCCCATGCCATGGTCTGGGTGAACGGCCGTCTGGCCGGGGGATGGCCCTACGGGTATTCGTCATGGCGCCTCGATCTCACGCCGTATATCGTCCCGGGAGCGGAAAATCAGGTGGCCGTGCGGCTGGACAATCCGCCCGCCTCATCGCGCTGGTATCCGGGCGGAGGACTGTACCGGAACGTCCGTCTGGTCAAAACGGATCCGGTGCACGTCGGACACTGGGGCGTCGTCGTTACGACCCCGGAGGTTTCGGCTGAATCCGCGGTCGTCCGCGTGGCCGTGTCCGTGGACAACGACGCTGAGGAGGAAGCGTCCGCGGTCGTTGAAACGGCCGTCTTCAGCCTCGATGCCTCGGACCGCCTGTCCGTTGAACCGGCGGCGGTGATCGGTCCGTTGAATGCGGAAATCTGCGCGAAGGGAAAGTCCCAAACCGTGGGATCGGCCGTGATCCGGAACCCGCGGCTCTGGGGGCCGCGGCCGGCACAGCGTCCAAACCGGTACGCGGCCGTGACCCTCATCCGCCGCGGCGGAAAAACAGTGGACGAAGTTAGAACGGCGTTCGGCGTCCGCTCCGTGCGCTTCGACCCGGACTCCGGGCTCATCGTCAACGGCGAGCGGATTACGATCCGCGGCGTGAACGAGCACCACGACCTCGGGGCGCTCGGCGCGGCGTTCAATCTCCGCGCCGCGGAGCGAAAGCTGGAAACGCTCCGGGACATGGGCTGCAACGCCGTGCGCATGTCCCACAACCCGCCCGCTCCGGAATTGCTCGACCTCACGGACCGGATGGGATTTCTGGTCATGGACGAGGCTTTCGACTGCTGGGAGCGGAAAAAGACGCCGCTCGACTTTCACCTGATCTTTCCGGAGTGGCACGAGCCCGACCTGCGGGCCATGGTCCGCAGGGACCGGAACCATCCTTCCGTGGTTCTGTGGAGCATCGGCAACGAAGTCGGCGAGCAGTACACCGGTGCCGAAGGCGCGGCGCTCGCGAAGCGGCTTGCGGCAATCGTGAAGGAGGAGGACCCGAACCGTCCCGTGACCAGCGCCATGAACTGGGCCAAGCCTCACATGCCCCTGCCCGCGGAGTTGGACATCATCGGTCTGAACTACCAGGGCGAGGGCATACGTGAGTCGCCCGAATTCGAGGGCACGGACCGCATCCGCTGTTCGCCGCAGTACCCGGCTTTTCACGCGAAATTTCCGGACAAGGCCGTTCTCACCTGCGAGTCCGCGTCCACGTTCAGCAGCCGCGGCGTGTACCTGTTCCCCGTGACGGACAAGAACAGCGACATCGTGAGGGACGGACGGGGAGGCGACTCGAAAACCCGCCGCGTCAGCGACTACGGGCTCAATGCCGTGGACTTCGGCTCCTCTCCGGACAAGGTGTTCGCCTCCCTCGACCGGCATCCCTTTGTCGCGGGCGAGTTCGTCTGGACCGGGTGGGACCATCTCGGCGAGCCGACGCCCTACTACGATTCGCGCAGTTCCTACTGCGGCATCATCGACATGGCCGGTTTCCCGAAAAGCCGCTTCTGGCTGTATCAGTCGCGCTGGCGGCCGGACCTGGCCATGGCGCATATTCTGCCCCACTGGAACTGGCCTGACCGCGTCGGACAGGTCACGCCCGTGCACGTGTTCACGTCCGGAGACGAGGCGGAGCTCTTTCTCAACGGACAGTCGCTCGGAAGGAAAAAGAAGGGACCGTTCGAATACCGCCTGCGGTGGGACGATGTCGTCTACACGCCCGGCCGGCTCGAAGTGAAAACCTGGAAAGCGGGAAAGAAGTGGGCCGGGGACAAAGTGGAAACAACGGGCAAACCGGCCCGGCTCCGGATTTCCGCGGACCGATCCGAAATCGCGGCAAACGGCGAAGACCTGTGCTTTTTGACCCTGGCCGTGACGGACCGGAAAAGCCGGATCGTACCGGCCGCGGACAACACGATCCGCTTCAGCATCCGGGGGCCCGGGGAGATCGCGGCCACGGACAACGGCGATCCCACGGATCTCACCGCCTTCCCTTCGCTCGAGAGAAAAGCGTTCAACGGACTGGCCCTGGCGATCGTGCGATCGAAGCCGGGCGAATCCGGTCCGATCACGGTGACCGCGGAATCCGACGGACTGGACAAGGCGGTCATCCGCATTCGCGGAAAACAGTCTTCCGGCCCCGGGGTCGGAGCAAGACCATGACAGGGAGTGCATCATGACCCGTCCAATTTCAAGAACGCGGTTTTATCCGATGGCGTGCGTTTTCACTGCGCTTTTTCTGAACAGCGGGACCGCATCCGGCCAGACCGAACCCGGCACGCCGGTCATCGTGGAGGCGGAATCAGGCGTACCCGGCGATAATGTCGCGGTCCGGTCCGCGGGCGGCGTCACGTACGTGACCGTCAAGACCAACCTGGCGGGCGCCAGTCCCGGAGACGCGAGCCGCACGGTCGCGTACGAAGTCACATTCGCGGACTCGGGGACGTATGATTTTTACGCGCGTCTGCGCGTCGGCGCGGCCGGATTCGACGACGACAGCTTTTTCTACGGCAGGGGTTTCGGGGACAAGGACGCGGCCTCCGGAACGGACTGGGTGATGGTGAACGGCCTGGGCAGCAGCGGATTCTCCGATCCGGCCATGCTGATCGAAGGGCCCGGGCCGCTCGGTTCCAATGTCTGGAAATGGGTGAACCTGACGAAGAACGGGTACCAGAGCGCGGCCGGCGATCCTTTCCGGGTGGAGCCGGACGGCCTGGTCCAGACCTTTCAGCTCGGCTTCCGCGAGGACGGGCTGGACATTGACAAATTCGCGTTCGGCAAATCGCATCTCTGGTTCACGGTCGGCATGCTCGAAGACGGCCTGCCCGGGTCTCCGACCCGGCCGGAGGGCGACACCACGGGCATCGTCTGGGAGGGCCCCGCGTTCTCGTCCGACCCGGACAAGTTTCTCGGATGCGGATGGGACCGGACGGACACCGACTTCACGGATTACTGGAGCCAGCTGACCCCGGGCAACGCGGGCAAGTGGGGCTCCGTCGCGCGCACCGCGGATCCCGCCCAGTGGAACTGGGGCAGCCTGGATGCGGCGTACAATTTCGCGAAAAGCAACGGGCTTCTGTTCAAGAACCACTGCCTCGTCTGGGGTCAGCAGCAGCCGGGCTGGATCACGGATTCCGGCCTCGATTCGGCGCAGCAGGCCGGCGCGGTGGAGGAATGGATCCGGCTGACGGGCGAGCGGTATCCCGAAATGGACATGATCGACGTGGTGAACGAGCCCCTTCCCGGGCATAATCCCGCGGCCTACAGGAACGCGCTGGGCGGCGCGGGCGCCACGGGCTGGGACTGGGTGATCTGGGCGTTTCAGAAGGCCCGCGACTACATGCCCGGCGTGAAACTGCTGCTCAACGAATACGGCGTCATCAACAGCAATTCCGCGACCGCGTCGTACCTGCAGATCATCAACCTGCTGAAGGACCGGGGCCTGATCGACGGCATCGGCGTGCAGGGCCACCGCTTCGAGTTCGAAAGCGCGGACACGAGCGTGATGCGGAAAAACCTCGACCGGCTGGCCGCGACCGGCCTGCCGGTCTACATTTCCGAGTTCGACCTCGGCAATCTCCGGAACGAGGGAACCCCGGACGACGACCAGCAGCTCAGGCTGTACCAGAAAATATTCCCCGTCATCTGGAAGCATCCGGGCGTCAAGGGCATCACGTTCTGGGGGTACCGCGAAGGCGAGGTGTGGCAGTCGTCCACCTACCTGGTGCGGTACAACGGCAGGGCGAGGCCCGCGCTGTTGTGGCTGGCCGGGTACATCCGGGACAATCCACCGTCCGGGGTGCGGAACCCGCCTTTCGGCGCGCCCGCCGGTTCTTCGGCCGGATTCGAGCTGGGCCGGAATTTTCCGAATCCCTTCAACCCCGCGACCCGGATCCCCTACCGGGTCGACCGAACCTGCCGGGTGACGGTCAGGATTTTCGACCTGACTGGCCGCGAGGTCCGTACGCTGATCGACACGGAGCAGGCTGCCGGACGGTACGCCGTCCAGTTCGACGGCCATGATCTGCCGAGCGGTAACTATTTCTGCCGCTTGACGGCCGGAGACTTCACCGCGGTGCGGAAGATGACCCTGGTCAAATAGGCGGAGTTCCGCCGGAAACCGTTTCAACGGGACAACCGTTACATCCAATCAGAGGAGGAGAACATGGCTTTGCGAAAGGCAGTATGGATCGCCCTGTTGGCGGTCTGCGTGGGGTCCGCGGCGTTCGCGGGCGGCAACATCGTGTACGTGATCGTTCAGGACGGCGTCAAGATCGATCCGGACACGGGCGAATACCCCGACATGCCGTACATCTACCTGCTGGAGGACGAGGGATACACCGTCACCCCGTTTTTCAACGAATCCATTTCCACGGCCGGCCAGGAGACGCTGGACACCCTGTACAACGCGGACCTGATCATCATGGGCCGTTCCACGCCGAGCACCATCTACATGGACGCCAACAAGTACGCCTGGAACGACATCCCCAAGCCCATCATCAACCTCGAGTTGTGGAACTGCCGGAACACGCGGCTGAACTGGTTCAACACGACCAGCATGGCCAGCAACACGTCCGAGGCGTCGCTCGTGAATGCGGTCATCGAGGAGCCGGCCGACCCGGTGTTCGCGGGCATCGACGTGTCCGCGCCCGTGCCGTGGATTCAGGGCTCGTATGACGCGGTGGGCGTGACGGAAGCCGGAAACGGAATCGTGATGGCCCGGATGGAAACGGACGGCACCGTGCTGTTCGTCCGTTTCGAGACCGACATCGAGTTCTACGACGGGGCCGGGGACGTGCCAGCTGGCCCCCGCACCATGATCGGCAACGGCCGCGACAACAGCGGCGCCGCGCCCTTCCACTACTACACCTTCACCCTGGAATCGGAGAAGGTTTTCCTCGCGGAAGTGGCGCGCATGGTGGCGATCGGCAGCGGCAGCGCGGTACGGGACAGGGGCGCCGCGCCCTCCGATTTCGGGCTGTCCCAGAACTATCCCAATCCGTTCAATCCCACGACGACGATCGAGTTCAACCTGCCCGCGCCGTCCGACGTCCGCCTGACGCTGGTCAACAGCCTGGGGCGGACTGTGCGGGAACTGGTTGCCGGCGGTTACGCGGCCGGCCGGCACCACGTGACCGTGGACGCGTCGGGCCTGGGATCGGGGATTTATTTCTGCAGACTCGAAGCAGGTTCGCTTGTGAATGTGCGAAAGCTGATGGTCACCAAGTAAGACTTCTTCACGATAGACCCCGGGGTCGATCGATGATTACGCTTCCCCGGAAAATGAAAACCTCCTGCGGGCACGACAAGTCCGCGGGAGGTTTTATTTGATCAGGCGGTCTCTCGGAACGGCGGCTGAAGCGAGAAGTGTCAGACACCTCCCGGGTGCCCGGCACTTCTGATGAAGAAAGCCGTTTCAATCCGGTCTCACTCCGTCAAAGCTCCCCGTGCATCGCCTTTTTGAAAAAGGCCCCGCTTCCCGTGAGGGAATACTTGTCCCACGATTCCAGCATGGACGGGTGCCACTCGACGTCATACACCCAGCATATCCAGCTGATTCCCCGGCCTTCCATGTACCGGACGATGCGGTTTCCGTAGTCCTCCGGACCCGCGGGCTTTCCCGCCTCTGCCCTGAACCCGAACTCCGTGGCGACCACGGGCCAGTGATCCGCGGCGAAACCGAAATTCTCCTCCCATTTCGGCTCCCAGGGCTGGGACCGCTTGTTCGCGTACGGGTGCGTCACGTACCCGATGCCTTCCGCTTCCACGGGCTCATAGTGCAGATGGTTGAGGTCGTAGGCCCAGTCGAACCCGGCCACGAGGGGGATGGTTTCGGTGTCGGACGAGCGGATGAGCCGTATCAGGTCTTCGTTGATTTTCCGCCATTCGGTCCAGGTCATGCTCCCGAGCAGGCCCCTGAAATGCGTCGGTTCGTTGAACAGCTCGTAGAACGCGACTGTGTGGTGGCCGCGGAAATGCCCGGCGATGGTCCTCCAGAAATCGAAGGTTTCCTTTTTTGACGTCTCGTACATGGGATTCTGGAAGAGTTCGGCCTGCAGGTTGCCGATGGAGTGCCAGTCAATGACCACGTACATCCCCAGTTCCGTGCACCAGGCAACGGCCTGATCGAGGAGCGAGAGGTATTTCTCCGGCGTCCGGTCACGCCAGGCCACGGGGTGCACCGGAATGCGAACGAGCATGGCGCCCATGTCCCGGACATGCTCGAAATGGGCCTTGTTCCAATGGCCCTGATTGGCGAGCTTGTCCGGGTCCGAGATGGCCAGCCCCCGGAAGAGAATCGTGTCACCCTTGGAGTTTACGAACCGGTTCCCGGAGACTGAAATGCGGGGGAGTTTTTCCGCGTCCGGGTTCTTTTTCGGCCAGGCCCGGCGGCCCTCGTTCCACCATTGCCTGTAGGGCTTGTCCTGGCCGGACAGGCGTCCGGCCGGGAAGAGGAGAAGGGCCAGAAGGGAAACGGCTGCGATCTGGAAAAACCGGTTCGGTGTCATGGCAGGCTCCGGGTTTGATGAGCTTCAGCGGATCGGACGGACAGGTCAAACCGTCCGCATTAAAGTATCCAATTCGTGCCGGAGGGTCAAGTAAAAGGTTGTCACGGAAGGTTGCCGGGAAGCGGCGGTTTTACGATGGATTATCGGCAATGTATCCGGGAGGGTTCCGGACCGATGTTTCGAAGCGGCGGGCGGCGCCCTCCGATCCGTTTGACGGTTAGGGGTTGAGTGACAAATAAACGTAGGCCACCCTCTCAGACAGTTACCACCCGGAACCCGGAACTCTGAACCCGGAACCCGGAACCGTCTTTTACAATCCCAGCAGCCTCGACACGGACGCGACGAGCTGGCCGCGTCCGGAATGCACATAAGCGCCGATCTGGGCGA
>JAFGAX010000011.1 GCA_016933415.1 bacterium
AAAATGTCCTGGCAGAGGTCCTTTCGGTCCTCGTGATCGTCCACGGAACGGGCCACGATGTGCATGACCAGCCGGACATGCCCGGCCATCAGGTCCGAAAAGGCTTCCTTTTCCCCGCCCCGGATGCGGGCGAGGAGGCGTTCGGTGTCGGTTTGGTTTCCGGGCTTCACATTTTATTAGACCGGTTTCGGGATGAAAGGTTGCATGTTATTTTTTCCCGCGGGAATGCAACCTTCCGGCTTTTCGCCGGTCTATTCATACAGAGACATGGAAACCGAAACGAATCAGTTTTTAAAAGGAGACCGACATGGATCACTTCAACCTCGAACCCGTGCTGGTGATGGGCACCATTTTCTGGGGCATCGTCGCCATTCTCCGTGAAGTGTCCCAGAACAAACTGCGGCACCGCATCGTGGACAAGGGCATGGACCCGGCGGAAGCCGGCGCCCTGTTCCGCAGCGCTTCGGCCGCGCCCCGGTGGAACAGCTTGAAATGGGGGATGGTGCTGACCGGCATCGGCCTCGTGCTCCTGATCGGACAGCTGATTCCGGCCGACGTGTCGGAGGAGGCGACGATCGGTGCCATGATGGTGGCGGCCGGCCTGGCCCTGCTGGCGTTTCATTTTGTGATGAGCAAGACCGTTGCGGCTTCCGACAACGGGGATGCGGTCGGCAAGACGGAGGGGCGGAAGCGGTAGGCTTTTCGCCCCCCTGGAAGGGAATGCTCCGGGAGGCTGCGAGCCTCCCGGAGCATTCGGCCTGCCGGATCCGTGACGCATTGATTTCATGCGACGGACGTCAGGGCATAAATAAAGCGGAGAGGAATGCCTCCTCTCCGCTTTCGCTTTTCCGGTCAAACGTGCGGCGCACCTTGTAAGTGCGCCGCACGATGCGTTTCAGAATCAGCTCTTCTTCGGCCTGAACCGGAACGTATAAAAGGCGCCCATGGCCAGCAGAAGAACGCCCCACCAGATACCCGCGTGCAGTTCGTTCAGGACCACCGGATTTTCCGGGGGATTGAAATAACCGTAAATGCCGGTGCCGAGAATCATGAACCCGTACACGTCCAGAAGCAGTCCGATCGCGAACCAGATCGAGAACAGTTGTTGTTTCGCCATGTCTCACCCCTACCAGAAAATGACGTTCAGGATCACGAAGATCACGGCCACCACGCCCGCCCAGAAAATGGAACGCTTGTAGAACGGGAAATGGCCTTCCGACGGAATCTCGGTCTGGCCGTAGACCAGGCCGGTCAGTTCCTTGTCCGGCTTGGGTTTGGTCAGCAGACTGACCACCACGGTGACGGCCACGCAGATCACCCAGCACCAGAGCGCGCGGTACATGTTTTCGGCCATGTCCGAGATGGGCGCCGTGGGTATCGAGGTCCCGGCCGGAGCCGACGCCTTCAGGGCCATCCAATCCTGCATCTTGCCGTGCGCGGACGGGGAGAAGGCCATGTACGCCAGAAAAGAGGCGTCCACGAACTTGATGTAGGCCCACATCCCGATCGACGACAGCGTGCCCGCGAGCAGTCCCCAGAATCCGCCGGCCGGAGTGGCGCGCTTCCAGAGCATGCCGAGGATCACTGTTCCGAACAGGGGCGCGATGAAGAAGCTGAAGAGCGCCTGCACGTAGTCCATGATGCTCTGAAACTGCATGACGAGATAGGCGGTGCCGATGCTGACCAGCACGCCGAGCAAAGTGGTCCAGCGGCCGACTTTCACGTAATGCGCGTCCGATTTCCGCTTCGCGAGCGGGCGGTAGATGTCGTAGGTCCACACGGTCGCGAACGCGCTCACATTACCGGCCATGCCCGACATGAAGCCCGCGATCAGAGCGGTGATGCCGAGGCCCAGCAGGCCGGGTCCGCAGTACCGCGCGAGCATGAGCGGGAGCACTTCGTTGTAGCTGTGTCCGCCGGTCGCGATCGCCTCCGCTTCGCCGACCAGCTTGAAGGGCAGAACGCCGAGGCCCAGGAGGCCCGGGAGAATGACGATGAACGGAACGCACATCTTGAACGCCGCGCCGATGATCGGCGCCAGCTTGGCGGAGCGCAGGTCCTTGGCGGTCATCACGCGCTGGACGACCAGGAAGTCCGTGGTCCAGTATCCCATCGAGATGATGGCGCCGAGACCGAACACGATGCCGATCCAGTTGATGCCCATGGGATTGTCCGAGAAGGAGCCCATGGTGCGCCAGAGATGGGTGTAGTCGCCGCCGGGGAAGTTCTGGTGGATGCGGGCCACGAGGCCGCTCCAGCCGCCGGCCTCCACGAGGCCGACGATGGGGATCAGCAGGGCGCCGAGCCAGATCAGGACGAACTGGAGCACCTCGTTGAAGATCGCGGAGAGCAGGCCGCCGAGCATGACGTAGACGGCCACGGTGAGCGAAGACACCCAGATGCTGAAATGGATGTCCCAGCCCAGCACCACCTTCATCACGAGGGCCATGGAGTACATGTTGACGCCGCTCATGAACACGGTCATGAGGCCGAACGAGACGGCCGACACCGAGCGCGCCCCCTCGCCGTACCGGAGCTGAAGATAGCCCGGAACCGAATGGGTCTTGGAGATGTAGTAGAACGGCATCATCACCACGGCGAGGAACAGCATCGCCGGAATGGCGCCGATCCAGTACCAGTGGGTGGCCAGGATGCCGTACTGGTAGGAGGCGGCCGCCCAGCCCATCAGTTCGAGAGACCCGAGGTTCGCGGCCACGAAGCTCAGGCCCGCGACCCAGGCGGTCATCTCCCGTCCGGCCATGAAGAAATCCTCGCCGGTTTTCGTGTGCTTCTTGAGCATGACGCCGATTCCGATGACCAGCAAAAAGTACACGACGATGATGAGCACGTCAATGGTGCTCATTTTCAGCAGCGACCCGGATGCTCCCAGGTTCGCCGCGGCGCAGAGTGCCAGGTGACCGATCATACGCGGTTTCGCCTTATTTTATGAGAGTGGGGTTGGAGGGAAGCGAACTCCGAACAATTTAAAACGGTTCAGCCAGAATGTCAAGAGTTAAATCGATTAAGTAAGGTCAAAAAGCGGTTGATTTCGAATAAAACTTTAATAAATTGCGTCATATAATTGAGTTTCCTCTTCAGAATTTTCCCGGAATTTAAGACAAGAGCCGGGCGCTTTCAAGGTGCCCGGCACTTGAAAGAGGTAACACATGACGTGCAGGCTTCGCGCAGTATGGGGCATTCTGTTCACGGCCGCCCTGTTTTGTTCCTGCGGCCGCGGCGCGCCCGATCCGTCCCTGGCGATGCGGCCGGACCGGCTCCGGTGTGAATCGCTGCGGAATCCCGAGGGCATCTCGGAACCCGCGCCCAGGCTGTCCTGGTCCCTGCGCAGCGCGGCCCGTAACCAGCATCAGACCGCCTTTCGGATTCTTGCGGCCGCTTCCATGGAAGCGCTCCGTCAGGACCGGGGGGACGTGTGGGATTCGGGGCAGGTCCCGGCGGTCCGCACGGCTTTTACGGTTTACGCGGGCCGCCCGCTCCGGAGCGGCGAGCCCGTGTACTGGAAGGTCAAGGTCTGGGACGGGGACGGAAGGGAGTCGGACTGGAGCGATCCGGCCTTCTGGATGACCGGGCCGCTGGGTTCCTTCCGGTGGAAAGCGGACTGGATCGGCATGGAAAAACCCCAGGCCGGGGACCATCCGGCGGGGCCGCGGCCGGCCTGCGCCGCGAGAATGCTCCGGAAGGAATTCGACGTGCCGGCCGGCCTGAAGCGGGCGGTCGTGTTCTACAGCGGACTCGGGCTGTGCGAGCTCAGGCTGAACGGCCGGCGGGTCGGGGACGAGGTCCTGTCGCCGCCGCTCTCGGACACCTCGAAACGCGTCTACGCCGTGACGCACGACGTCACGCCCCACTGCATTCCCGGCCGAAACGCGATCGGCGTCCTGCTCGGCAATGGCCGCTATTTTCCGCCCAGACCCGACGGGAGCGGCGCCCAGCCGCCGTATCCCAAACTCATTCTCCACCTCCGGCTCGAACTGGAGGACGGTTCGATCCGTGAAATCGTCAGCGACACGACCTGGTCCCTCACCGCGTCCGGACCGATCACGGCGAACAGCGAATTCGACGGTGAAACGTACGACAGCCGCAGGGAAATGCCGGGATGGGACAGTCCCGGGTTCGACGATTCCGGCTGGCCGGCCGCCCGCCGGGTGACCGGCCCGGCCGGCCGCCTGACCGGCAGGCCCATCGCGCCGATGCGGGTGATCCGGACCCTGAAGCCGGTGCGGCAGACGGACGGCCCGAAGGGCGCGTTCATCTGCGACGTGGGCGAGAACATCGCGGGATGGGCGCGAATCACGCTGCGGCGGCCGAAGCCCGGCGCCGCGGTCCGGCTCCGGTTCGCCGAGACCCTGAGGCCGGACGGGGCGCTCGACACCCGCAACCTGCGAACCGCGCTTGCGGAGGACGTGTACATCGCCCGGGGCGACAGCGTCGAGACCTGGGAGCCGAAATTCACCATTCACGGATTCCGGTACCTGGAGGTTTCCGCGGCCCGGGGCTGTGAACTGGATTCTTCGAGCATCGAGGCCCGCGTCGTGCACGACGACGTCGAACGGGTCGGCTCCTTCACGTGCTCGAGCCCGGTGGTGAACCGCACATTCAACAACGCCGTGCGCGGCATTCTGGGCAATTACCGGAGCATCCCCACCGACTGCCCCCAGCGCGACGAGCGCCAGGGCTGGCTCGGCGACCGGCTCGCCTCCTCGCTGGGAGAAAGCTATGTCTCGGACGTGCGCGCCCTGTACGCGAAATGGATGGACGACATCCGCGACAGCCAGACGGAGGCGGGATCGCTCCCCGACGTGGCTCCGCCTTTCTGGAAAGTGTACACGGACAATGTCTCCTGGCCCGGCGTCTATCTCTTTTTGGGCGACATGCTCCGCGTCCAGTACGGCGATTCGCTGAGCGTGCGGCGTCATTACCCCGCCATGGCGGCCTGGATGCGGTACATGAAACGCCATCTGTCCGGCGGACTGATGATCAAAGACACCTACGGCGACTGGTGCCCGCCCCCGGAATCGCCGGGTCTCATCCACACGGCCGATCCGGCGCGCATCACCCCGCCCGGCCTCATCGGCACCGCGCTGTACTGCGCCGAGGCGGAGCTCATGCGGTCGTTCGCGCACCTGACGGACGCTCCGGACGACGCCCGGGAGTGGGCCGGACTCGCGAAGGACCTGCGGGAGGCCCTGAACAGCCGGCTGTGGGATGCGGCCGGCCGCACGTACGGGAACGGTTCGGTCACTTCCAACCTGCTTCCGCTTGGCCTCGGGCTGGCGCCGGAACCGGAGGCCAAAGAGGCGATGGCGCGCATTCTGGAGCGCATCCTGGGCGAGTATGACGGCCACACGGCGGTCGGCCTGGTCGGCAGCCAGTGGCTGATGCGCACACTGAGCCGGAACGGCAGGCCCGACGTCGCGCTCCTTCTCGCGGAGAACACGACCTACCCGAGCTGGGGGTACATGGCCGAGAAGGGCGCGACCACGATATGGGAACTGTGGAACGGCGACACCGCCGATCCCTCCATGAATTCCGGCAACCATGTCATGCTGCTCGGGGACTTCATCGCCTGGCTGTTCGAGGACCTGGCCGGCATCCGGCCCGATCCGCTCCTGCCCGGTTTCAGGCGCATTCTCATGAGGCCCATGCCCTCGGCCGGACTGGCGTCGGCCCGGGCCACGCTCGAGTCGCCGAACGGCCTGATCGTCAGCGACTGGCGCATGGCGGACGGCCGCTTTGAATGGTCCGTCGAGGTGCCGCCGAACGCCGAGGCCGCGGTCTTCGTTCCGGCGGCGTCCGAAAAAGACGTTCGCGAGGGAAACAAGCCGGCCCGGAAGTCCGCGGGCGTCCGTTTCATCCGGATGGAAAACGGCCGGGCGGTGTTCGCGATCGGATCCGGCAAATACCGATTCACGTCGGCGAGCGCGGCGCCCGCGGGTCCGGCCGCGGCGGCGGTGTCGACACCCGCGATCCATCCCCCCGACACTTCCGTCGCAGCGCCTGGAACCGTCAAAATCCGCATGGAATGCCGCACGCCGGGCGCGGAGATCCGGTACACGCTCGACGGTTCAGATCCGGAAATCGGGTCGCCCCTGTACGCGGAGCCCTTCGAGACCGACAGCCCGGTTCTCGTGTCTGCGGCCGCGTTCAAGCCGGGAATGAAGCGGAGCTATATCCGCAGATCCAGCATCGACGTGTTTCGTCCCGAATCCCACGGCCTGTCCTGTTCCCTGTACGCGGGAATCTGGAGCACGCTGCCGGATTTCAGCCGTCTCCGGCCGGTCCGGACCGTGTCGCCCGCGGACATCGGACCGGACGCGGTTCGGCGTCCGCCGGACGGTTTCGGACTGGTTTTCACGGGATTCCTGAACGCGCCCGCGGAGGGTCTGTACCGTTTCCGTCTCCTTTCGGACGACGGCAGCCGTCTTGACGTGGACGGCAGGACCGTGGTTTTGAACGATTCCGTGCACGGGGTCGCCGAGGCGTCGGGCGTCGTGCGGCTGTCGGAGGGCCGGCACCGCCTGCGGCTGGAATACTTCGAGGCCCTGGGCGGCGAGTTTCTCCGTCTGGACTGGGAGGGGCCCGGCATCCCGGCGGGACGGGTTCCCAGGTCCGCCCTGTCCCCGAAGTGAGCGTGCTGGTTCAGGACGGCCGCCATGCGCAGTTTTCACATCCCGAAAATCATCCGGCTCGCGACCGCGGTTCTGCTGGTGCCGGTCTTCCTCTACACCGCGTTTCAGCTCATTCAGCGGGGACGGGAGGAGGATCTCATCCGGAGCATTTACGAGCGCCAGCTCGAGAGCCTGCTGTTCTCCGTGAACCAGCACTGCTGGGACTCGATCCGGGCCATGGAATCGGAACTCGCCGCCGGTCTCGAAGCCCCGGAAGGCCGCATTTCGCTCGACCGCTTTTTCTTCAGGCACCCGATCGCGGCCGGCGCGTTCGCGGCCGGACCCGGCGGCGCCGGCATCCGGGTCTGGTGGAACAGCGGTCCCGAGGACGCTTCGGGAACGCCGCGGCCGGACGCGGGGGGGCGCATTCTCGAAGTCCTGCGGTCCGAGCAGGCCGAACTGGACAAGCGCGCGGGCCGCGCGAGGGAGGGATACACCAGGCCCCTGACCCTCCCGTGGCCCGAAACGGACGGCCGGCCGCTCAGCCTGCTTTTTTTCCCGTCTGTTTCGGACCGGCGGACGGGTTTCCACGGCATCATTCTGGACGACGGCCAGTTCGCGGTCGAAGTGGTGGGACGCAAGTTCACGGAAATGGACGAGGCCGACCTGGTGTTCGGCGTGCGGCGGAGGGAAGGCGGAGCGCTCCTCACCCAGACCCAGGACGCGGCCGCGGTGTCGTTCGAAAAGAACGAGCCGCTGTGGGTGCTTCCCCATCTCGACCTGGTCACGGCCATCCGCGGCAAAACGATCGCGGAGATCTCCCACGTGCGGACGCGGGTGAACCTCGCCTTTCTGGCGCTCGTGAACGTCATCCTGATCCTCGGATCGGCCGCGCTGATCCGGGGCATGACGCGTGAAATCCGGCTGGCGCAGATGAAAACCGATTTCGTGGCCAGCGTTTCGCACGACCTGCGCACGCCCCTGTCGCTCATCCGGATGTACGCCGAAACCCTGGAGATGGGCCGGGTGCGCGGCGAGGACCGGAAACGGGAATACCACCGCACCATCATGGCGGAGGCCTCGCGGCTCACGCGCCTCATCAACAACATCCTCGACTTCTCCCGCATGGAGTCGAAGCGCAGGGAGTTCCGGCCGGCCCGCATCCGCCTTCAGCCGATCGCGGCAGAGGCGGCCGGGATGTACGAATTTCACATGAAACAGATGAACGCGACGCTGGCCCTCGATGTGGACCCGGACGTGCCGGAAGTCGACGCGGACCCGGAAATGGTCACGCAGGCGCTGGTCAACCTCATCGACAACGCCGTGAAATTCAGCCCGGATCCGAAGTGGATCCGGGTGGCCCTGTCACGCGACGCGTCCGGCGTCCTGCTGTCCGTCGAGGACCGCGGCCCGGGAATCCCCGAGGCGGAACAGAAGCGCGTTTTCGACAAATTCTACCGCGTAGGGCGCGCCCGATCCGGCGCGCCCCACGGCAGCGGTCTCGGGCTCAGTCTGGTGAAGCAAGTCATGGACCTTCACCGCGGGCAGGTCCGGCTCCGGAGCCGGCCGGGTGAGGGAAGCCTGTTCACGCTGGTTTTTCCGTTTCCAGCCAAGACACATGGAGGCGTATGAGTCGAATTCTCATCGTCGAGGACGAGAAAAAAATGGCCGAGGGCATCCGGGACAACCTGGAATTCGAGGGGCATTCGGTGCGCATCGTCGACACCGGGGAGAAATGCCTGGACGCCGTCCAGTCCGATCCGCCGGACCTCATTCTGCTCGACGTCATGCTTCCCAAAATGTCCGGGTTCGATGTCTGCAAGACCCTGCGGCAGAAGAAGATCCGGACGCCCGTCATCATGCTGACGGCCAGGGGCCAGGAAATCGACAAGGTGCTGGGGCTCGAACTCGGCGCGGACGACTACATCACCAAGCCGTTCAGCCTGCGCGAGCTGATCTCGCGCATCAAGGCCGTGCTCCGCAGGAGCAGTCCGGACCGCGAAGCGCCGGGCCTGTGCAAAATCGGCCTGCTCGAGGTGGACTTCGGCCGGTACACGGCGACGGACGCGAAGGGGCCGGTGGATCTGTCGCACAAGGAATTCGAATTGCTCCGGTATTTCATGGAACACGCCGGACAGATCGTCAACCGCGACCAGCTGCTCGACCGCGTCTGGGGATACGATATCTACCCGAATTCCAGGACCGTGGACAATTTCATCGTGCGCCTGCGCAAGAAAATCGAGCCGAATCCCTCCCAGCCGCGGCACCTGCTGACCGTGCACGGGTTCGGGTATAAGCTGGTGCTGTGAGCCGCTGTGGATAATGATGATTCATGGTTGATGGTTCATTGTTCATGACTGGAGTTCAACGTTCAAAGTTTAAAGTTCAAAGGAAAAACGATTATTTCTTTACTCTTTGAACTTTGAACCTTGAACCTTGAACTCTTTATAAATGCGGGCTGTTACATTATAATACACGCTTGTGACACGCGTGATACGGAAACCGCTTACTTTTAAAGGATTTCGCGCGTGCCGGTCGGAAGAAGGAAAAAGTGGGGTCCGCGCCGGTCGCCTGTTCAGTACCTGATACCGGAAAATCCGAAATGCTTTTTCTCCGACATCTTTCATCCCGTTCCTCCGCGGCCCTGTCCGCGATTCTCCTGCTGTCCATTGTGCCGGCGCTGCGCGGACAGGATTTCAGATGCGAACTGGATTTCAGCGGGCCGTGGAAATTCGAGATCCGCGACGACCCGCGGTTCGCGGATCCGTCGTACGATGATTCCGGCTGGGAGACGGTCAAGGTTCCGGACCTGTGGGAGAACAACGGGTTCCCCGGATACGACGGTTACGCCTGGTACCGTCTGGAATTCGAGGTCCCCAATTCCCTGAAAAAACGGCCGCTTTTCATCAGGCTGGGCGCCATCGACGACATCGACCGCACCTACCTGAACGGCGTGCTCATCGGCGGCCAGGGCGAATTTCCGCCCCAGGTGAGGACGGCCTGGAACGTCAAGCGCATGTACCGCGTTCCGCCCGAATGCGTGCGGTACGGCGGCCGGAACGTGCTGGCCGTGCGCGTGTACGACCTGTGGATGGGCGGCGGCATCGTGGAGGGCGAGGTCGGCCTGTTCTCGAAAATCAAGAACCCCGCGCTTGACCATCCGCTGGGCAGGGGCTGGAAATTCGCGACCGGCGACGGACCGGCCAGGGCAACGGTCGAATTCGACGACTCGAAATGGGAAACCGTGGACCTGCCCGCCTACTGGGAGTCGTGCGGACATGCGGACTACAACGGATTCGCGTGGTACCGAAAGACGTTCGAGATTCCGGCGGCACTGGCGGCGGACAAGCTGATCCTCCTGATGGGGCGCATCGATGACGCGGACCAGACCTATCTCAACGGCGTGATGATCGGCCAGACCGGCCGCATCAGGCTCGAGGAGGAAGCCTGGTGGGGCTCCTACATGGCCGAGCGCGCCTATTACCTGCCGGACGATCTGCTGAGGCGCGGCCAGCCGAATGTCATCGCGGTCCGCGTGCTCGACACGGGCGCGGGCGGCGGCATCTACCAGGGCCCGATCGGCCTCATGACGCGCGAAAAATACCTGCGCTACCAGAACCGCGGGAAATGAGTTTCCAAGCGAATCAGCGCCCGGCACCTCCGAGGCGCCCGGCGCTTGCCTCTCACGGACAAAGGGGCTGTCCAAAAAGGATGTTTCAGTCCGCCTTCTCGGCGCGCAGGCTCCCGCCTCCGCGCCGGAATCCACTTCGCCGGATCCCTTGCCCCGCAGGGGCGGGAGCCCCTGAGGGGAGATGAAAAAGGAACGGGGCTGTCCCAAAGGATCTTTTTGGACAGCCCCTTCGCCGTCACGTCTAACTGCAGCCTCTTCGCATGATCCATTTTCAAATTTTCTCCTCCGGGCGATCCGGGAACCGGCAGTCCCGCTTCAGGCGGCCCGGTCCTTTCCGTTTCCGCGTGTCCGAGGAGGAATGGACGGATGCCGCCCGCGGCCGCGTCATACCGGTCCGACTGTACCGCCCTGTTTCCGCCCCGGACCCGAGGCCGGCCGTATTCTTTTCGCACGGGCTGGGCGGCTCCCCGGATTCATATGATTATCTCGGCCGTCACTGGGCCTGTCACGGATTCCTGTCCGTTCATCCCGTTCACGCGGGCACGGACGATCGCATCTTCACCGGCCCCCTGGACGCGGCGGAGGCCATGC
>JAFGAX010000110.1 GCA_016933415.1 bacterium
AAATAATGAAGGCCTGTATGCATTCGCGGGGGCCACCGAGACGGTATTTTATCAGACTCGAATTCACGATTGATCACGAAAAAAGAATTCGTCTAATCCATTTCATGCCAGTCGCCAACACCCCCTTCATTTTACAAAGGAGGCATCATGCGTTCGTCTCAAAAACTATTCCGAATAGTACCAATCATCCTCCTGGGAATTGTTGGTATTTGTCCGGCCCAATCGAAAGTCCCATTGATACTTCCCTATGAATCGATTGAAATCGTCTCATGCACTTTCATAAAAAAGTTTGAAACAGAATCCATGAGAGTTGAAGTGACAGACGAGATGCTTGATAAACACCGGATGGCCATTATAACTGCTAAAATCATTAAACCCGCAGGCGAGGAGTTGAAGCTGGCTGCAGCAGATGTGACGTTACATTATTATTATGGCGATTCTGAAAGTGAATCGGAAGGAGAAGTGGCGTATTGCGCAGCCATCTCGACCTTCTCATCCACAAATGAATCGGATCGAGCACTTAAAACGACCCGAAATGCCCCCGGTTGGATAAAACAGACAACCGGAACAAGGACAACGGCTTCCTCTACGGTTTATATCGATTTAATATTCAAGGGCATAGAAAAGAATGTTCGAAAAATGTGGCTCTGTATCGCCAGTCCAGCCAGCCCCCCTTACATTAGTAATGGATGGAGACAGTAAAGCCGAGTCTGTTTCGGAAACGGCATTAAAGAAGAGCGGATGCATCTCACAATCTTTGCATCCGCTCTTCTTGTCTGTTTATTAACAAAATTTTAATCAGTATACCGCCACTGCCGTTCATAATTAATAAAACCGTTATCGGTTTTCTATGTTATTTGCGTGATCACTTTAAGTGCCACGCGCCTTCAAGGTGCGCGGCCCCTAAAGGGAAGCGGCAGGGGGATTTTATTTCTCTATCGGAGTGTCGGTCTGCGCCGCAGATTCGGCCTGCGGATCGGCGGACACGGCCACGGGCCGCGCCGGCTCCGAATCCGCGGCCGTCATCATTTCCGAAATCCGGACAGGCCTGTACCCCAGCCGGTTCAATCCCCCGATGATGGATTCCAGTCTCTCGTGCGGAAAGTCGTTCCTGCGCTCCGTGCCCAGGTGCATGAGAATGACCGCGCCATTGGCCCCGTTCTTGCCGGTTTCCGCGAACCGGAGTATTTTCTCTTCGACTTCCCCGGCGGAATGGTAGGCCTTGGACTTCCGGTCCGCGACCCAGTCCATGGTGTCCATGGTCCCGGCCCATCCGCGGCCCGTGGTCCATCCCACGTGACGGAATCCCGCGTCCGCGGCCCAGTTGAGTATCTCTGCGTTGTATTCTCCGTACGGCGCGCGCCAGACCGGCGACAGGTCGCGGCCCGTGACCGACCGGAACAGGGATGCGGTTTTCAGCAGTTCCTCCCGGATCCGTTCGACCGTGATGCCGGGCCGCGTGGTCTGCTTCCGGTCCTCGGCGTAGGTCGTCAGATGCGGATGCCGCCAGGTGTGATTGCCGGCCTCATGCCCCTCGGCGACGATGCGGCGCACCGTCTTCGGGTGCTTCTCGATGAATTCGCCCGTGAGAAAAAACGTGGCGCGCGTTCCGGTCTTCTTGAGCGCGTCGAGTATGGAACCGGCCGCGTTGTCGCTCGACCCGCCGTCGAACGTGAAGGCGACTTCCTTGCGGCTGAGCGGGCCCCTCGAGAAATCCCGGGAGAGAACCGTCACCGTCGGTGTCGCATAAGCAAGTGTCATGGCCTGAAGAACGGACACGTCGCCGTTGATGGACAGGGCCCGAACCTCGATGCGCGTCACGCCCCGTTTCAGCCTGACCCGCTCGAACGAGAACCGCCCGTCCTGCGCGATTTCCGCGGCCACCGGTTTTCCGTCCACGATGAGCGAAACGATGCGGCCGTCCTCGGCCGCGCCGGTCACGTCGATGACATTCGACGTGACCATGCCCGCCCGCGTCGGCCGGAAGACAGCCTCGACCGGCCGGCCCGAAGTGTCCGCCGCGGCCGCGGCCGGGACATCCGGGCCGCCGGCGGCCACGGACTTCAGCTCGCGTCCCAGGGTCCAGATGCGGACCACCGCGAAGAGCAGGCCCAGGCCGAGCAGGGTGTCGAGCGCGACGCGGGCCGGCTGACGGGTCCATGCGTTCCGGCGCTTCCGCTTCCGGCCCGGCTTTTTTGCGAACCGCCGGCCGGCGGCCGCGGCAAAGGCCCGTGCCAGCGCCCTTGCCCCGCATCTGAGCCCGCACACGGTCACGCCCGCGGCCTGCTTCGAACACCGGTAGCAGATCGCCTTTCCGCATACCGAGCAGTTGTCGATGGCCGCGATGTCCGGGTGGTTGTCGCAGAAGACCATGGAATCGGGTTCTTGGCCGGGTGTGGTTTGTTTTTCCGCCATGCCCTCAATTTAGGACAAATCGCGTAAAAGTCAAGCCCCTTGACTTTGATGAAATTTGTCGTATATTTTAAAAAATACTGGAGGACCCATCATGACCTTCCAACCCGAAACGCTCCGCCCCCAATCCCTGTGGAAGTATTTCCACTCGGTCTGCGGCATTCCCCACTGCTCCAAAAACGAAAAAGCGCTCGGCGATTTCGTCCTGGCCGCCGCAAAAGCCCGGGGATGCGCGGCCAAGCGCGACGCGGCCGGCAATGTGCTGGTCGAGATTCCGGCGACCAAAGGAAAGGAAAAATCTCCGGTCGTCGTTCTCCAGGGCCATTTGGACATGGTCTGCGAGAAGAATTCCGCCACGAAGCATGACTTCGACCGCGATCCCATCCGGCCGTTCGTGGACGGGGACTGGGTCAAGGCCGAGGGCACCACGCTCGGCGCGGACAACGGCATCGGCGTCGCCGCATCGCTTGCCGTGATGGACGACGACACCCTGACCCACGGCCCGCTCGAACTGCTCTTCACGGCGGACGAGGAAACCGGCCTGAACGGCGCCAACGGGCTCCAGCCGGGCTTTCTCAAGGGGCGCATTCTGCTCAACCTCGACAGCGAGGACGAAGGGGTTTTCTTCATCGGATGCGCGGGCGGAGCCGATTCGGACATCACGCTCCCGATCAAACGCGCCTCCGGCGTCACAGGCGATTCGCTCAAGGTCACGCTGTCCGGCCTGCGCGGCGGACATTCGGGCCTGGACATCAACACCGGCCGGGGCAATGCCGTTCAGCTCCTGGCCCGCATGCTCTACGGCCTGAACGTGCCGTTCTCTTTGGTCCACCTGGAGGGCGGCAACAAGCACAACGCCATTCCGCGTGAAGCCTTCGCCCACGTCGTCACAAAGGATCCGGCTGGGCTGAAAAAGGCTCTCGACGCGGCCCTGGACCAGATCCGTTTCGAGTACAAGGCCGTTGAAAAGGACACCGCCCTGACCATCGAGCCGGTGAAGGATTACAGCCGGAATCCCATGGAAGACGCGGGCCGGAACGCCTTTCTCTCCCTCCTGCTGGGTCTGCCCCACGGCGTGCTGGCCATGAGCCAGGACATCCCCGAGCTCGTGGAAACATCGAACAACCTCGCCATTGTCCGGGTCACCGAGTCCAAGGCGCTCATCCACACCAGCACGCGGAGTTCCATCGGGTCCGCGCTCGAGGCCGGAAGGGCGAAGATCGCGGCCGTCGCGGGTTTGGCCGGGGCCGAGATCAACCATCTGAGCGGATACCCGGGCTGGGCGCCGAACATCCAGTCGCCCCTGCTCGCGGTGATGAAAAAAGTCTACAAGGACCTCACCGGAAAAGAGCCCGAGATCAAAGCCGTTCACGCGGGCCTGGAATGCGGCATTATCGGGGAGAAATACCCGGGCATGGACATGATCAGCTTCGGCCCGGACCTGCGCAATCCGCATTCCCCGGACGAAAAAGTGAGCATCCCCACGGTGGAACGGTTCTACAACCTGCTGGCCGCGACGCTCAAGACGCTGGCCGGTTAGGAGGCGGACATGGCCGACGTTCAGAAGAGGGAAAAAACGAAGACATCCGCGGAGGGCAGGGACACGGCCCTTCTTTCGGCGATCGCGCACGCGTCCATTGTCGCCGTTTTCATCATGGGCCCGCTGACCCTGATCGTGCCCCTGGTCATCTGGCTCTCGGAGCGGAACCGGCCCAAGCCGACGGGGGACGTGATTTTCCACGCCCGCCAGGCTTTTTTCTTCCAGGCGGCCGTGTATATCGTCACGCTCGCCGCGGGTCTGGTGGCCGGCCTGCTGACCCTGATTTTCATCGGCCTGCTGTTGATCCCGTTCGTTCTGGCGTTCTTCCTGGGCGCCGTGATTTACGGTGTCTACGGGGGCGTGCAGGTGTGGCAGGGCCGGCCCTTCCGGTACCGCCATGTGACGGATTTCATCGAAAAGAACTTTCACTGACACCCGACCCCCGGGTCTGCCGGTTCCATGCGAATACGAACCTCCCGCGGGCTGGTGCCCGTCCGCGGGAGGTTTTATCTTGCACCTCATGGACCCCGAGGTCGGTCAGAACCCTGATCAATCCGGAGACGCGGTGAACTCCCTTCTCGTTCTCGACTGCGACGGCGTGATCGCCGACTCCATCCACGATTCCGTTCGGACCTCGGTCAATGCCTACATGGACATGCGGCCCGGCCACGGGCTCCCGCTGAAGGCGCATCTGGAGACCCCGGAATCGGTGTTCGCTTTCGAGAAGGACCATCCCCAAATGATGTCCCGCTTCCGCGCGCTGATCCCGATGGGAAACCGTGCCGAGGAATATCTCGTGATCTGGAGCCTCATCGATTCCGGCTTCGCGGACGGCATACGCAACCAGACCGCGTTCGAGAAAGCCAAATCCGGAATCCCTGCCGCGGAACGCGACGCGTACGCAGGCCGCTTCTACGGCCTGCGCCTCGAATGGCAGGGCCGCGATCCGGAATCGTGGGTACGGCTGTTGCCGCCTTTCGCCGGCATGCCGGCCGCGCTCCGGAGCCTGAAAAACCGCTTCAAACTCGCGATCGCCACGTCCAAGGATCTGGCGTCCGTGCGTCTCCTGCTGAAGGACTACGGCGTGGAGGACTGCTTCGCGCCGGGCCTCATTCTCGACAAGGAATTCTCCTATTCCAAGCGGGACCACCTGGTGAGGCTCGGGGAAGTGTCCGGCGTCCCCTATGACCGCATGCATTTCGTGGACGACAAGCTGATTCACCTGCAGGCCGTGAAGGACCTCGGCGTGCGGGCGTATCTCGCGGCCTGGGGATTCAATTCAGAGCGGGAGCGCAGCCTCGCGGCTGAGGAGGGATTTACCGTGCTGGGGCTGGGGGAGTTTGGGAAGCTGAAGCCTTAGAAATCGTTCCGGGTTCCGGGTTTCGGGTTTCGAGTCGAAAAGTTGTAGGTCCGATATGCCCCGAAGGGGCTATCGGACATTTCTATATAAAAAATGTCCGAAAGCCTCGCCCTGCGGAGCTTGCCCCGGTCCTGATCCGGGGCAGGCTCGGCATTTCGGACCTACACTCTGAGCGTTTTCAACCCGGAACCCGAAACCCGGAACACGGAACTGTTTTCTACTCCGCCACAAAGAACGCACCTTCGATCTCAGCAGGAGCGGACGATGCCGCGACGGGCCGCGGCTCAGCCGGCTCCGCTTCCATCCGCCGCGTAAAACCGCTTTCCGGATACTCCCGTTTCAGAAAATCCATCATCTGCGCAGCCTTGCCGCTGTCTCCGACGCGGTCGCGAAGCAGAATATAAGACTGAAACAGGGACCTCTCGCGCGCCCGGCCGGACGGATACTGATTGGCGTACATCATGTACAGGCTGACCGCCTCCTGCCCGACGCCTCCTTTTTCCAGCGCCGCAGCGAGCCTGTAGAGGTTTTTCTCCGTGAGACGGCCCAGAAATCCCAGGCCGGACAATTCGCGGAAAACCGCGGCGGGCGAAACCCCGTTCGCGCTTTCCGGGGACCGGAGCAGGATGTCCAGTCCCATGTTGTACAGCATGGCCGCGTTTTTCTCCATGCCCCGCCTCGCGAACGCGCGGCCGTAGAAGAAATACTTTCGCGCGTTCCCGGGATCCGCCTCCAGCGCGGCTTTGGCCTGCTTCACCAGGGGCACGGCCGGATCGATGCCGGGCATTCCGGCCGCGCCGGCCGCCAGGGACGCGGGCGCGTCGAACAAGCCTTCCCCCAGTCCGAGCACTTTGAAGGAACCCGCGACCGCCACGCCGAACACGAAACCGCCGATATGCGCCCAGTAGGCGGTGCCGGCTTCGCCGCCCGAACGCGCTCCGATGAGCTGGAGCAGGAACCAGAACGGAAGCACCACATACGCGCGCGAGGTGAAGAACCCGACCGGTTTCCAGAATCGCAGCAGGAAGACATACAGGAACTTGATCTTGACGCTGTAATATTTGACGAGAAACACGCCCATGATGCCCGCGATGGCGCCCGATGCCCCCACGCCCGGCACCAGGCTGTCGGGCGCCCGGAGCATGTGCAGGCCCCAGGCCGAAACGCCGGACAGCAGGTAGCAGATCCCAAAACCCCACCAGCCCCAGTCATCCTCCAGATTGCATCCCACGGCCCACAGAAACAGCATGTTCCCGAACAGGTGCATGAATCCCGCGTGCAGAAACAGGGACAGGAATAGTTTTAAAAGCGAAAAACGCGCGGGTATGAAACCCCAGCGCACGAAGAGCCGGTTTTCCACACGGCTCCGGTAATCCGCGTACAGCGACCGCCATTCCGCATGCTCCGGTTTCCAGGAATTTTTCGCGACCTCGGCGTTGAACCGCTCATGCACCTGTTCAAAACGCGCGGTTTTGAAATACCCGGGGTCCTGTTCGTTGATCTGCCGGAGAAAAGGCTTCTCGATCTCGATGAGCCGGCTGTTCAACTCCCCGATTTCCCGGTACTCCCGACGCACGATTTTATCCGTGAAAACCCAGACCGTGAGGTTCACTAAAATGAGCCCCATGGTCAGGTACGGCAGTTTAACCGTCTCTTTTTCCGTGCGGATCGGGAACGTGAAGAACATAGGGGCATATTATACAAAAATGATGCCAGAAGAAAAAATATTAATACCTTGATAAAACTGATCTTAGGCCTGTTGCGGAATGGTTAAAACGGGGATAACGGCAATTTCTTCCGGTTACCTGATTTTCTTTTGAAACCCCCAAACCGCGGTTGAAAAGATAACCGCCCCGAACAGAAGCAGGGCCAGCGCCTGGGGATACAGTTCCCCCGGCCCGGATCCTTTGATGAAAGCCCCGCGCGTCACCGTCAGCATATACCGCATGGGGTTCAGATAAGTCACCAGGCGCATCACAGCCGGCATGTTTTCGATCGGGAACATGAAGCCGGACATCATCAGAAAGAAGAACAGAAAGAACACAGTCAGGAACATGGCCTGCTGCTGCGACTGGGCCATGGCCGAGACCAGCAGTCCGATGCCGAGGGTGGTGAACAGGAACAGGACGATGTTGAACAGGAACCAGACCGCGTTCCCGGCAAAGGGGATGCCGTACCAGAGCCTCGCGAATCCAACGGCCAGAATGAGCTCCAGGAACCCGATCACGGAATACGGGATGATTTTCCCGATCAGGATCTCGTGCTTCTTCAGGGGCGACACAAGGAGCTGGTCGAACGTGCCGATTTCCTTTTCCCGAACCAGGCCCATGGCGCTGACCATGGATGTCACCATGAGCACCAGGAACACGATGATGCCCGGGATCATGTAATTCGCCATTTTCAGGTCTTCATTGAACCGGATGCGGATGTCCGGAACCAGACGCTTCCGGCCCGGCAGTCCGGACGCGGCCGCGACTTCGCCCACCGCTTCCTCCAGGATGCCCATGGCGTAACCGAGCGCCACGGTCGACGTGTTGGAATCCTGGCCGTCGAGCAGAATCTGAATCGCGGCCGGGATGCCGGCGGCCACATCCGCCGCGAACCCGGCCGGGATGACCAGTGCCGCCTGCGCCTTTCCCGAGTCCAGCGCCCGGCCCATTTCCGCTTCGTCCGCGCTCTCCAAAGTCATCTTGAACGTCTCATTGTTCCGGAACCGGTCCACGACGCCCCGGCTGAGTTCCGATGCGTCCCGGTCGCACACCGCGAGCCTCACGCCGGCTACGTCCGCGGACACGGCATACCCGAGCAGGAGCAGCTGCACGATGGGCATGACAAACAGCATGGCCATCAGCGGCCTGTCCCTCCGGAGCTGAAGAAACTCCTTCTTCACGAGATGCCGGACGCGCGTCACGGGTCAGTCCTCCAGCCGGAGCTTGAACTGGCGGATGCCGACCGTCGTGACGACCAGACCGAATGCCAGGAGAAACAGAAAGGGTTCCCTCAGCGCGGCGGTTTCCGTTCCCTTGAGCATCACGTGCCGGATGATCTTCAGAAAATACGTGGCCGGCACGAATGACGACAGAACCCGCAGGACCTTCGGGAGGGAGGCGATGGGGAACATGAACCCGGAAAGCAGGAGGCTGGGCAGAAAGGTCAGCACCTGCGACGCCATCATGGCCACCATCTGCGACTTCGCGCGGCCCGAGATCAGCAGGCCGAACGAAAGCGCGCAGAACACGTACACGAGGGCCGCGGCCAGCAGAAACACGGCGTTGCCCCGGAACGGCACCCCGAACACGGCGATGGAGAACAGAATCACCAGGCCGGAATCGAGCAGGGCGATGAGAATGTAGGGCGCGAGCTTTCCGGCCACAAGTTCCGCGGGCCTGATCGGAGAGACCAGGATCTGCTCGAGCGTGCCCGTCTCGCGCTCGCGGACGAGCGTGATGGAAGTCAGGAGCACGCAGATCATCATCATGACCACGGCCACCAGGCCGGGCACGATGAAATGCGAGCTCTTGAGGTCCGGGTTGTACCAGACGCGCGGTTGGATGGACACGGGAAGCAAACCGGTCCCGGCGTTCCGCTCCGCATCGCCGGTCTCGAAGATCTGCACGGCGCAGAACATGCGCAGATAATTCACCGCCACCTGTGCGGTGTTCGCGTTCGACCCGTCCACGATGAACTGCACATGCGTGTCCCCCTCCCGCTTCGCGGAACGTCCGTAGCCGGGCGGAATGACCAGCCCCGCCTTGAACGACCCCCGCATCAGCCCCCGCGACAGGTCCTCGCGGTCCTCCAGAATCTCCGCGGTCCGGAAATATCCCGAGGCCGTGAGGTCCCGCGCCAGCGCCCGCGAAGCCGCGGTCCGGTCCTGGTCCAGCAGGCCCAGCGGGATTTCGCGGATGTCGAACGTGATCGCGTACCCGTACAGAAAGACCATGCTGACCGGCCAGAGAAACACGACCGCGAGGCTCCGGGGGTCGCGGAGAATGTGGATGAACTCCTTGCGGAGCACGGCCATGAATCGGCGCGGGTTCATTGCGTCGTGATCCTCCTGCCGATCAGTTCCACGAACGCGTCTTCCATGGTCGCCCACCCGCCCGACGCCTTGAGCTCGGCCGGCGATCCCATGGCCACGATTTTCCCGTCGTGCATGATCGACAGACGGTTGCAGTATTCGGCCTCGTCCATGTAATGCGTCGTGACGAAAATCGTGGTGCCCCCTTCCGCCAGGTCATGGATGAGCCGCCAGAACTCGCGGCGCGAAACCGGATCCACGCCGCCCGTGGGCTCGTCGAGGAACAGGAGCCGCGGATTGTGGAGCATGGCCGCGGTGAGCGCCAGTCTCTGCTTCCAGCCCAGCGGGATCTCGCGCGGAAAGCGGCCGTACAGGGCCTCCAGCCCGGTGAAAGCCGTCGCGCTTTCCAGCGCGGCGCGGAACGCGGGGCCCTCCAGGCCGTGCACGCCGCCGGAGAATTCCAGGTTCTCGTACACGGTCAGGTCATCGTACAGCGAGAACTTCTGCGACATGTAACCGATATGCTCCTTGAGGCCGTCGGACTGCGTGGCGATGTCGAATCCCTCGACCACGGCCCGGCCGGACGTCGGCGTCAGCAGGCCGGCCAGCATGCGGATCGTGGTGGTTTTGCCCGCGCCGTTCGCGCCGAGAAAACCGAATATCTCGCCGTCCCGCACGCGAAACGAAATCCCGTCCACTGCCGTGAACTTCCCGAATTTCCGGACGAGATCCTCCACAATCACGGAATCGGACGCGTCCCGCGTCCGCGTTTCCGTCCGTATCTTCAAGCCGGGACCTTCCCCGCTTTTATTTCCAGCCGGCCGTTTCATCCAGCCATGAGCTCCACGAAAGTGTCCTCGATTCCCGGCCGGATGCGGCCGACCCGGCCCGGCTTTCCGGCCGCGCTCTCCGACAGGGTGCGGCGGATCATGGCCTCGAGCGCGTCCGGTTTCTCGGGCCCGCTGACATGGATGCGGTCCCCGTAAGCCTGCACGGAATGGAAACGGCCCGAGCCTGCCAGCACTTTCGCGAAACGGGCCGGATCCGCGCATTCCACTTCGACCAGCGTGTTCCGGAACAGCTTCGGGATGTCCGCCGGTTTGTCCGTGTGCAGAATGCGGCCCTTGTGCATCAGGGCCACCCTGTCGCACCGGCCGGCCTCGTCCATATAGGGCGTGGTCACCAGAATGGACACGCCCTCGCCCCTGAGTTCGGACAGGATGTCCCAGAATTCCCGCCTGGAAACGGGATCCACTCCCGTGGTCGGCTCGTCGAGCAGGAGCACTTTGGGCGTGTGGATGAGCGTGCAGGACAGGGCCAGTTTCTGCTTCATCCCGCCGGACAGGGCCGCGGCTTTCCGGTCCGAGAACGGGCCGAGCCTGCTGAACTTGAGAAGCCGCTCGAGCCTGCGGTTCCTGTCCGCAGGAGACACCTCGAACAGGTCCGCGAAAAACCGCAGATTCTCCGCCACGGTGAGGTCCGGGTACAGGGAGAACCGCTGGGGCATGTAACCGACGATCGCGCGCACAGCCGCGGTCTGGCGGGCCGTGTCCAGGCCGGACAATTTGCATTCACCTGAATCGAACCGGATCAGGCCGCACAGCGACCGGAGCAGAGTCGTCTTGCCCGCGCCGTCCGGCCCGATGAGCCCGGTCATCTCGCCCGATGCCGCGGTCATGTCCACGCCGTCAACGGCTGTCACTTTACCGTAGCGTTTGACGAGGCCTTTTATTTCAATGGCAGCGCTCATGGATTTCTGCTGTTTATTGCTTTCTGGACGTTTGATATTTAAGTTCAAGGTTCAAAGTTCATAGTTCAAAGTTCCCCGCTCCGCCCCGTTAAATGAATCAGCATATGGATTCCCGCAGAATCCCATTTTATACTTTGAACTTTGAACCTTGAACTTCAGTTGATCACCACATCCGCCGGCATCCCGATTTTCAGCGTGCCGTCCGGGTTCGACACCTCGACCTTCACGGCATAAACGAGATCGGACCGCGCGTCCTTCGTCTGCACCATTTTCGGCGTGAACTCGGCCTTCTGCGAAATCCAGGAGATGCGGCCCTTGAACTCACGGCCGGGCGCGGAATCGATACGAAGCACGGCCTCGCTGTTCAGTTTGATCCGGCCCAGCTCCGTTTCCTTCACGTACACCTTGATCCACATCCGCTCCAGATCCGCGACCGCGGCCACTGGCCCGCCGGGTCTTGCGATCTCGCCGCGGTCCAGGTACAATTGCGTCACTGTGCCGGAAAGGGGCGAGCGTATGGTCGCGTCGTCCAGGCCGCTCTCAGCGATCTCGAGCTGAAGCCGCACCTGCTCCGCTTTGGAGCCCAGGGCCTGCAGGCTGGTCCTGCTGTTTTCATACTGCGTTTTCGCAGCCAGAAAACCCGTTTCCGCGTCCTCGAACTGCTGCTGCGACACACTCGACTCGCCGTGCAAAACGCGGATACGGTTGAATTTCTTTTCCGCCGCCCTGAAACCCTCCTCCGCCAGCGCGGCGGCCCGCTCCGCGTTCCGGATGTTGAGCCGGACCTCATTAAGACCGGCCGCGAGCTGATGCTTCTGCAGGCGGAGCTTGTCCGTCTCAATGACGCAGAGCACGTCGCCCCGGCCCACGAAATCCCCTTCCCGCACGGCCAGGGAGTCCACGGTCCCTGCCGTTTTGGCGCCTATGGTGATTTCCGTGGCCTCGAGAACACCAGACCCGTCGAAGGCGGGCGCGGGTTTTCGGGAACAGCCGGCCCATGCGAGCAGGATCATGCAGGCTGCGGTTATCGCGTATGCCGATCGTTTCATGACGACCTCTTTCTCTGTCTGTTATACCGCCGCAAAACCCTTTGAATGCGAAGTACGAAAGCGGGACTCAGGGAGACTACGGTAACAAACCGACTGTGTGTTTTCAACCCGGAACCCGGAACTCGAAACCCGGAACACCAATTTTAACCAACCTGTGCCTGAATCCGTCAGTGGTAATTGTTTTTCCCCACCGCCTTCCGCCACGCGGACCGGGCCATGAACACATCGATTTCAGCCTGCGCCTTCAGCGTGCGGCTGCGGTCCCATTCGGACTGGGCGTCGAAGAACTCGGAATGCGACGACTGGCCCTGCTTGTACAGGTTCTCGGCCACGCGGAAACCTTCGGATGCCTGTGCTTCCATTTCCGTGACCAGTGCCAGCCGTTTTCCCGCCTCCTCCAGCCTGAGCACGGCGGCCGTGACATCGAGGACCACGGCTTCGCGTATCTTCCTCTCCGTGTCCTTCATCTTTCCGGCCAGCAGGGACGCCTGCCTGTGCCTGGATCGCGTCTTTCCCCATTCCCAGAGATTCCATTCAAGGCCCGCGCCGACCAGCCAATAGTCCATCCACTCGCCGCCGATGAAATTCAATCCCGGCTTTCCGTATCCCAAGGCGCCAAACGCGGCCACGGACGGAAACCACCGGCCCGCGGCCGCTCCCTTTCCCGCCTCAGCCGCTTTGACCGCGAACCGCGCGCCTGCCAGTTCAGGCCTGGCCTGCTCCGCGAGTCCGATCGATGTCTCGAGGTCCGCGGACACGGCCGGTTCCGGCTTCACATCCGACAGCACGGCGCCCGCGGGAAGCGGTCGGCCCATGGCGTTTTGCAGAAACGCGTCCGCCAATTGGACCGCGTTCTCCGCCCGCAGAACCGCGAGCTCCGCCTCGGTGCGTTTCACGCGTGCCTTGAGCAATTCATCCCGCTTGATCAGCCCCTGCTCGTAAAACCGCTCCACATCAGAAAGATGCGCCCCGACCTGCTCGCGTCCCGACTTCGCGATGTCGAGCAGTTTCCTCGCCTTCAGGCATCCGCCGTACGCGGCTTCCACGGTCTGAACGCATTCGCCGCGCCTCGCATGGACCTCAGCGGCACGGGCCGATGCTGCCGCGTCCGCCGCGCGTTTCGCGTGCACCAGCCGGAACCCCGTGAACAGCGGCTGTGTGGCCGTGAGCCTCAGGTCCGTCTGGTCCCGTACGCCCAGGAACATTCCCCCCTCGGGGAACAGGGAGACCGGCGGACCGCTGCTCCACGGGAGAACGATTTCGGGGAATTCGAGCTTCGGCACCATGCTCTGCCGCCTGAAAGAGCCGGAAGCGTCCACTGAAGGGAAGAAGGAAGCCAGGGCCTGGGACGCGTCCTCTTTCGCGGATCGCGCGTCCGCCTCGGCCACGGCCAGGGACGGATTCGACTCCAGCCCGGCTCGGACGCAATCCTCGAGTGTGACCATGGTCTGGCCCGAACAGACGGCGCTGATCCATGCCCCAAAAAGCAGAATGCGGACCTTCATGCGAATCCCCTTATCTCGGCAAAAGCCCGTTCAGAACCAGATCCGACACGGCCTTCTCGCGCATCTCCAGTAGTTTTTCCTCGGAAACGGACGCGAACACGTCCGGCCAGCCGACGGACAGCACGGGCCTGGCGATGAAATAGAAAATGTTCATGGATAGGATGTTCAGAATGGTTTGAAGCGGATCCACGTCGCGGATCTTTCCAGCCCGGACGCCTGCCTCAAAAATGCGGACAAAATCAGGATAGCGCTCGGTCTTGATTTTTCCGAACATTTCACCCAGCACTTTGGGGACAATGGGATGATGCGAGTGCATTTCCCTGAGCAGGATTTTGGGAATGGCCGGATGATCGGCAAGAAAACGAAAATGCAGGCGCACGATCTGTGGAATCAGAATTCTGGGATCCGGATCGCCTTGAGGCCGGATTTCAGCGAACCGGGTGAAGAGTTCCTCGAATGTTTCGCGCAGAACAGCCTCGAACAGGGCATCCTTGGACCGGAAATAATAGTAAATCATGGCTTTATTGGCGCCTGCCCTGTCCGCTATGGACTGCATGCGTGCGCCGTCAAAGCCTTTTTGGGTGAACTCCTCAGTTGCCGCGGCCTTGATTTTTTCGCGTGTGGATTCTTCCGGAGGGGTGTCTGTGTTCGAAGCTGTCATTTATTTACCAACTATTTGGTTTAACCGAATGGTTAAATATAGCCACAAAAAATTGGAAAGTCAAGAGGACTTTCCAGAATTGCCTCGGACCGA
>JAFGAX010000111.1 GCA_016933415.1 bacterium
CAGACCGTTGTTTCCGTGATCGATTTTCCAAAGCTGACCGTCATCTCCCGTCCATGCCGACAGAATCGGGGCCTGACCGGTTTCATCGCACCCGATGACAAGGCCGCTTTCCCGGTTGGCGATTTGATAGATGCCTCTCCTCTTGCACTCCAGTTTCCATTGACCGGATGGGTTCCTTCGTTTCCCGGTCAGACTCAAATCCGAACCCAGCACCAGCCCCCTCTGCCGGCCTCCGGGGATCAGGACGTAGTGGGGGCCGCAGTTCAGATCGGCGTATCTGTCCAGTTTCGGAATCCGGCCGTCGAAGCTCAGTTTCAGCGCGTAGGCCAGCTCCTGAAAGGGCCTTTCGGGCAGGCGGACGGTCAGCCCCTCGGATGTCTGTTTGAAGGGCAGAGAAAGAACCTGTCCCGCTCCTCCGTTGATCAGCACCACGGATTTCAGGCTCCCGCAGTCGATCCTGTCGGACGACAGGGATCGGAGCGTGATCTCCGTCCGGTCATCGTCCCAGCCGAGAAGGATGGCGTAGAGCGTCGTGTTGTCCTTCGACCGGGTGTACCGGACGTCATCCGCCGTTCCCTCGGCCGGAGCCGTGAACACGCCGTGGCCGGCGCCCATGGTGGTGGGGCCTTCCCCGTATTGCACCCAGGCGCGCGTGGTGTACACGGCTTCACCGAATTTTTTCAGCCATGCGCCCATGGTGAGCAGGACATCCCTCTGTTCCTGCGGGATGGACCCGTCCGCTTTCGGGGAAATGTTGAGGAGCAGGTTGCCGTTCTTGCTGATCCGGTCCAGAAAGCCGTGAAGCACCTGTTTCGGCGAGTAATACCCGATTCCCTCGGTGTAGCACCAGCTCGAGGAGCTGATGGCGTCGTCGGTCAGCCAGTAATTGTCCGTGATGTCGACCGGGCCTCCGCGCTCGTAATCCAGAACCGCGCATTTCTCGTTCAGGCCGTCTTTGTACGTGGCCACGACTTCCTTCCCCCACCCGGAGGCCGCGTTATAATAGTCGGCAAGAAATTGCAGGAGAACCGGCCGGGAAATGACGTGCAGATTGAAATCCTGCCAGATGATGTCCGGCTTGTAACCGTTGATGATCTCCCTGTGTTTTTCCAGCCAGAAGGCCTCGTTCTTTTCCTTTCCCTGCTGGCCGTAGAGTTTCTGCAGGTCCGGATCGTCCGTTTCGGGAACCGCGGAATAGAATCCGGTGATATTGTAGGCGTGGTGCATGGAAAGAATGACTTTCATGTTCTTGTTGCGGATGGCCTCCGTCAGCAGGCCGACCAGGTCGAGTTTCGGCCCCTGGTCCTTCGCGTTCCACGGATTGACACGGCTCGCCCACATCGAAAAACCGTCGTGGTGCTCGGCCACCGGCCCCGCGAATCTCGCCCCCGCGTCCGCGAACAACTGCGCCCATTCGTCCGGGTCGAATTGCCCGCCCTCCGACTTGAGCCTGGGCGCAAATTGCGTGAATCGGCCCTGTTTGTCCTTCGCCCCGGTGATAAAATAGTGATAAGGCCAGACGGAGGGATCTCCGTACGTTTCCGTATGGTGGCGGTTCTCCGTCGATCCCTGAAGATACATGGTTCGCGGGTACCATTCGTTCGCGAATGCGGGGACGGTGTATACGCCCCAGTGAAAATAGATGCCGAATTTGGCGTCCTTGAACCACTCGGGAACGGGATTCGCCTTCTCCAGCGACTCGAACGCGGGTTCGTAGATCCGCGGACCGGGGTTGGGCTGAGCCGTGGATAGCCCCGGAAACAGAAGGCATAGGATCAGCAGGATTCTTGCTTTCATTCTTACCCCTCTTGTGTTAATGCTTTTCAGACCGAATCATCATGGAAGCGGGAGACAGTCCCTCCGCATGCGCCTCCAGCCTGATTTTTCCAGCCTCGCGGGCGCTTCGGACCACGACCAGAGCGCGTCCGTGGAAGGCGTTCCGATCGGGTCCGGTGTATGGATCCAGGTCCTTGCCGTTGCCGTTGTCCACGCCCGCGATGACGCCAGGGCCGCTGACCTCGAAATGCAGCCGGTTTCCGGCATTGGGCTGAATGTTCCCTTCCGCATCCGTGATTTCGACCGTCACAAAGGACAGGTCCTGCCCATCCGCGGACAGGCGGGACCGGTCCGCGGTCAGACGGATGCGGGCCGGGGGTCCCGCGGTTTTCAACACTGCGGATTCCATTTCCCGTCCATCCCGCACGCCGACGGCCTTGAGGAGACCCGGCGCGTACGGCAGAGTAAACACGGCTTTGTACTCCTGCTCCCGGCCGGTCGGCCGCTCCCCGACGAGAGCGTCGTTCAGGTACAGCCGGACGACGGGATAATTGGACGCCACTTCGACCTGCAGGTCCCTCCCCTCGCGGCCAGGCCAGGTCCAGCTCTCCCGCGCCGGCCATACGGACCAGAGCGTCTCCTGGATGGCGCCGTTGTCCGGATCGGGTTCCCGAACGGACATGTGGAGCATGGGCGCTTCGTTCCAGATGAGTGACCGGTAATGGGAAACGGGCTTACGCCATCCGGTCAAATCAATGTCCCCGCAATAGGAGGCGTGCCAGGGATACACGTCGTTCTCCCAGGATTCTCCCTTCGGTTCGCCGGAATAAAAGGTGCGTCCGATGCCCGATTCACCCAGATAATCGATCGCCGTCCACACGAAATCCCCGATGATGTACTCGTGGTTCCGGACCATTTCCCTGTTGCTGAAAGCGTCCCTTGGAAACGATTCCGTCTGCGCGATGATCCGCGACGGGATCCGCTCATGGTCGGTCACCGCGCGGTGCATCTGATAATTATAACCGCACACGTCGTGCGCCGCCATGAGCGGATCGAATATTTCCCAGCCCTGGTCCCAGGTGGTCATCGCCGAAGTGACGGGGCGCGTCGGATCCATCTGACGGATGCATTCGGCCAGCATTTTTGCGGTTTTAACCGCTTCCGGATCGGTCCTCTCGATGATTTCGTTCCCGGTGCTCCACATCACGATCGAGGGATGGTTCCGGTCGCGCATCACCATGGATTCGAGATCCCTCCGCCACCATTCGTCGAAAACCGAAGCATAGTCCTGCGGATTCTTTCCGGTTTTCCAGCAATCGAACGATTCGTCAATGACCATCAGCCCCAGGCGGTCGCAGGCGTCCAGAAACGCCTCCGAAGGCGGATTGTGGGCGGTACGAACTGCGTTGAACCCCGCCGCTTTCAACAGCTCCGCCTTCCGTTCCTCGGCGCGGTCGAACGCCGCCGCGCCCAGGCATCCGTTGTCGTGGTGCACGCACCCGCCGTTCAGTTTCACCGTTTTGCCGTTCAATTGGAACCCGTTTTCAGGGCTGAATTTCAGCGAGCGGACGCCGAAGGCGGTCACGATATCGTCCAGATTCCTGCGCCCCTGGCGCACGGAAATCCGGGCCTGATACAGATCGGGCGTTTCCGGCGTCCAGAGCCGCGGACTGCGGATGGTCATCGTCCGGTCGACCTCGCGGCCGCCGCCCGGGGGACAGACGACCGTCATGGTGTCGCGTCCGGAGGTCTTCCCGTTGCCATCCATGATACTCGTTTCCAGAAGAATGGTTTGAGGAAAGCCGGTTTCATTCTCGATCCGCGTCCGGATTCGAACGGCCGCTTCTTCAGGCCGGACGTCCGGGGTCGTGATAAACACGCCCCAGGGCGCGACATGAACGGGATCCGTCACGATGAGGCGCACCGGCCTGTAAATGCCGGATCCGCTGTACCATCGGGAGTTGAGGTGGCGCGAATTGTCCACCCGCACGGCGAGGACGTTATCCGATTTCAGCCGGAGGTGCTCCGTGAGGTCATGGAAAAAGGACGTGTAACCGTACGGATGAACGCCCAGGGAATGTCCGTTGATGAACACCTCGGCGTTCATGTAAACGCCCTCGAAATAAACGGAAACGCGTTTGTCCCTCCACCCGGATGGGGCCTTGAAATGCCTGCGATACCACCCGACGCCCGCGGGAAAGAACCCCCCCGGCTGGCCGGTCGGGTTCTGATGGTCGATCCGGCCCTCGATGCTCCAGTCATGCGGCAGATCAAGTGTCCGCCAGTTCTGATCGCTGAAATCCGGGGCGCAGGCGGTGGCGTCGTCCCCCAGGCTGAATTTCCAGTCTTCACCGAAAAACAGGCTGCGGTCGGTTCCGCCTGAATGGCGGGAGCCGCCCGTCCCGCAGGCGGATGAAACCAGCATCGCCGCAATCAGCACGGATAGCATTTTTTTCATGGAACTCGGTCCTTTCATCCGATGCGTGTCCGCCCCGGTCTTTCCACCACGGGCATCGGCTCCCGGCCGCGGCCGCTATTTTGCCGTAATGGAAACGCGGGCGGTCTGCAATCCGTCGGATTCCGCGGAAATCCGTATCTCGCCGGTTTCCCCATTCGACCGGATCACGGCCAGACACAGGCCGTGGAACGCCTTCCGATAATCCCGGTTGAAATATTCATGACTGACCGGGTTGCCGTTGTCCACCCCGGCGATTGCGCCGGCGCCGGAAACAGAGAATCGCACGAGAGGATCCGCGTCCGGGCACAGGCGTCCTTCCCGATCGGTGATCTCCACCCGGACGAACGAAAGGTCCCTTCCGTCCGGCCGGATTTCGGCGCGATCGGGCTCGAGGATGATTTTCGCCGGGACGCCCGCTGTGACCGCCGAATCCGCGGCCACCGCTTCCCCGTTGATCCTGGCGACGGCCCTCACGGTCCCCGGCGCGTAGGGAACCTTCCATTCCAGGTACAGGCGCTCCGTATCGCGGAAATTCTTTTCGCCGAGGGAGTGTCCGTTCAGGAACAGTTCCACGGTGCCGCAATTGCTGTAGCAACGGACGGGAATCTCCTTCCCTTCGAAACCCGGCCAGTTCCAGTGCGGCAGCACGTGGACCATGGGCGCTTCGGTCCATTGACTCCGGTACAGGTGGAACCGGTCCTTCGGAAACCCGCACCGGTCGACGATTCCGAAATAGGAGGAAACGGACGGCCAGCTGAAGGGGGACGGCTCGCCGATGTAGTCGAAGCCGGTCCACACGAACTCTCCGGCGATCCACGGGGCCGCGGCCACCGCCTTCAGCGTGTTTTCGGCCGTGTCGTCGTCGTAGGAGGATCGCTGATGGTCCAGGGCGAGAACGATTTTCGGGTCCCCGAGCGAATCCGCGACCAGGTTGTACTCGCCCCGCGTGCTCACGGCCGATGCGGTTTCGGAGGCGACCAGTTTCGCTTTTGCCTTCAGGACCGGGTAGAAGGGCAGGGAATAGTTGATGCCGAAGACATCGAGTGGATCCGAAAAACCGCTCTTCACGGCCGCATCGGGCGTGTTGCATCCGGATGTGACCGGCCGGGTCGGATCCTCCCGATGACCGATGTCCGCGAGCCGTTTCGACATCTCGAAAGCGTCTGCATTATCCTGCTCGGGGATCTCGTTGCCGATGCTCCACAGGATGACGCTGGGATGGTTCCGGTCGCGGCGGATCATGTCCGCCAGGTCCCGCTCGCTCCAGGCGTCGAAAAACCGGTCATACCCGAACATCGTTTTCGGCCGTTTCCACTCGTCGAATGCCTCGTCCATGACGAGAAACCCCATTCGATCGCAGAGATCCAGCAGCCCGGGAGCGGGCGGATTGTGGCTCGTGCGAACCGCGTTGCACCCCATGCGTTTCATGATTTCCAGCTGGCGTTCGATGGCGCGGCCGTTCACGGCCGTTCCCAGGCATCCCAGGTCGTGGTGGAGGTTCACCCCCCGGATCGGGACATGCCTGCCGTTCAGAAAAAATCCGCTGTCCGCGGTGAATTCGAACGTCCGGATGCCGAACGGCGTTTCGCTGGAATCCGCCTTCCGGCCGTTCACACGGACAATGGACCGGACTCCGTACAGAACCGGATTCTCCAGGGACCATAGTACCGGCTTGTCGATTCCGAGAATGTGGATGAATCGGCCTGCGCTGTCCGGCTCGATCCGCGTGTCCGAACGGGTCACGGCCTTTTCGAGTCCGGATGCGTCCACAATGACGGTTTCCAGCGTGACGGACTGCGGAATCGTCGATTGGTTCAGGACTTTTGTCTCCACGCGGATGGACGCCATGTCGGCCGAAACGGACGGCGTGGTCACGAAGACTCCCCAATGCGAGACGTGAACCGGATCGGTCACCTTCAGACGCACGTCCCGGTAAATGCCGGCGCCGGAATACCATCGGGAACAGGGCTGCCGGACGTCGACCCGCACGGCCAGGATATTTTTCCCGCCGCCGAACCGGACGTGCTCCGTCAGTTCATACTGGAAGCTGGAATATCCGTACGGCCGGTTGCCGACATGGGTTCCGTTGATCCAGACGTCGCTGTTCATGTACACGCCGTCGAATTCAACGAACACTCTTTTGCCGCGGTCGCTGTCGGGCATCACGAAGGCCTTTCTGTACCATGCGGTCCCGCCGTCGATATAACCCGCTCCGCTGCCCCCGGGGCACGCGGAATTGAAGGGTCCCTCGATCGTCTTCTCACCCTCCGCATAGAGGCCGCCGCCGAACACGCCGTCGAACACCCGGACTGCGATGCTGTTGTTTTCTCCGGTCCGGATGAGCCAGCCGGGAACCCGGTACCGCCTGAGCTGGTCCCATGCGGTCACGTAACGGGGCGGAAAGGACCCCAGGCCGCCCACTTTCACGCCGTTGAAGAAGGTCTCATCCGCATCGTCGATTTTCCCCAGATTGAGCGTGATGTCCTTCCCCTGCATGCTTTCCGGGACTGCCACTTCGCGGCGGTACCAGCCGATCACGTTGTCATCCGTGTAGTCCGAGTGTGTCTCCCAGTTCGCCGGAAGCGTCACGGTCTGCCAGGAACCGTCCTTGAGTGAGGGATTTTTCCACGACGGATCATCGCCCTTGCTGAATTTCCACCCGCCGGCCGCGACACGAACCTCGGGGATAGGATCCGCTTCCGTCTCCGACGGGAACAATCCCTCGATGCTCCAGTCGTGGGGCAGATCGAGGACGCGCCAGCCCGAATCATCGAGCGACGTCGCCTGTCCGTCCGTCACATCTCCCAGGTGAAACCGCCAATCGGAGTTGAAAGACCGAGTGATCTGCGTATGTCCGGAAACAGCGGAGAAGACCGCGAACCAGGCGGCTCCCGCGAGAATGGATCGCTTCGGCAGACGGGGCATTCGGTTTCTCAAGGCGCCGCTCCTTATTTCACGAGAGTCAGTTTTTGGCTGAGTGAAAAGTGATTCGCCTGAAGCCGGCACAGATAAATTCCGGCCGGCAGAGATCCCGCGTCGAACGAAACTGAATACGCGCCCGCCGGTTTGACCTCGTCCGCCAGCACGGCCACCTCCTCCCCGGCCAGATTGAACACCTTGAGGGAAATATGTCCTTTCTCCGGCACGCTGTACCGGATGGTCGTCGCGGGGTTGAAGGGATTCGGATAGTTCGGATAAAGCCGGCAGGATCGCGGCTCCCAGTCCTTCGCGGGATCGTCCACGGACTCCGGTCCGCCGCCGGCTTCGATCATGACCATCTGAATCGACCGCGGCGGCGACGCAAATTTGATTTCTCCGGCAACGGGGTAAGAATCAGCGGGAATCCCGTACAGGTCGTCATACGGCCCCCAATGATTCTCCGACGGTCCGAATCCGTTGATGCTCACGTTCGGCGAGAAATCACCGCTGTCCGTCCCCCCTGTGAACGAAAAAACATAATACCGGCTTCCGGCTCCGACCGCTGAAATATCGACGCCGATCGTCTTTTCGGAGGTTCCCTTGTTCACGATCACCAGGCTTGTCTCGCCCGAGGAAAACCTGGAGCCGTAACAGAGCACGTCCTTGTCGGTCGAGGCGGCCTGAACCGCATGGTCTCCGGTCATCGTCTGCAGGTAGGCCAGGGTGTAAAAGTCGGCGTGGGGATGGTGTGAATAATCCGCGTCCGATCCGCCGTAGAACATGGTCGATTCTCCGGACAGCAGGAGCCAGCGCGCGCCCAGACCGTAATTGTTCTTCATCATTTCGCAGACGAGCACGACCGCCTGCATTCCATTCACGAACGAAACGGCCCTGTCGGCATTGCCGTTGTCGCTCATATTATACTCGGTCATCGCGATCGGCTTCGGCGGGGCGTTTTTCGAGGCGAAGTCCCGATTCAAAAAATCATTGCATCTTTTCAGTTCCGTGGAAGCCAGAGTCAGTATGTCTTTCACGTTGTTCGACGAGCTGATATAATTGTGGATGACGTAGAAGTCCGCGGAATCCCCCACCTCCCTGAAAAATTCCTCGTTCCACTTGCGGTCCACGAAATTCCAGCTCGACGGACCGTCTATGACCACCTGTCCGCCGACGTAGATGGTGACGCCGATGTCCGCGGCCGCGGATTTCATCGAATCGACGAACACCTTGAAATGCTTCCCGTAGAGCGCGCCCGTGATGATTTGCGGCTGTCCATCTTTGTTCAGGGTCGTATCGATCATCCACCCGTATTCCCAGGGACCGCCGTTTTCGTTCCCGACTTCCCAGAAACGGGTCCGGCCGTCGTCGTAGCGCACCCAGTCCGCCGCGAGATGCGCGGCCTTTGCGACCGGGTCTGCGCTCGTCCCGTAACGCGCGTATCCGTAATTCACGGTGATCAGGCCTTCTTCCACGAGTGTATTCTCTCGAAGCGCATAATACTGGTCGGTCGTGGTCTGCCAGCCGCCCTTCCCCGTCTGCCCCCAGAATTTGTTCTTTTTCGCGATTTTCGTCGTGCTGTTGTAGGTGGTGCCGTCATAAATGGAATCCGGCACGTCCGCCGGCACCCCGTTCCAGAAATAGCCGTTCGACCAGCTTCCTCCCGGAAACCGGATCAGCGCGGGCGACAGCAGTTCGACGCCTTCCACGAATTCACGGTTGGTATGGGACCCGGCCCATGCGGCGATGGCGTTTCCGAACACGTATTTGGAGACCGGCCCGATCGTGTCGTTGCCGACGGTCACGACAACCGTAGCCGGATCGGAAGGTTTGATCGCGGTCACCGCGGGAGGAATCTCAGCCGTTTTGGGTTCGAAATTCTCCAGAAAGCAGTTGGGACGGCTCTGTCCTGATAAATTGGAATGGATGAAAGCGGCCGCTCCCAGCAGGATGAAACAGGCGGTTTTCTTCATGATTTCCCCTTGTTTTCCGCATCCTCCACGCGTCGAATACGGGTCGGATTCCTACTGCTTTTTCAGGACGACCAGGAATACGTCGTTTTCCCGGATCGGCAAGGTGCGTTCGAAACTGTTTTGATTCCCGACGAGGATCTTCTCGCTGGAGACGGGGGAACCGTCATTGAGCGTCTTTATTTTACGCACCTGCTCTTTTGTCAGCTGACCGGGCCTTCCCATGTCGAAATAGGCCGTATAGGCGTCATTCGCGCGATAGCCGACCTTGTAGACTTCAAGCGTGTACGGTCCCGGGGGGATGCGGCTCATCTGGATTTTCACGCTTCCCCTGTCCCGGGCCGGCAGATCCTGGATATAATATTCCTGATTATTGACGGAATCCTCGGGAAGGGTCACGGTAAAGTCCCAGAGCAGGACCTGAACGCCTCCCCGGTCATCCCTGCAAGCCCAGGAGCAGGAATCGGCGTTGATCAGTTCCGTGTTCCCGAGACGGTTCATGAACTGGTATGCATAGAAAGCGGGCTTGCGGATGGACTGGTAGTTGATCAGGCCGAAGCCGCCGTGAAACGGCGTGAAGCGCGGTCCGGGTTCCTCGAATATGTCCGTGAACACCCAGTACGACATGGATTGCGCCGCGTCTCCGACGCGTTTGATTTTATCCAGAATATAGGCGGCCTGGTGATAACTGTCGTGAATCGGATCCGCGGGCGTGTAGGAAGAGCTCCATTCGGTGTAATGAAGCTCGAGACCGGGCATTGCCGAACCGTCGATCTCCTTCCGGGAATTCAGCACGTCGCCGGCCAGGCTCATCGGATTCCGGTCGAGAACCGTTCCCGAATTCCCGTATTCGTCGAGATACCCCTGTTTGACGCCGTAGGCGTGGGTGCTGATGAAATCCAGCGGAAGATCGTTCCGGCGGCAGAAATCGATCAACTCCACCTCCCACGCGGCGCCCGCGGTGGCCGGACCGCCGACGCGGTATTCCGGGTTGACACTCTTGACGGCTGCGGCGGAATGCCGGTATAACTTGAAATACTCCTCCTGCGATCCCGCCCAGAAGCCGTCCAGATTCGGCTCATTCCACACTTCAAAATACCAGGTCTTGACCTCATCCGCGCCGTAGCGTTCCGTGAAATGCTCCGTCAGATTGCGGATCAGCGCCTCCCATTTCATATAGTCCTTCGGAGGGGTGACATTTCCCCTCCACCAGAATATCGTTTTTCTGCCGCTGGCCATTGCCTCGGGCATGAATCCCAGCTCGACAAAGGGTTTCATGCCGATACTGAGAATGTAATCGGTCAACACATCAACATATTGATAATTGTACTCCGGATTCCCATGCTTGTCTTCCCGATAGACGCCCATGTCGTCGGTCAGCAGTCCGTGCATCCGGATGTATTTGAATCCGCACTCCTTCCGGACCTCGGCCAGCTGCGCCTGCCAGTCCGCCCGCAGGCCTTCATTGGCCCTGCCCGCGCCCACGCATTCCCTGAACATCGTATTCATGGGGCCCTTGATCCTGTTGAAATCGAGGCGGATCGTCCGTTCAGGCAGGGCGGACTGCGCGCCCGCATCCATCAGCTGGCAAACGGTCAGCAGGACCGTCAACAGCGCGGCCGTCTTTAATTGATTTCGCGTCATGGATGGGTTCCTTTCCGATTGATGACGGAGCGGGATTGTCAATGACCGGACCGGAGCAGCCGGACCGCGTACACGGCGCCCGCGGTGGATCCGGGAAACGCCTGGAATTTCACCCGGATATGCGTTTTGCCATGAACCATGGAATCCGGGATGGAATAAACGCAATCCTTGAACAGCGACTGGTTCCACCGGCCCGTATTGTCCTCGGACGCCAATGGAACGTCGTCGATGGTGATATCGAACTTCCGGCTGCCCCATTCCGCGCCCCAGTACCGGACCAGCAGGCTCAACCCGGTCTCCGAATTCGTCGCCAGATCGTAGCTGAAGAACCCGCCGTCTGCCGCCTCCCGCCAGAATTCATTCAGATTGTTGCCCGTGCGCGATTTCTCCTTTTGCATGGCATGGTCCGTCTCCGGCTGCTGTTCGCCTGTGGCGACATGGTCGATGGTGCGCTTCTCCAGGGCCAGCCTTTCCGTTTCGATCCGGGCCAGCGAATCCAGGTAGGTTTGGTAGCCGGCGGGGGTCAGGGCCAGCCAGTACATCATGTATCGGGAGTCATGGATTTGGTAAAAAGGCTCCAACTCCAGGTCCATCGGATTGATCATTTTCACGTTGAACCTGAAATGCAGGGGCCTGTCCTTCACCGGCGTCAACCGGTCCGCAATATTCCGGATGTCCTCTTCAATCAGGATCGGCGCCTGATCCACGGCCAGGAGTTCCCCGGACGCGTACTGCGCCCAGCGGCCGTCATCGGCAATGAGGCCCTTTAAATCCTCGGTTCCGGTCTTCGCGCCGAGCACGATCGGCCCGTGCATGAATGCGATATACTCGGGAACATTGGACAACCGTTCCACGCGACTGCGCATCGGCAGTTCGATTTGAACCACATCTCCTTTTTTCCACTTCCTGCGGATACCGATATACGACGACGGAGAGCCATCGATCGCCGCATTCTTTCCGTTCACCGTCGCTTTCATGGCGCCCGTGTCCACCCAGCCGGGAACCCGGATCAGCAGGGTCAATCGCGACGAACCTTCCGTGACCGTCAATGTTGTCCGCTCCTCGTCCGGGAACCGGGTTTCCTGCCTGATTTTCAGCCCTTTTTCCGGCCAGCGGAGTTCAGACGCGATGAACAGGTTCACGAACAGGGAATCCTGAGAGCGGGTGTAGATGAACCGGTTGGCCTGGCCGTGGTTTTCCATGCCGGTGCCGACACAGCACCACATGGCTTCGTTCGGCGCCGAGTAAACCCGGTAGTGGCGAGGACGCGCAGGGGTGAAATAGACGTATCCGCCGTGCTCCGGATGCTGGGTCGAAAGAATATGATTGAACAATGTCTTTTCGTAATAATCGGCATACCGGGCGGATGGGTGCGCCCGAAACAGATGCTCCGTCAGTTTGAGCATGTTGTATGAATTGCATGATTCCGGGCCGTCCACCACATTGATAAAATCGATACAGGCGTCTTCAGCGGGAAAGTGTTCCCTTCTGCTGTTGCCCCCGAAAGCCAGCGACCGGTTCGCCGTGACCGTTTCCCAGAAAAAGCGGGCGGCATTGCCGTATTTTCCGTCCTGACCGAGTTCCGATATTCTTTGGAAACCGATGAATTTGGGGATCTGGGTGTTGGCATGTTTGTTGTCCAGATTGTCGACGCCATCTGACAGGGCATCGAGAAGCGCACGGTGCGAAAACCGCTTCGCGGCGGTCAGGTATTTCGGATCTCCGCTCACCTGAAAGGCATCCGCGTATGTTTCGTTCATGCCGCCGTGCTCCACGCCGAGCATCCGCTGCATCTGATCGTCAGATAACGCCGAAGTGAGGTCGATGCCCCAGTCGCAAAAACGCAAAAACAGGGTTTTGGCTTCTTCATCGGCGCAATAGAGCCAGGCATCCCTCAAGCCCGCAAACATTTTATGCAGGTTATAGAACGGCGCCCACGAAGAATAATAAACACTGAAATCCCCGGTCCTGAAGGAGGACCATAGTTTTTCGCTGTTGGGGAAACCGCCCGCATACCCGATCCCCCAGTCCGCATGAGCCGCCGCATGGGCGTCCTGGCACGTTTTGAGTTCCGAAAGCATGTATTCCATGCGTTTTCCGCATTCCGCATCGCCGGTGGCCGCGAAATTCATGGCCATGGCGGACAGGTAGTGACCGGCCACGTGCCCGTCCAGGCCGTCCCAGTTGGGATAACAGTCGGCCTTTTTGGGCAATCCGGCCTCCTTCCGGTAGGGCGCCAGCAGGCGGTCGACATCGTATTGGAGCAGGACCTCCAGGTTCAGGTCGCGGGCATGCTTGAAGGGCCCGTCCAGCAAAGTGACGTCTCCCAGCGGGAATTCGTTGGGATACAGTCTTGTTTGCGCATCCAATCCGAAAGACACCAGAAGGAAAAAGTGAACGGCGATGACGGTGATCCATCTGCGTTTCATGTCGTTGCCCTCATGTGATCGGAAAAGTCTCGGCGGCAAATCCCGGGAAAGCGATTCGTCACGGAGCCATCTCGATAAACTCGGGTTCATGCGGCGGAATCACGAAACGGGCGGGAACCGCCCTGTCGAAGAGCAGGCTTCGAGCCGGAGCCGTCATTCGAATCTCCTTCGGCTCGGCCGTGCAATTCAGATACAAAACATGCTTCGCGTCGATACGCCTGGCCATGACGCCCGCGGGCGCGTCCGGCCCTTTGCGGAGCGAAAGCGCTTCGATCAAATCGTCCAGCAGGGGGCCCAAAATCTCGCCTCTTGCGGGCAGTCCGATATAGACGGCCGTGCCGTTGCCGAACCGGTTGGAGGTGATCACCGGGACATCCTGACGCAGACTGGTGATCCGCCCGATGACCTCGGCGCCTTTCGGCTCGATGACGTCAACCCGGGGCGATTCCGATTCCATATCCTTCCCCCGGTAACGCACCCGGACTTTTTTGCCTTTGTATGAGAGCCGGGAAAGTTCGTTCATGGTCTCGACCTCTTCGAACCCCCCGATCCGCACGCCGAAGACATCCGACAGCAAACCGGGACGGGTCGTGCTGAAAACCCGGTTGGTCGTGTCCACAACCGCCGAGTAGGAGGTCATCACCGCGGTTCCGCCCTTTTTCACGAAATCACGGATTCTCCCCGCGGTCTCCGGGTCCATGACCGTGACGCCGGGGATCATCAGCAGTTTGTAGTCCAGACCGCTCCTGCGGATTTCCAGCATCCGGACGTCCATATTCCGGTCATAGAACTGCCTGAAGCAGGTTCCCACCTGGCTGTCGTGCGGTTCGGGATAGGAAGCGCTGACGATCTGGCTCGGGAACGAAAACGCCAGTCCCGCCTCCGGCCGCGGTTTGTACGGCAGGAACTTTTCGATCTTCCTGAATTCCGACGCGATCTTCCGATACTCGTCGTATTTCCGGTTCGGAACGCCGTCCCAGTCGATCAGTCCCTGCAGGTACTGTTCCTCTCCGCTGTGCATGCTCTGCCATGTCCATCCGCACACCATCTGGTTGCCGAACATCAGGGAGGCGTACGCCTGCTTCCGGCAGGATCCGGGAACCGCGGTCATGGTCGTGAATTCGTTGCACCAGAAGGGATTTTCGCTCTCGTACTGTATGCGCACGATGCCGAAAGACGCCCAAAGGATGCCCTCGTTGTTGAGCAGGGACGTGCCTGCGTAGAATCCGTTTCCCTCCCGCGTCATCAATCCCGAATAGGCGATGGGCGCATAATCGAAATATTTCATGTGGCTGTAATACCAGGCATTCGTGGTGATCAGGACGCCCGGCGCTTCCGCGTTGACCCGGCGGATAACGCTGAACAGCAGTTGGTTGATCTCATCCGAAACGAAGCGCCTGAAATCGAGCATCCTCTCGGGGACGTCGTTGTAGTGGGTGGAAACGGGGAATCCGATTTCATCCCATTGGTTGATTCTTCTCGACCAGCGCTGGGTCGCCCAGGCCCGGTTCAAATCATCGACGGCGGGATACCGGTTCTTCAGCCAGGCGATGAATCTTTGCCGTGCGGTTTCGGAATACGAGATGCGGCCGTCTCCCGACTCGTTGTCGATTCCGAAGGCCAGCAGGGCCGGATGCTTTCCGTATCGTTTCGCGAGGGTTTCGACAAACCGCAGGGCGACCCGCTGATAATCCGGATCCCCGACATCCTCCATGTACCGGTGATTCGGGTACTGCGCGTCTCCGTTCGCGTCCACGATTCCGATGGAGGGATATTTCCGATGCAGCCAGACCGGGGCCGGCCGTATGGCGATGTCCAGAACGACCTTGATTCCGGCTTCGGCCATGCCGTCCATCACCCGATCGAACCATTCGAAGTCGAACCGGCCCTCGGAGGGCTCGACACTGTCCCAGGCCAGATGGCCCATGCGGACCACCTTGAATCCGGCGGCACGCATGAGCCGGATGTCGGCCGCGATTTTGGCGGGATCCTTGTCATCGTGCGGATGATAATTGACCCCGACATACAGCTCCTGGCCGCTCAACCGGGGTCCGGCCAGAAACAGAATCGCCGCCGCAAACAGGGCGTTTCGCATTCGGATCTTCAATTTGGACTCCCTCCGTTCGGTCAATTCCCCGCTCCCGGATGGACAGGCAGGCCCTTGTCCAGCGGGATCAGGGTGAACCCGTACCGGTATCCCTTCTTGCTCGGCCTGATCAGGTAGGGCTCATGCGGCCTGGCTCCCCAGCTGTCGTCGCCCGCGACTCCCATCTGGCGGTAGTCGACATGCAGTTCCACCATTTTCCCGGGCTGGATGTCGTTGCTGTGCCTGAGGTTTTTGTCCTTATCCGGCCCCGCGTCAAAATCTTCCACCGGATTGTGCAGCGCGTTGAACTCGATGAGCGAATCGGCCCTCACCAGGAGTCCCCTGCCGTCTTCCCGCGTCAGGGTCAGCCAGCGGACATCCGTCCGGTGCCCGTTCTCCTGCGGACGGATGTACGGCACGGCCTGCTCCGCCACGGAAGACCGGTACCGTCCGACAAAAGCCGAAGCGTTCCGGTCGCAGTAATTTTCCCACGGCCCGCGGCCGAAATATTCCAGCCGCTTGAATTCGGCTGGAAGCCGCATCTTCATGCCGACCCTCGGGATCACCGCGATCGTCGAGTCCGCCGTCACCAGAAGGTTTTCAATCCGGATGGCGCCGTCGCCCGTCACGGTGTATTTCGTTTCCCACATTGATTTCACGGAGTCCAGCTTATACACGGCCGTCACCAGGACCCCGTTCTTCAGCGGCACCGCCCTGACGCTTGCGGCCCGAAGCGGCTGCTCGGACACCTGCTTCCACAGGCGGCAGACCCGGGGCATTCTCCAGCCGTAATCGTTGTCCGTGGGAGCCCGCCAGAACGCCGGGCGGGGTCCGTACCCGTCCAGGAAAAGCTCCTTCCCCCGGCTGACGTACGACGTGATGATGCCGGTGCGGGAATCGATTTTCACGGAAAAATCGTCGCCACGGAGTTCGACGAAATCCCCTTCGCGAACCGTGACTTCTCCGGTCCTTGCGGCACCGGCCGGTTCCGCGGGCCCTTCCACCGGAAGCTTCAACTGTTCGGAGGCCACTTCCCATCCTGCCGGAAGCAGGCCGTCCGGTGCCGTCGTTTTCGCGGACAGGTTGAGGAAATATTCAACACCGGGTTTTGCGGCCAGACTTTTCGTGTCGATCGTCACCTGCTTCGATTGCCCGGGAGCGAGCTCGAGGGCGGGCAGGGTGCCGCTTTGCACGGTTGCCCCGTCGGCCGTGATGTCATAAGAAAAGGCGTATTTATTCAGATTGGTAAAGCGGTATTGATTGGAAATCGTGATCTTTCCGGATGCAACAGAGTCTGCCGTGAAATCGATGTCCTGATAAACATGTTTGACTTCATGGCTGTGCGGCTTGACGCTCCTGTCCGGGAAGACCACGCCGTTGATCAAAAAGTTGCCGTCGGAAGGCGTCCCTTCGGGCCCGTAGTCCCCGCCGAAAGCCCAGAATTCGCCTTTTTCATTCCCGGCGGCAAGACCCTGATCCACCCAGTCCCAGATGAAAGCGCCCTGAAGCCCGGGGGTTTTCCGGATGGTCTCCCAGTAATCCTCGAGATTCCCGAGGCTGTTGCCCATGGCATGCTCGTATTCGCAGAGAATCAGCGGCCGGTCGTGATGTTTTTGCGCGTAGCGTTCGATGTCATGGATTTTAGCGTACATCGGGCAGAAGATGTCGGTATTCCATTCAAGGCCGGCCTGTTCGTACTGAATGGGCCTCATCTTGTCCCGGCCGCGCAGGAACAGGTATGTCTGGTAGAAATTATACCCGTTTCCGGCCTCGTTGCCGAGCGACCAGATGACGACCGACGGATGGTTTTTGTCGCGTTCGAACATGTTCCGGGTTCGGAACAGATGCGCGTCCGTCCAATCGAGATTGTTGGCCAGGCTCCTGCCCTTGCTGCGGTCGTATCCCATGCCGTGCGATTCGATGTTGGCTTCATCGATCAGGTAGAACCCGTACTGATCCGCGAGATCATAGAAAAATTCGGGTTGCGGGTAATGGCTCAGTCGAATCGCGTTCACGTTGAGCTGTTTCATCCGCTGCATGTCAAGCCGCGTCGTGGATGCGTCGATCACCTGCCCGGTGCGCGGGTGAAACTCATGGATGTTGACGCCTTTCAGCCATACCCGCTTCCCGTTGATGAGGAATTGACCGTCCCTGATCTCACTGGTGCGGAAACCGACCTTCACCGATGCCGCTTCCGTCGGTTTGCCGGACGCATCGTTCAGGGTCAGCGTCAGCGTATAGAGAGCGGGCGTCTCCGCGGACCAGGCGTTGACTGAAGGAATGGCTGTTTTGAAACTGCATGTGCCGGCGGAGTCCGTCATCCCGACCGTCCTGGATCCGGAAGCGGCGGTTTTGCCTGTTTCGTCCAGGATTTCATAGGTGACCGAGACCGCGGCCTTCCGCCCCGTGTGGTTTTTCAACTCCACATCGAGATCGAAAACGCCCGTGCCGCCGCTTTCATCCAGCCCGCATCTGGCGTAAAAGTCGCGTAGACGCACCTGGGGCTGGGCGAACACGAACACGTCACGGGGAATGCCGCTGAGACGCCAGAAATCCTGGCACTCCAGGTACGACGCGTCGCTCCACCGGAAAACCTCGACCGCGATGCTGTTCCGGCCGGGCCGGACCGCATGGGTGATGTCGAATTCCTGGGGTGTCTTGCTGTCCTTGCTCATGCCGACCCTCAGGCCGTTCACCCAGACAAAACCGACCGATTTGATGGACCCGAAATGCGCGAAAATCCGCAGGCCGTTCCAGGACGGGGGGATTTCGAAGTTCCTGCGGTAATACCCGATGGTGTTTTTTTCCAGATCATTGACATAGGGCGGCTTGAAATTCCATTCCGGGTAGAATTCATATCCGACATTCACGTAAATGGGAATGCCGTGCCCTTTCATTTCCATGTTCGACGGCACTTCCATATCCTTCCACCCGGAAACGTCGTAACCGGGCGCCGCGAATCCGGCGATGCGGTTCGAGACACCGGTGCGGAAATCGAACTTCCACGTGCCGTTCAGTAATATCAACCGCGAAGTTCTGCTTCTGTCGTTCCGGAGAGCGGTTTCGCGGTTTTCAACGCTGACAAAGGAGGCGCGCGGGCTTTCCTTGCGGATTCCCTGAATGGCGGGATTTTCCAGCTCGGGATGCGGCGGCCGGTCCTGGGCCTGAACCGCCGCTGTTGCGATCATCCCGCCGACAATCCAAAAAATAGGTCTCATCCTGTCCTCGCGGTTTGGTCCATTACTTATTGGATTTCATGAGTGTCCGATTCAATGAAAAGGATATTCATGCCAGTCATGGAAAAAGCATGTCATTGCGAGCCCCGTCCCGGATCAGGTCCGGGACGGGGCGCGGCAATCTCACAATAACATGCGAGATCGCTTCGGGACTCCGCACCGCGGAGTCCCTCGCGATGACACGTTCTTCTTATATGGTCAATATCCACCGTACCGGATCCAACCGAGTCGTCTTATCATATCGAAACAGGCAAAATAAACGAAAACCGATTCATCCATCAAATGACGGTTATTTTTACCGGACACTCATGACGGACACTTAAAAATTGATTTTAGTCCTTCAAATGGAAGCGTCCCGGTTTCGGAACGATCATCGAACCGCGATGCGGACGGTTTTCAGGTTTTTCGCGTCGGAACTGTTGCCGTACAAAACCTCGTACTCCCCCGGCGTCACGGTCAATTGCCGGCCCGCCCTGTCGTAGAACTCGAAGGCCCGGTACGGCAGCTGGATGACGGCCATGCGCTTCTTTCCGGCTTTCACGTCGATGCGCTGAAACCCCCTGAGTGTTTTCAGGGGCCCGTCCGCGTCGCCCGTCTTCCGCACATAGACCTGCACGATTTCGGTTCCGTCTCGTTTTCCGGCATTGGACACAGGAACCGACAGCTCGAGCGTCTCCCCGGTTTCGACCTTTGTTCTATCGACCTTCGCGTCGCCGATCGAGAAAGTCGTGTAACTCAATCCGAAACCGAACGGGTAAAGCGCGTCGTCCATGAACCGGTAGGTGCGTCCCTTCATGGAATAGTCCTCGAAATCAGGCAGCTGGTCCGAGCGCCTGTAGAAGGTGACGGGCAGTTTGCCGGAAGGGTTGAAATCGCCGAACAGCACGTCCGCCACGGCCTGGCCGCCCGATTCGCCCGGGTACCACGCCTGCAGGATGGCGTCGCAGGTTTCGGTCTCCGGCGTCAGGGCGATGGCGGAACCGGAGCAATTGACGAAAACCACCTTCTTTCCCGCCTGCTTGAGGGCCTTGAGGCAGTTGCGCTGAACCGCGGGAAGCTCGATGTCGGTCCTGTCGCCGCCCCTGAAACCCGGGAGCGTCACGGGCATTTCCTCCCCTTCCAGCAGGGAGGACAGGCCGCCGACGAACACCACCGCATCCGCGTCGCCGACTTTGCCGATCAAGGAGGAAAAATCCACGTCGACTTCCCTTCCGAAATCGAATTCGATGTTCGCCTGCCAGTTGTACAACTGGGCGTACCGGATTTCGATTTTATATTTTTGCCCGGCCTCGAACCGGTGCGGCATTCTCGCCGGAAGGGTTCGCCAGGTGTCATAGCGCGACACGGTCTCGCCGTTGACCAGCAGCTCGAAATGCCCGGTCGCGCCGCCCTTGAACACGAGGTCCTCGTCCGTTGCGGGCGTGAATTCCGTCTCGTACCTGGCCGAAAAGCCCTCCAACCGGACTCCGGGCGCGAATTCGTGGTTTCCGGCCGTGGTCATCTTCATCGGATTTACGATCCACTGCGTGACCACGCTGTCGCCCTTCCATTCGGGATTGTTCCAGTACGTGGCCTTGAAACCCTGCCGGCCCTCCATCCCGCATCGGCTGAAATAGCATTCCGTCACTTTGTCGTCGACCCGGTCGCATCCCTTGTCGTAAAAAATACGGCCGGCCGGCAGTTTCGAGGCGATGCCGTCGAGAACCGTGATCGTCCGGACCGGCGTGCCGTTGTAATTGCCCCACAGCACGGGCTCGTCGTCCGCGTTCGGGCCGATGACCGCGAGTTTCCGGATGGACTTCTTCAGCGGCAGAATGCCGCCCTCGTTCCGGATCAGGGTCATGGTTTCGCGGGCCATGTCCAGGGCCAGTTTCCGGTGCGCCTCGCAGTTCACGACCGACATCGGAATCCGCGACCAGGGCACGATCGCGTCGTCGTCCATCTCTCCGAGGTCGATCCGGCCCTTCAGAACCCGCATCAGGCTGGCATCCACGTCGGCTTCCCGGACCAGGCCCCTCGCGACCGCGTCCGGCAGGGTCTGAAAGGGATAGTTCTCCCAGACGCATTCCAGGTCGGTTCCCGCCAGAAGCGCCTTCGACGCGGCATGGACCGGGGTGGACGAGACCTTGTGGCTGTTGAAGAAATCGGTGATGGCCCCGCAGTCCGAGCCGACAACGTGCTTGAAGCCCCATTCTTCCCTCAGAATCCGTGTCAGCAGACGTGCGTTGCCGCAGCAGGGCTCGTCGTCCAGGCGCTGGTAGGCGCACATCACCTGGCGCACGTCCGCCTCCCGCACCAGGGCCTTGAAGGCCGGCAGGTAGGTTTCCCTGAGGTCGCGCGGATCGACGTTGTTGAGGTTGAGTGAATGACGGCTCCACTCGGGACCGGAGTGAACCGCGTAATGCTTGGCGCAGGCCAGAAGCTTGCGGTACCGGGAATCGGGCGGCCCCTGCAGGCCCTTCACCACGGCGACGCCCATGCGGGACAGCAGGAAGGGGTCTTCCCCGTAGGATTCCTGCCCCCGTCCCCAGCGCGGATCGCGGAAGAGGTTCACGTTCGGTGTCCAGACCGAAAGGCTCATGAACCTGCGGTTTTCGAGGCCCCGCCGCTTTTCATCATGGTATTTGGCGCGGGTTTCGTCCGACACGGCGTCGAAAATCCGGTAAACCAGCGCATCATCGAAAGAAGCGGCCATGGCGACGGGCTCCGGAAAAACCGTGACGTCTCCGTTATTGGCCAGACCGTGCAAAGCCTCGGACCACCAGTTGAACTTTTTGATCCCGAGGCGGGGAACCGCCTCGGACACGTCGCACAGCAGTGCGGCTTTCTCGGTCAGGGTCAGGCGGGAGATCAGGTCCTTTGCCCTTTCTTCGGAGCTCAAATCCGGATTCTGATACGGCAAAGTCTGGGCCTGCGATGCCGCGGTCATCCAGCAGACCGCGGCCGGGAGGATTCCCTTACGGAGGATGCGGAGCATGATCGATTTCATCGGTTGGACTCCTTTTGGGGGACAATACTGGGCGCGGATGAACCGGGCCCTGGACTCGTTCATTTTCGTCATCCGGGACGAATGCAGACCCGGGGATTACAGACGCACGACCACTTTCCGTCCGGAATAGCGCACGACTTTCGCGCCCTCCCCCGGAGCTTCCATCCCGATGCCCGCGCCCTTTCCGGCCCGCACGATGCGGAACGTCCGCGATTCGAGCATGCCCGGATACCGGCCCTTGCGGGCTCCGATGGTCAGTTGTCCCGCCGCATCGTCCCAGCGGAACGGGATCTCCGTGTAAAAACCCTTCTCATAATTGGTATTGTCATTCTCGTCTTCGTACAGCGTGAACCGGCCGTCCGCGCCCGGGTACACCCGTATTTCGAGATCGTCCCATTTTTTCTCGGTCGCGTACTGCACATCCGGCCCCACGGGCAGAATGGCGCCGGCCCGGACGAACAGGGGAATGATGTCGATCGGGGCTTCCCGGTTCACGGTTTGCCCGCCGGAAACCCTCTCCCCGGTCCAGAAATCGATCCAATCGGATCCTCCGGGAAGATAGAGCTCGTCGCTCCGCACCGAGCTGAAATCCTCGACCCGTGTCGTGTCCTTTCCGTCCGACCGGAGTTCCGAATACATCGGACGCGTGACCGGGCAGACCAGGATCGACCGGCCGAACAGGTACTGGTCGTTGATGTCGAGCGCCCGCGGGTCCTTCGGGAAATCCATCATCAGGGCCCGCATCAGGCTCGACTGCCGGGACGTCACGTCCCACGACGCGGAATAGATGTAGGGAAGCAGGCGGTATCTCAGCCGGATCGCCTTCTCGATCGCGTCGTACACAGGGACGCCCTTTTTCCCGAATTGCCAGATTTCTCGGGGCGCGTCCGTGCCGTGCGACCGCATCATGGGGCAGAAGGCGCCGAACTGCATCCATCGGGCATAGAGCTCCCGGTAATCGGGATCCCCGAGCCGTTTCGAAAAATTCCAGAGGAAAAATCCCCCGATGTCGCTGTTCCAGTGCGGAATGCCGCACATGGAAAAATTCAGCCCCGCGGAAATCTGGTTCCGGAGCGCGTCCCACGACGCCACCACATCGCCGGACCAGGTGTTGGCGCCGTACCGCTGCTGGCCCGCGAACGCCGATCGGGTGAGGATGAAAACGCGCTTGTCCGGGGCTGCGGAGCGCTGATGATCGTATACGCCCCCCACGGCCGCCAGGGGATAGGCGTTCCGCACGCTCCGGAACGAACCGCGAAAGGTGCGATTGTCGAAATCCGAGGGCTTGAACTGCATGTGGTCCGGTTCTGTGGAATCCATCCACCATCCGTCCATCCCGAGCGCAAAAATGCCCTGGTTCAGGTATTTCCAGTAAATGTCCCGCGCCGCGGGATTGAAGGGGTCGTACACACGCACGCCCGAGGGATAATCCATGTTGGGCGGCCACTTTTCGGAACCGGACTCAGGCCACGTCTTGATGTCCAGAAGCGCGCCGATTTTCTCCATTTCCCGATAGGGCTTGGTCTGCGGTCCGAACGAGCTCCAGATGGAGATGATCACGTGGCCGTTCAGGCCGTGGATGTCGTCCACCATTCGCTTCGGGTCCGGGAATTCCGGGTTCAGAAATTCCATGGCGTTCCAGAGATAATTGTTGCCCCAGTACTGCCAGTCCTGGATGATGCCGTCGAGCGGTACGCCCAGTTCGCGGTGCTTCCGCACCACGCCGACCAGCTCGTCCTGGCTTTTGTACCGCTCCTTGCTCTGCCAGTATCCGTACGTCCAGAGCGGGAACATCGGCGCCTGGCCGGTCAACTCGCGCATGAGGCGGATGACGCCGTCCGCGCCGCCCCCGTGCAGGAAATAATAGTCGATGCCCTCCCCCACCTCGGAGCGGAAGTACGTCTCCCCTGGCCCGTCCTCGAACACCGTGGGCGAGGGATTGTCCCAGTACACGCCATACCCCTTGATCGACTGAAAGAAGGGGATGAAGTCCTCGGTGTTGTTCTGCACCATGTGCAGTTTCAGGTTCCGCTGAACCATCCGTCCCTGCTGCTGCTGGCCCAGCCCGTAAATGGGCTCGTCCTCTCCGAGCGCGAAGGACTGGCGCACGCTGAGCGTCTTCCGGCCCGCGTCGTTGAAATCCTCGAACGCAGCGCCGGACGGCTTCTCCCGGAAAAGGGGTCCGCCCGCGGCGTCCGAGAAGGAGACCGTTCCGTCCCCGAGGTCGATCCGCACCTGCAGGTTTTCGCTCCGCACCGAGACCTGCCCGCCCTCCCTCCGGACCCTGAGGGGCGTCTCTTCCGGCTCCCGGATCACGGAAAAACTCCTGGAGGAGAAGACCCGGCCTTCCGGCGTTTTCAGAACACGCACCGTGGACGGATCGAAAAAAGCGATCTCAACGTCCATGGAGGGAACCGAGGCCCGGATGCCGGCCGCGGTTTCTGTGTAGGTGCCCGTTTGGCCGGCCGCGGCCGCGGCCGCCAATGCGAGCAACAGGACTGCCGGAAATCGCTTATGCATGACATCATCCCCGATGGTTGAGCGGTTTCCGGATCGGGCCGCGGTCCGCGCGACTCCGATCCGGGATCGGTTTACAGGATCGTGACCCGGTTCATTTTCAGGTCCTTCGCGTCCGAGCTGTTGCCGTAATAAATCTGGTACTCGCCGGCCGTCACGGTCATTTCGCGGCCGGCCCTGTCATAGAACTCGAACGCGCGGTACGGCAGCTCGATGACGGCCTTGCCTTTCTTTCCGGCTTTCACGTCGACCCGCTGGAATCCCCTCAGGGTTTTCAGCGGCCCGTCCGCGTCATTCACCTTGCGGATGTATACCTGGACGATCTCGGTTCCGTCGCGTTTGCCCGCGTTCGTGACCGGCACGGAAAGTTCCACCGATTCCCCGGTACGGACCGTGGTCCGGTCGAGTGCCGCCTCACCGATCCGGAACGTCGTGTAGCTCAGCCCGAATCCGAACGGAAAGAGCGGATCCGACATGTACCTGTAGGTGCGGCCCTTCATGGAATAATCCTCGAAATCGGCCACCTGTCCGATGTTCTTGTAGAACGTCACCGGCAGTTTGCCCGAGGGATTGAAGTCGCCGAACAGAACGTCGGCCACGGCCGTGCCGCCCGATTCGCCCGGATACCAGGCCTGGAGTATGGCGTCGCAGGTCTGCGTTTCCGGAACCAGCCCGATGGCTGACCCCGAGCAGTTCACGAACACGATTTTCTTACCCGCCGATCTCAGCGCGCGCAGGCATTCGCGTTGTATCTCCGGAAGCTCGATGTCCGTGCGGTCCCCGCCCTTGAAGCCGGGCAGTTCCACAGGCATCTGTTCGCCTTCCAGCATGGAGGATATGCCGCCTACGAACACGACCAAGTCGATTCCACGGAGTTTTTCGACCAAAGCGCCGAACCGGACCGGTTTTTCGATTCCGAAATTCAGTGTCAGGCTGGCCGGCCAGGTGCGCAATTGCCTGAAATTGGCCTCTATATTATACATCTTTCC
>JAFGAX010000012.1 GCA_016933415.1 bacterium
ATGCCTTCGGAACTGAGCGGCCGCCGCTCGTCCGACCCGTCCTTTGACGCGCCCGCGGCCGCGTGCCGCACCAGGATCAGGGTTTTCACGTCTTTCTCCGTCCAGACGATTTGAAAAGTTCATGGTGGCGGAAGCAGGACACAAGATGATCGTTCACAACGCCCACGGCCTGCAGGTGCGCGTAAATCACGGTCGTGCCCGTGAACCGGAATCCCCTTTTCTTCAGGTCGAGGCTCACACGGTCCGAAAGCGGCGTTCTGGCGGGCAAATCCCTGAGGCGCCGGCGCCGGTTCTGCACGGTCTTTCCGTTCACGAACCCCCAGAGATATGCGTTGAATGTTCCGAACTCCTTCTGCACCTCCAGGAACCTTTGCGCGTTGTTCACCGCGGCCCGGATCTTGAGCCGGTTGCGCACGATGCCCGCGTCGTTCAGCAGGGCCCGGATCTTCCGCTCATCGTACTTCGCCACGCGGACCGGATCGAATCCGTCGAACGCTTTCCTGAAATTTTCCCGTTTTTTCAGGATGATGTGCCAGCTCAGTCCGGCCTGCATGGTTTCGAGGACAAGGAACTCGAAATGTTTCCGTTCGTCGTGCACCGGCGTTCCCCATTCCCGGTCATGGTAGTCGATGTACAGGGGGTCGTTCACCGGCCAGGGACAGCGGATTTTCTCTTTCAACAGCAGGTTCCTTTCCTCATTCCTGGATCCATCAATGGTCATGCATGTCATCCCCCGCGTTCTTCAGGTGTCTTTTTCATCCGCGTCAGCGGACGGGGATCCCCGCCGGGAACCTCCAGCGGGTTTTTAAAAACCCGCGGGAGTTTTTACTTGACCAATGCAATCTTTCTCGACGCCGTAAACCCCTCCGCCTCCATGCGAATGACGTAAACCCCCGACGCCAGCCCGGACGCGTCGAAGCATACCGTGTGGCTTCCCGCGGCATATCGTTCGTCCATAATCGAACGTACAATCCGTCCCGACGCATCCATCACGTCCAGACGGACACGGCATTGCAATGAAGTTACGAACTGGATGGTCGTATAAGGATTGAAAGGATTGGGATAATTCGGTTCCAGGGAGAATCGAAGCGGCGCGATCGGACCTGCGTCCGCCTCTACCGCGTCCGGTTTCTGAAACCGAATGGCGTACAAGCCGGTCGTTTCATCGCAGAGAAAGACCAGACCGTCATGAACGCACACGCCGGCCGGACTCTCGCCTGCGAGATAAAACCCCGATTCGACCGGATGACCGGGATCGGACACATCGATCACACGGAGGCCGCTTCCATACTCCGAGAGGTACGCAAACGATCCCTCCACCCACACCCGATAGGCGGAACCTTGTGTTTCGAAAAATCCGACTTCCGCGGGTGCAGCGGGATTGGTCACGTCCAGAATCCGCAATCCGCCGTCCTCCGCCACACAAGCGGTGTTATCCTTGACCGCGATCCCTGAAACCCAATCCGGGGGATTGAAAAAACCGGCCTCCACCGGATGGCTGGGATCGGAGACGTCGATGATCCGCAATCCTTCGTTCCCGGCCGCTACATATGCAAATGATCCTTCCACGGCGAGATCACGGGTTTCGCCCCCGGTTTCATAAAAGCCGGTTTCCACGGGCGCGGCCGGATTCGAAATATCGACGATGCGCAACCCTTTGTTAGAATCCGAAATGAAGGCGTACGTGTCGCGGATGGCCACGCCGAAGGCGGATCCCGGCGTGTCCAGCAAGCCCACGGCAGCCGGTGACGCGGGATTGGAAATATCCACGATTTGCAGGCCGAAGCCGTTTTGTGCGACATACGCGGTGTTCCCCGCAACTGCCACATCGAGCGCCCAGATGCCCTCATAACGCCCGACCTCGACCGGATGTCCGGGATCAGCCACATTGAAAATCCGAAGGCCGTCCAGCCCGTTGGCCAGACAGGCGACGGACCCGGCGAAAGCCATATGAAAAGATCCACCGGCCGCTTGCCGTCCAATCGGCGCGGGATTCGCCGGATCGGAAACATCGAATGCATAGAGGCCTCCCTGGTTTACGCTCAAATAGGCCTTGCCTGCCGCCACAGCGACCCGGCTCACATTGCCCGTCGGGCGCACACTTTTTATTCTGGCCGGATGGGCCGGATCCGAAAAATCGATAATGTTCAGCCCGTTCGACGAGTTCGCCGCATAAACCGTCTGACCGTCAATGTCCATGCCATAACAGCCGCTGCCTCCTGAGAAATTTCCGATTTCCGAAGGATGAGCCGGATCTGTTACGTCTACGGCACGCGAGTATCCCGACCGATCCACCAGATAGGCGATATTCCCGCTCACCCGGACACCGGACACTCTCGTGCCGGTGTTGAGAACACCTGTCTCCGCGGGGTTCTGCGGATCCGACACATCCAATATGCGCAGGCCGGCTCTGGATTCAGCAAGAAAGGCGCGCGTACCGCTAACCGAAACATCCTCCAAACCCTCGGATGAAGGAACCCGGGAAAGGATGGACGGTCCGGGCAGATCCGAGACATCCACCACAATCAGACCGTTCCCGCCGCAGGCCAAATACAGACGCGTCCCGTCGATCGTCAGATTCGTGCACCAGACATTGAGATTCAACTCTGCGCGGAAAACCGGATCCGACGGATCGGACAGGTCCAGGATGTGCAGGAGCCCGCTTTGATCCATCAGATAACAATCGGTTCCCTGCACGCCGGCTGCCAGAATCCCCGCGGGAAGATGCGCCTCCGCCAGCTGGACGGGATGAGCGGAATCCGAATAGTCGAGCATGCGGAGCACGCCTCCGTCCCCGAAATACACGGTATCCCCGGAGGCGTCGATCGCGTTGCACGGGCCGTGCGCCCAGCGTCCGACGAGACTGCAGTTCAGGCTGTCCTGTGTGAAGGCCGCCGTTGCGGACAGGATGACACATGCCGCCATCAACAGAGCCGGCGAGTATCGATTGATCCGTGTTTTCATGATCACCTCCTGCTTTCTTTTGCCGTCTTGCGGCTAACTTCGGAAGGGCAACGGTCCGCGTCGCCTCTAAACCGACAACCTCCCGCGGGTTTTTAAAAACCCGCGGGAGGTTTTACTTGACCAATGCAATCTTTCTCGACGCCGTGAACCCCTCCGCCTGCATGCGGACGATGTAAACTCCCGACGCCAGACCGGACGCGTCGAAGCAGACCGTGTGGCTTCCCCCGGCGTACCGGCCGTCCGCGATCACAGCTACCATCCGCCCGGATGCATCCGCAACCTCAAGACGGACGCGGCCTGCTGCCGCAGCCTCGAACCGGATGGTCGTGAGAGGATTGAAGGGATTGGGATGATTCGGGCACAGGCGGAATTCAAGCGGGCGGAAGGAACGCTCCTGAACGGCATCCACTGCGTCGACTCTCCAGACATGCACGACCAGGCTTCCTTCGGCCTCCCGGATGAATTCCACTGCGTACAACAGGCGGTTTTCGGAATCGAACGTCGCGGAAAAAATCTCATGATTGTCGCCGAAGAACAGATCCCCGGGAATGCGGATCGCCGCGTACGGCTGGGGATCCCAGGGCTGCAGCGTTCCCGCGGCGACCGCGGCCAGGTCGTCCGGATCGTACAGAACGATCATGGGCCTGCGGCTGTGGCTGCGCCATCCCTTTCCGTCCGGGTCCGTCACCTGAAATTCAGGATACGGCACATCCGCGATGACCCAGTCATGCCGCATCTTTTCACCCGTGTATCCGTACCAATTGTGCCCGAGCGCCTTGTTGCCCATCAGTGCCACGGCCGCCGGACCGCCCGAGGTCACCCATATCGCGGCCCGCCATTCGTCCGCGTGATTGTACCCGTCGATCGAACGCGGGAAATGAACGTTATCCGAGGCTTCGACGGGTCCGTATTGAAGCAGTGCAGTCGCAGGGAGCGCGGATCCGGCTGCGGGCGGCGTCGTCCCGACTCCGTCGAATGCGTACAAGGTCGGCCCCAGTCCGCTGAGTCCGCCGTCCCGGCACCTGCCCGATACGAGAAACCGGCCGTCGCAATTCGCCCCGGCCCAATCGCGGGGCAGGGCGAACAGCCAGTCGCCTGCGCCTGCGTCGTTCGGCGGTGCGTCCGCGTTTCCGACCATCCAGGCGCCGTGCCGGACGCCTCCAGCGGGGTCGGATTCGTCGCAGGCGCTGATGCTCGCATGCTTCTCGCCGGTCACGGTATAATGGTAGCTCCAGGCGCTGTAGATCCGGCCTTCTTCGGGGACAACCGCTAGTCCGGTCCGCCAGATGTCGACGAAATTCCATGCATCGATGTCCGCGGGCCTGATATTTACGGGTTCCCGCAGTACGCTGGCGACCGGAAGATCGGAGAGTGTTCGGGATTCGGAGACAACCGGAGCCGGGATACTCACCTCGCCGACCCATCCGGTTTCGGGCTGATTCAGGTTCGTGACAAACAGGGATCCCGGTGTTCCATCCGAGGCGGATCCGCCGTCCGCGTCCGGCCGGAAGGCGACCGCCTCGCCGCCCCAGGCGAATGTCTCCGGGAGGCTGAATGCGCCGAGATATGTGAATCCGGCCGGCCGCACGAGATCCGCACCGCCCTGAAAGGGGCCGGTCCGCGCTGAAACCGGATCGGAGAGACCGCTCTCGTTGCCCGCCGCATCCAATGCGGACACGCAGAATGCATACTCCCGGTCCGGTTCAAGGAATACAACCGTATCGGCCGGAGACCGGGAATAGCCTTCGATCTCCCCGTCCATGTAAACAAGATACTCAACAACCCCGGCATTGTCCGACAGTGTCTCCCATGTAAGCCGGATTTTCGAATCCGACAGAGTCGTCGCCGAAAGACCCGACGGCCTGCCGGGCGGAAATGTGTCCGCGTCATCGAACAATTCGATTTTATCACAGACCAGGAACCGTTTCTGGTACGTGGATCCCCATTCAACCGCCAGATTGATGTTGACGAGGGACCAGTTGCCGTCGGTCTTGTGAACCCCGGAATTTTCGACATTGAAGACCGTCTTCGCGGTTCCATGCGGCTGGATTTCAGAATAGGTGAACCGGTAATCCGTGAATCGCCGCATGGTGTACCAGTTGCCGTCCGTCGCTGTCTCGGACGGTTCGTCCGCGTCCGAAAAACTGATGCGGGAAGTGAAGAAAACCGTTTCGTCCGAATCGTTGAACCAGGTGACCACGACCCGCTCGCCCCTGGAGAACCGGCGCGATGTTCCGGAAACGCCCCGGAAATCACCGTACTCCCCGGGATCGGTCACAGCCCGGACGCCTCCGTTTCCAATGGATGTGTAGGACAGGTTGCCGCTTTTCAGAGGCGCGCTCCATCCGGACAGGCCGTAGACGTTCGCGGCTGCCGAGGATCCGAAATCGACCAGTGTCACGGAAGCGGCTTCCGCCGCAACCATCGGAAGAAGCGGCAGCGCGAAAACGAAAAGCCGGACACAGTTCATGCGTTTTCCTCCACCGGAGCAAGCACGTGGGGCTGTTCCCAAAGGATCTTTATTGTCCGCTTTCTCGGCGCGGAGGCTCCCGACTCCGCGCCGGAATCCACCTCGCCGGATCCCTTGCCCCGCAGGGGCAGGAGCCCCTGCGGTGAGATGAGAAAGGAACGGTGCTGTCCAAGGA
>JAFGAX010000112.1 GCA_016933415.1 bacterium
CCCGTTCCTCCGGGACGAGGCTATCGGACTTTTTCACGGAAATGTCCGAAAGCCTCGCTCTGCGAGCTCGGCATTTCGGACCTACAATAAAAAGACGGGAGCCTTCTCGAAACAGGTCCCCGTCTTTTTGTTTTTCCTTTGAACCTTGAACTTTAAACTTTGAACTTCTTTTATTTCCCCACATTGAACCTGAATTCGACGACATCCCCGTCCTGCATCACGTACTCCTTACCCTCCAGCCGCACCTGTCCCTTTTTCCTCGCCTCGGCGTGGGATCCGGCCGCCGTCAGATCCGCGTAGGAAACGACTTCGGCGCGGATGAAACCCTTCTTGATGTCCGAATGAATGGCTTCCGCCGCGTCAACGGCCTTGGTGCCGGTCCGGATGGTCCAGGCCCGCACCTCGTCCTCGCCCACGGTGAAGAAGGACATAAGGCCCAGGAGCGAATAGGATTCGCGGATCACCACGGTCATGGCCGATTCCGTAATCCCGTACTCCGCCAGAAATTCCTTCGCGTCCGCCTCGGGCATCTGGATCAGCTCCCGCTCCACCTTCCCCCGGATGACCAGGCCGCGCTCGCCTGTTGTAGACTCGAATCCCGCGGCTGAGCAGTCCCCCTGGTCAGCCGAGTTCAGAACCGCCAGAACCGGCTTGGCCGAGAGGAAGGTGAATCCGCGGAGGAGCGGCGCGGACGCCAGGTCCGGGTGCCTGCGGAGAGGTCGTCCCGCGTCCAGCACCGCCTTGCATTCCTTCACAAGTTCATGTTCGGCCGTGTCGATTTTACGGTTTTTCTTCAGATCCGCTTCGAGCCGCTCCAGCCGCTTGTCCGCCACGACCAGGTCCGCGAAGATCAGCTCCTCGTCGAGCTTCCGGAAGTCCGCGGCCGGGTCAGGCGGGCCGAACCCCCCGCCCTCGAAGTTCCGCACCACATGAATGAGCGCGTCCGAGTCGCGCACCTTGTTCCACACGGACTGCTCGCGGTTCTTTTCGTCCGGCGACACGCCCCGGCCGGGGAGAAAATAATCGATGACGGCATAGGTGGTTTTTTTCGGCTGATACATGCCGCTCAGCGTGTCGATTCGGATGTCCGGAACACGCACCGAGGCCATGCGATTCTCCATTCGGGATTCCGCCGCGGACGCTGTTTTCGTCAGCGCCTCGAACAGCGTATTCTTCCCGCACATCGACAGGCCGATGATGCCCAGCTTCACAATGCCTCCTTAAGAAGTTCCGGGTTCCGGGTTCCGGGTTGAGTCGGATGGACGACTCGGAACCTGGAACTCAGAACCTGGAACCTTATCCTTTTGGAAAAGCCGATTCGTACGCCTCGATCATCTGGTCCAGTGTCCGTTCGTAAACAGGATCCGTTTCCCGGCGTTTCGGGTCCGCGTCGTACCAGGCGAGTATCTCCTCCGCGCCCCGCGAGAACGGAATCGACGGATTGAAGTCCGGAACCATCCGCCGGATTTTTGAATTGTCGAAAATCATGCTGTGCGTCTTGTCCCCGAGCAGGCTGTCCCCCCAGTCCGGGAAATACGCGGCAATAAGTTCCGACGGGATGTGCGTGATTTTCGGCTCCACCCCGGCCGCCCTGCCGAGAATCCGCACGATCTGGTCCCAGGTCAGGGATTCGTCCGATGTGACGTGAAAGGCCTCGCCGAGGGCCCGGGGATTCCCCAGCAGTCCGACCAGACCGACCGCGAAATCCGCATGGTGCGTGAGCGTCCAGAGCGAGGACCCGTCTCCGTGCACCACCACCTTTTTTCCTTTGCGCATCCGGTCGATGTCCGTGTACCGGCCGTGCGTGGGCAGGAGGGTCCGGTCGTAGGTGTGGGACGGACGCACGATCACCGCAGGAAACCCGCCATCCCGGTGCGCCCGCATGAAAACCTCCTCGCAGGCGATCTTGTCCCGCGAATAGGCCCACACCGGATTGACCAGGGGCGTGGATTCCGTCACCGGCAGGTGCGACGGCGGAGTCTGGTACGCGGAGGCGGAGCTGATGAACACAAATTGTCCCGTTTTTCCGGCGAACAGGCGCAGGTCGGTTTCGGCATGCCCGGCCGTGAAACAGACCCAGTCCACCACAGCGTCGAAAGTCCGGCCGCCGAGCGCGGATTCGACGGACGCAGGATTCCGGATGTCCGCCCGCACCGTCTCCACTCCGGCCGGGACCGGCCGGCCTGCCTGACCCCGGTTGAGAAGGGTCAGATGCATGCCGCGTTCCGAGGCCAGGACCGTGCTGGCCGAGCTGATCACGCCCGTTCCGCCGATGAACAGCACCTTCATGGCATCCCCTTTCGGATGAAAGCAAGGATCAATATACAATTTTATATGGATTTGTCAACCGAAAAGGCGGGTCTACAGATGAGACGGAACGGAAAAGGATCCGGGCCGGAGAAACAACTCCCCCGGCCCGGATCCTTCTGAACAGTCAGGCGGAAAAATGGATCCTAGAAGAGGATGCGGAGGACGATGAGCAGAATCACCGCGCCGAGAACCATGAATCCGAAACTTCTCCAATCCAGCTTGCCTTTGGTGACCGGCTTCCCGACCTTTCTGCTGATCCAACCGCCCAGCACAGAGCCGAGTATGCCCACGATCAGAGTGCCGAACCATCCGATGGGATCCATTCCGGGAAGCAGAATGCGGGCGACCACTCCGACCAGAAGGCCGATGCCGATGACATACAGCGCGTTTTTCATTTCTTCCTCCTCTTGGGTCAGGACACATCCGTTGCGAAGCGAACCGACCGGACGAAGGCCGCTGCATGCGCGATCCCCATCCAACAGAAATATAACGCATCCGCGTTCGGGAATCAAGACGGTTTTCAACACACCGGACGCCCCAAAAAATTACCGTTTGAATCTCCCCGCGGCCCAACTGACAGATTCAATAAAGGACCCGCTTCCTAAAACCGGGATCCTGGCGCACGGGGGAACGCTGCCTGATCCCCCCTCATCCTTCCCCGGTCAGGACCAGTGTCTGGGCCAGCAGGGCCAGGGCCGCGGTTTCGGCGCGCAGGCGTCGCGGACCCAGGGACACGATCGCGAATCCCGCGCGCCGGAGCGCCTCGATTTCGCCGGGGAAAAATCCGCCCTCCGGCCCGGTGACAAGAAGACTGCGGCGAACCGGTGACGGTACGACGCGGACCGCGTCACGAAGCGTGACGCAATCCGGCCCTGCGTGCGCGGCAACGCGGAGTTCGTGGTTCGCCGCCCGCCGGACAACCGCATCCAGATGAACCGCCTCCTCGACATCCGGCCAGACGCACCGTCCGCTCTGTTTCATCGCGGCAAGCGCGATCTTCCGCCAGCGCTCCGCTCTGCCTGTGGACGGGCTTCCGACAGCCGATCCCTGGGAGAGAAAGGGAACGATGCGGGATGCGCCGAGCTCCACCGCTTTTTCAACAAGCCAGTCGAACCGGTCGCCTTTCAGTACCCCGGCCGCGAGCGTGACGGCCGCGGCCGGCTCGCCGGTCCCCCGCTCCGAACGCAGA
>JAFGAX010000113.1 GCA_016933415.1 bacterium
ACGGCCTTTTCTCGGAGACGATCGGTCTCGCGGAGGGGGACAACCTCATCCGGGCCGCGGTGACCGACGGATCCGGCATCCGGCGGACGTCGGACACCGTCAACGTCCGGTACCGCGTGAATCACGGCCCGAAACCGGAGATTCTTCTCTCCCTGGAGGACGGGGGAATCCGCCTCAACGCGTGGGCGAACGATCCGGAAGAGGACGTGGAACGCTTCGACTGGACGCCGGACGACGAACGGAATCCGATGCCGATCCCGGCGCCGGCCCCGTTCGAGTCGACGACCGTGTCGACGCCGTCGCTTCCGGGGGAATACTACATCGACCTGAAGGTCGAGGACGCCGAGGGGCACACGGGCGAGGCGCGCGCCTATTTCACCGTTCGCCCCGACGGAACCGTCGTGCTTCCGGACGCGGACGGGAACCCGCAATGGGTGCGCGACGCAGTGGTTTACGAGATCTACCTGCCGGCGTTCACCCCCGAGGGCACGCTGGCCGCGGCCGAGGAGAGGCTTCCCGCGATTCAATCGCTCGGGGCGAACGTCGTCTGGCTGATGCCCATTTACGAAAACGGGGAGACCGTCAACGAGGGGAATGCCGGATACAACGTCACTGATTTCTACGCGGTTCATCCCCAATTCGGGACCCTGGCCGACGTGGACCGTTTCATCGGAACGGCGCACCGCCTGGGCCTCCGCGTGATTCTCGACTCCACGCCGAACCACGTTTCGGAAAGGCACCCGTGGGTCCAGGACATCCTGCAATGGGGCGATCATTCCCCGTTCCGGTCCGTGGTCGAGAGCCGCATTCTCGGCGACGCACGGGGCATGGGCCAGTACGCCTTCCAGAAAGACGGCTCCACGGTGTACGTCCATTACGATGGATGGTCCCTCTCCAATCTGAATTATGCATCCCTGAAGACCGGCGTTCTCATGATGGACATGTACAGGTGGTGGCTGACCGAACGGGACGCGGACGGCTTCCGCATGGACGTGTACTGGGGTCCGCAGAACCGGTACGGATCCGAGGCATGGTGGCGGCCCTTCCGGGAGGAGATCAAGCGGGTGAAGCCCGAGGCCTTCATCCTCGGCGAGACGGACGGAACCGGCGCGGGCACGGAGGCGAATTACGCGGACGGCGGGGGCGCGTGCGACGCGGC
>JAFGAX010000114.1 GCA_016933415.1 bacterium
GCGGGGATTTCGGGATCGTTCCACTACAGGCATTGCCAAACCGCGGCTCTTCCATCATTAAAAGGATGAGGAGTCGATTAGACTGCAAAAAAATTACTGAAAGCGATGAAGAAAAACAATGAGTTTCTCGGATTTTACGGATTTCTCCCGGCACGATCGATCATCCGGTGGTTTACCACAACGGACACGATATCGCACCGGGCATCACTGCCCGGCGATTGCGCCGGAAAGATTGCGGGCCTGGCATGTCCCGCGCTAAAGCGCGAGACACCCGCGCTAAAGCGCGAGACACCCGCGCTAAAGCGCGAGACACTTTCATTTATTCGGCGGGTCGACTGGAAACCGTTTTACTGAATCCCCAAACATCTCCACTCGTATGCCTCATTTCTGAAAAGCCGCCGAAGTCATTCGAATATCCCTGCTCTCCACTCTTTCCAGCATATCGGCGACCATGGATTTCAACTCCGCATTTTCCGCCCGAAGCTCCGAAACCATCGCCCGCAACGCCGCTATCTCGGACCGCTGTTCCTGCGTCCGCTTCTCCAGCGCCTGTATGGCGATCATGTTGATGCCGTTGATGTCCGCCGCGCAGATGGTCGTGTCCGTGCCGATCGTGCCCAGGCCGTCGTGTCCGAACGCACGAAAGAACGCCTGGGCCATGGGGCCGTAGTGTCGGAACCGCAGGTTATCCCCGCCCTTGAAGTTCCAGCTCCCCAGCCACATGCCGCGAATCTTCCCGAGCGCCTCCTCTCCGTCCGTGCGGAGCAGGTTCTCCTTCTTTGTTGAATCCGAACTGGCTGTCCACGCCACCTGTCCCTCAATGACCGTGACCGATGAATTGCCGATACGGACCTTGTTGGATGCCGTCACTTGTGCGTCATTCCCGATTGCGGTGGCGTTGTTCAGATCCCCCGCTGTTCCATAGCAGTCGGCTCTGTATCCAATAAACGTGTTTTTATAACCCGTTTTATTGGCGCCGCCCGTTTCGGATCCAATTGCGGTGTTCTGATATCCGCTGTTGGTTCCGACGAGCGTATAATTGCCAAAACCCGTGTTATCCGGGCCCTCGCTTTGACGAAGCGCCTTGTATCCGCATGCCGTGTTTGATGTTACACCGCTTGCGTCTCCGAGTGCTTGATAACCGATCGCTACGCTGTTTAATGCATACGTTGTGGACGCGAGCGACTGATACCCGACAGCCGTGTTATGATCCCCTCCAAAGCTGTTGGCATAGAGTGCGCTGTCCCCGATCATCGTATTGTGGCTCCCGTCCGTGTTGGAATAACCGGCGTACGCGCCGAGCGCCGTGTTGCCGACATCCGTGTTGTGCAGAAGCGCGTAGCGGCCGACAGCCGTGTTGTTGAATCCATACTCATTGAGAAAAAGCGTCCCGTGTCCGACCGCCGTATTCCCGCTTCCTGTCGTGTTTGAATACAGCGCGCCGTTCCCGACGGCCGCATTTTCGTCTGCTGTCGTGTTCGCGATCAGCGCCCCGTTCCCGACAGCCGTGTTCCAGTCCCCGGCCGTGTTGGCCTTCATCGCCCCGTACCCCACCGCCGTGTTGAACGCGCCCGAAGTGTTGGAATACAGCGCGAGGAGGCCCGCTCCCGTATTGTTCCTCCCCTCGTCGCCCGATGTGCGTGAAAGTTTGCCTCCCCCCGTGCCCAAGAAAACCGAGCCCGTGAAACCGGCCTGGTCCGGCAGGTAGAGAAGCCGGGTTCCGTTGATGCCCAGCGAATCCTTCACGTCCAGGGCGAACGCGGGAGAGGTCAGGCCGATGCCCACTTTGTCCGTGGCTGCCGTCAGCCGGACGACGGTCCCATCGTCGGACCATCCGCCGCTGGAAGGACTCTCCCAGGAGGCCAAACCTGCCGCGTCCGAGGCCAGCACCTTCCCCGCTCCCGGACTTCCGCCCGTGATCTTCACCTGGCCGGCGATTTCAAGGTCGGTCCCGGGCGTTGCAGTACCAATTCCCACATGGCCGTTCTTCAACACCGTCAGGGCGTTGGCACGGTTGGATGCGTCAGCGCCGATGCCGATCTCGAACAGGGGATCCGCGGGAACCCAGCTCGTGCCCGTGCCTCCGCCGGTGTTGTACCGGCCGATAGCCGTCGACAGGTACGCGTTCGCCGACGTGCCGTACCCCATGGCCGTGGAGTACGATCCGCCCGCAGCGGACGCGTTGCCCATAGCCGTGGAATAACCGCCGCCGGCCGAGGTATTGTTCCCCATGGCAGTGGAATAACCGCCCCCGGCCGCGGTCCCGTACCCCAGAGCCGTGGAATAGGCTCCCCCGGCCGTGGTATTGAAACCGAGGGCCATGGAGCAGTCTCCCACGTTGCCGTCGTCCCACTGGTTGCTGCCCACATAACCCGCCCTGAACGCCGCTTTCTTCGGATACCAGATCAGCCGCGTACCCGCACCCGCCGTGCCCAGGGCGGCGCCGCCCCCGATTGTACCCTTTGCCAGTATGCCGCCGTCGTCGTCGAGGCTCAGCTTGAACTCCGGAGAGGACGTGCCGATGCCCACCTTGTCCGTGGACGTCACAGTGTGCACGTTCGCGCCTCCGTCCGTCCACCCGCCCGCGCTGCCTGCGGTGCCCAGTGCGCTACCATTGAAATACAGCGCGCCGGACACGTTGTAGAGCTTGTTCGTCGTGGAGGAGGGAGCGAGGGTCGAATCCTCGATGGTGATGGATCCGACGGTTCCCTCGTCGTTCACTTCCATCAACAGATGCCCCTCGTCGTCTTTCACCGTCATTTTCTGTGACAGGCCGGATCCGGCCAATCCCAGGCAGAGCAGCAGACACAATGCGTTCGCCCTCATGGCGTGTCTCCTCCTGGATGTGGATGAATGTGGAATAATCAGCATACCCCCCTGTGCGGGCGGGAAGTGATGATCGTGTCAGTACGTAGATCGATGCCCCGGAGAGATTCGCACGGGCTGGATGGATTAAATAAATTTATAACCCATATCCGTGAAATGCAAGTCATTTCAGCCGCCGCAGGGGACCCCCCATATCAAAGAAGGCGGAAAATAAATTCCGCCATCCCTTAGTTATGCGAACGTCCTGATCTTATCACCGGTCAAGGCCGGACATGCGTCATGCAGGGAGAGTATTCGGGCCTGATACGCACGCACGTCGCGGCAGGCTCATTGTCTGGAAGCGTCAGGCCGGCCCGTCGCTTGCATCAGGGAGTCAGTGTACTTTTCAACACCCGGCTCCCGTTTACCGGCCTCCGGAAAACGAGGTTGCTGCCGCTGCGCATGATGCGCCATGTGTCGTCCGTGGAAGGATCATCGAAGTAGAACGCGTTCGCGTCTCCGGTTTCGATGTCGCCGGAGACGTCCGGCGCGCTGCCCGGACTTTATGGCCCGATGCCCACACTGCCGTTCTTCTCCCTCACGGCACCTGTGACGCGCCTCCTGAGCGGGCCGTGTTGTACCACGCCGAATAATCCCCGGTCGTGACCTGGCTGTCCAGATTGAAGTCCGCGCTGACGTATCCCAGATCCCCGACGCGGGCCGAATTGTACCAGGCCGAATAATCCGCGGTCGTGATCTGCCCGTCTTCGTTGCCGTCTCCGGCCCACATACCCCAGACGCCGTTTTCCAGAAGTTTCTGCCCTCCTGTTCCGTAACAGGCTTCCGAGGATGCCGTGAAATCGACGCACGCCGGCGTCAGAGGATCGAGCGCTGAAGGCAAAGAGCTCATCACAGCCCCGTGATTGCGGTGTCTGACGACGATATAATAAGCCCCCGGAAGAACCCCCGGGATGAGCAGATCCGCAGTGGTTCCATCCGTCTCAACCACATTCCCATCATTCTTCAGAAAAAAGGACCGGCCTCCGACCGCAGTGACGCCGTCCGGGTGCCGTAATTCCAAATAGACCCAGTCCGTCACGCCTTCGGGAACCGCTTCTGCCGAGCGGCCGTCCGCATACGGCGATACCGCGGGGATAACCTGTAAAGCGTTCAGTTCGCTCGCCATGGATCCGCCGGAACGGTACGGCCCTTCGAGCATGACCCGAACCGCTGTGCGGACGCGGTTGGGAGTCGTGTACGCGTAAATGCACGGATCGATGTACCCGTCCTCCGTGTTCCACGACTGCCGATCCGGCATCTTGGTCCAGCAATTTCCCCACTCGATCACCGGGTCGTTGTATCCCTCGACCAGAGTCTCAGCGGGCAGGGGCGTGGCCCATCCCGGAGTCCTGTACCGGACCTTCACGTAATAATCGTCCCCTTCGGCCAGGGGAACAGGCGCCGCCAGATCGAAGGTGTAATACCCGGCTGAAACACAGGTCTGCTCCGGAACGCC
>JAFGAX010000115.1 GCA_016933415.1 bacterium
CAAGAAAGGTCTTCTGCGTGTCGTTGCCCTCATCGTCGACGTTCAGGCTGCCCCGCGCGTTCGGCAGGGTTCCGTCGTCCACGATGGAGACAAAGGGTTGGGCCACCGGCTTTCCGATCAGGTCGGAGAAAATCGAAATGCTCTTCCGGTTGAAATCGGCCTCCATGCCGTGGCCGATGGCCTCGTGCAGGAGAATTCCGGAACTGCCTGGCGCGAGGACCACTTCCATTTCCCCGCCGGAGGGCTTCTCCGCCTCAAACAGCGCCAGGGTGCGCCGCACGGCTTCGGACGCGATTCGCTCCCGGTTGTCCGGGCCGAACAACTCGAATCCCCTGCGGCCGAACACGCCGAATCCGTTCTCCTCTCGCCTGCCGTTTTTCTCGGCCGTGCACGAAACGTTCACGCCGGTCATGACGCGGGTGTCCGTGACCATGCGACCCTCGGACGTGGCGATGAGCACGTGGGAGGTCTCGTCGATGAAACGGATCCGGCATTTGATGACGGCCGTATCGAGCCGGAAAACCCGGTCATTGATTTCCTGAAGAACAGGAATCTTCCTTGCGATCTCCATGCCCTCCCAGGGGATTTCGACCGTTGCGTATTCCGGGTGCGGCCGCATCTCGAGCGAAGCGGGCGCGTTCGCGGCCGACCCGACCGCGACGGCCGCGGCCGTAGCCGCTGCGAGTTTCATGGCCGGAAGCGTGATGGCCTCGGTGAAGGAATACCCGGTCTGGTCCCCCTTGAGCACGCGTATCCCGACCCCGTAGGCGATGTCGCCGTAGGCCCGGTTGACCTCCTTGTCCTCCAGTCCGATGGAATGCCCGATCGTGTGCTGAAAGTAGAGGTCGCAGTAATCGCCGCCGCGGGAAAGGGCTTCGGCCATGACTTCCCGGATCATCGCTTCGGTGACCTGAAACCTTTCCAGAAATCCGGTCGCGCCGGCCGGCGTCCCTGCGGCCGCCCAGGCGTTCCCGGACGCGGATTTCAGGAAGGCCGGAACGATAAAAGTCCCCGCGAGACCGGTCAGCCCCGTCTGGAGGAAGGATCTCCTGTCGATTCTCGGTTTCATTCAATTCGCTCCTTCGCGATTATTGCAGATAATATGAATTTTCGTAAACATGGGATGAACACTTCGAAGTTTCATGGTCAAAGGCTCACTCAAGCGGATCCCGGATCGTTTCAACCTCACCAACCTGGATTCCCGATAGAAAATTTCCGGTCTTCAATAGTCTGCAGACACAATCGCCTGACCGGTTATATAAGGAATGACTTCCATGTCAACCCGGAACCCGGAACTCGGAACCCGAAACCCGGAACTGTTTGTTCTTTGAACTTGAAACCTTGCACCTTGCACTATTCGCTGAGAGCCCCGACCAGCTCCGTGACGGACGCCACTCCCTTCTCCTCACTGTAGCGGCGTATTCCCTCGACAACGCGGACGGGGCCGTCGGGCTCGACGAAATGCAGCGTTCCGGTCTGAACAGCCGTGGCTCCGGCCAGGAGGAATTCCACCGCATCCTGCCAGCGCATGATGCCGCCGATACCGATCAGGGGCAGTTTCACCGCTTGACGGACCTGATAGACCTTGGCGATCGCAATCGGCTTGATCGCAGGGCCGGACAGGCCGGCCGTGCGGCGTGCGATGAGCGGACGCCGGGTCTCGATGTCGATGGCCATGCCCAGAACCGTGTTGATCAGCGACAGGGCGTCCGCGCCCGCGGCCTCGGCGGCACGCGCGATTTCCGTGATGTCCGTGACATTCGGCGTCAGTTTCACGATCACGGGTTTCGAGGTGGCGGCCCGCACGGCGGCCGTCACTTCGGCAGTGGCGGCCGGATTCGTCCCGAAGGCCAGACCGCCGTGCCGGACGTTCGGGCAGGACACGTTGACCTCAATCGCGTCGACGCGCGGATGCGCGGCCGCGCGGGATGTCACTTCCGCGTATTCCTCCGCCGTATTGCCAGCCACATTCACAATGACCCGGGTATCCAGCCCCTCAAGCGCCGGAAGTTTTTCAGACAGGAACCGCTCGATGCCGACATTCGCGAGGCCGATGGAATTGAGCATGCCCCCGGGCGTTTCCGCAAGACGGGGCATGGGGTTTCCCTCGCGCGGCTCCAGAGTCACCGTTTTCGTGGCAATGCCGCCCAGAAGGGAGATGTCGAAATAACCGGCGTATTCCGTTCCGTATCCGAAAGTGCCGGAAGCGGTCAGCACGGGGTTCTTCAGCGCCAGGCCTGCGATGCGAACGGACAGATCAGTCATTGAAGTCGAGCTCCGCGAGGTCGAATACGGGACCGTCCGCGCAAACGGTCCGGTATTGACGGTTTTTCATGCGCACCACGCATCCCTGACAGACGCCCACGCCGCAGGCCATCCGCTCCTCCAGGGAGGCCTGCCAGGGGAAACCGGAAGCCGCTGCCAGGGGCTGAAGCGTTTTCAGCATGGGCATGGGACCGCAGGCGAATCCACTGAAACCGGAACCGGCCGTGAATTCGGCGGCGAGCCGGCCGAACAGATCCGTGACCCTGCCGTGGAAACCCTCGCTTCCGTCCTCCGTGGCGATATGGATGGCTGTTTTCCTCCCGCGAAGCGCCTCCAAACAGAAAAATTCCGCTTTCGAACGGACACCCCACAGAACCACGGCTCTCTTCCCTTCCTTTCGAAGCGCATCCAGCAGAAAGGGAACGGGTGCGATACCCAGCCCGCCGGCCACGATGATGGCTTTATCAAAACGGCCCGCGGTATCGAACGGCTTTCCCAGCGGGCCGAGCAGGTCGATTGTGTCCCCGGCTGTGCGGCCGGCCAGGAGAGACGTGCCTCTACCGATTCTGCGGTAAGAAAGCAGGAGTATCCCGCGTCTCCGGTCCACGCGATGGATGCTGAAGGGTCTCCGCCAGAGGGGATCGATCCCGTCCGCGGTCCGCACATGAACAAACTGGCCGGGTTTCGCTTCAGCCGCCAGTACCGGGGCTTTCAGCCGGATCGTGAATATCCCCGGACCGGCCGGGGCCTGGTCGATCACCGGACAGGATACGGATGAAATCATTTGGTTTCCTATCGGATATCCCCGGGAGGGGCGGACGTTCGGCCGGCCGGATCCGCCGGGATTTCCACGCCCCCGGGTTCATCGGAATTCGGTTCTGCGCCCCGGTCCGGATCCTGCGCCGGAATCCCGCCGGATCCGGTCGAATCCGCCGCTCCGGGTTCGAATTCATCCGGTGTGCGGCTAAGGGTTTCAAGGGCCGCGATCGAGTCCGCGCCCGCATCGACCCGCACGGGCTCGATGAAATCAGCCGGTTTACGATCGGGTCGCGGATCCTTCTGTTTCGCGGATTCAAGTTTCGCCGTCTGTACCTTGTCCTTCACTTTTTCCGCGTAGAGTGTCCCGGGATGGGATCCGATGAGGCTGTCGTAGAGCGCGATCGCCCGTTCGGGTGAATTCAGCGTGTTCTCATAAATCCAGGCTTCGGCGTACAACGCTTTCGGAACCGTGCCGGAGTCGGGATACCGCTCTCGAATGGACCGGTATAAAACCGCCGCTTCGGCAGGCCTGCCCTGAACCAGCAGAAGGTCTTCCGCTCGGAGAAAAACCGCCTCGACGGAATCCTCCTCCGCATCCCCGGTCCGGATGCCGGATTCCCTGCGTACCGCTTTCGCGAAGGCCGACTTCGGATCTTCGGCCAGAATGCGCCTGCCGATGGAATCCGCAGCCGCGCTGTCTTTTGTGATGTGCCTGAGAATATAGCGCAGATTGTACAGGGACTGGGGCGCATATGGACTTTCCGGATACAGGTCGGTGAGACGCCGGTATGCGGCGGCCGCCGAATCGTGAAGCGAGAACCGGAAAAGATACAGCTCCGCGAGAAGAAACAGGTTCTTGTCCGTTTCCTCCTTTTTAAACGAGGCGAGCTCCGGATTTTCAGCCAGCCGGGTCAGGTCGGCCCGGCGTTTCCGTTCGGTGATGGCGCGCTCCAGAAAGGTTTCGTATTCGTCGTCCTCCAGGTCGAAGTCATCCATGTCTCTCCAGTCAACGACTCGGTCTGCCGGCCGGCCGGAACCGCCTTCCTCCGGACGTGCGTCCCGCCGGTTCCGCGCATCCCTCTGCTGAATCTCCTGGGCCTGGAGTTTCAGGGCCGGATCCGTGAGAATGCGTTCCGTGTACACCAGCGAGTCCGCGATTGCGGAATCCACGCGCGCATAGATCCGTCGGCCGAACGCATCCACCGAGTCCTCATCGGTCTCCTCTGTGGTCTTCTCGATCTCCACCTCTCCTTCGCCTCCCGTCAAACCCAGCCGCACCACCTCCCGCAGCGCTTTCAGCCGCATGATATCCCGGGCCTTGACTTCGGCCGAATCGGCGTACTTGAACCGGGCAGACTCTTTTTTAACCTGCGTGTAATTCTCCGCGGCCCGGTCATAATCCCCGAGCCGGGTTTCGTACAGCCGGCCCAGGGCGTAGTAGGCCTCGGCTGAAAAATCGGACTTCTCCTTGAGTTTGATCACATCCCGGTAGGTGGTCACGGAACCGTCGATATCCCCCTTGCGTACGAGCGCATCCGCAACCTGCAGGCGCATTTCGGGTTCGCGCAGGCGGTTCTTCTCGTCCCCGAGAAGCCGTTCCAGTCTCCGGACCGCCTCATCCGGGCGGCCGGCGTTCTTCATGGCCACGGCGAGCCTGAACTCGGCCGCAAACCGCATCTCGGGAAGCGGATCCATTCTCAGGAACCTTCCGTAGGCCTCGATGGCGCGGTCAAAGGCCATCAGGGAGTCGCAGTTGTCCGCCACCGCGAACTGGGCTTCCTGTCTCAGGCTCTTGCTTCCGAGATCGACCACTTTCTGAAAGGCCCCGGCCGCGCCCGCGAAGTCTCTGCGCGTTTCGAAATACCGGCCCTGGTAATAGTAGGCTTCGGCGAGCTGTTCTTTGGTCAGATTCTGATCGACGATTCGTGCCAGAATCTTGTCCGCATCTTCAAACTGCTTGAGCGCCACATAGGTCTTGGCCATGCCGAGTTCGGCATCGAAACGAAGTTCGCTTTTCGGGAAGCGGTCGAGCAGTTCCTGGAAGCGCCGCAGGGACATCTGGTATTCCTGCGTGTAGTAATAGGATTTGCCGAGCAGCAGAAGGGCGTCATCGACATATTTGCTGTTCGGATAGTAATCGAGCAGTTTGAGGCTTTTTTCCGCGGATTTCTGGAAATCGGATTTGCCGGCTCCTCCGGGATTCTGACGGGAGGCGGCCGCCTGGATGGTCTGTGCATTCTGGATGCGCTCCTTTTCCACAGCCTGGATGCCTCTGCTATAGTATCGCCTGGCATTGTAGAAAATGTTGAAATAAGCGCATCCGGTGAACGCAACGACCAAAACGGTCAGCAAGACGGGAATGACTCTTCTCATGGATGGTGACTCCATCGTGAAAAAGATCCAAACGTGCGAAAAGAGCAGATCGGGCGCTTGCGTCCGGGCTGCCTTTCAGCCCGGAGTGACTGGTCGGAAACCCATTTCGCACGTTCCCGAGTAACTTACATTCTATCTAACTCATTGTCAAGATAAAAGTTGCGCGGATTTTTCATTTCTGTTAATGAAAGAGATTCATGGGAACCGGTTCATTTCTCAAGCAGTTAAACCTTAATTGCTAAAAAGGTAAAAAATGCATATATTTAGAGCCGTTTCAGCAAGAAGTCAAGCCCGGAATGGATAAAATCGGATATGATCGATCCTCAACTGCGGAAAAAAGCGCTTCGATTGGAATATTTCACCGTAAGCTACAATCTGGTGGAAGCGGCCGTCTCACTGTTCGCCGGAGCTTTGGCCTCGAGCATCGCGCTGACCGGTTTCGGATTGGACAGCATTCTGGAATCGCTTTCAGCGATTGTTCTGATCTGGCGTTTGCGGGCGCCATCCGGTTCCGAAGAGAGGCGGATCGACTCCAGGGCTGTCCGTTTCGTAGGCGCGACCTTCTGGATACTCGCAGCGTATATCATCGTCGAATCCATGCACAAGATCATGGGCGGAGGAGAATCCGAACCCTCCCCTCTCGGCATCGCAATCGCGGCTCTGTCCTGCGTCACGATGCCCGTTCTGGGAATTCTGAAATACCGCCTGGGCCTGCGCATGGGACTTCGGTCGCTCGTCGCGGATGCGAAGGAAACTTTCGTGTGCGCCGCGCTCTCAGCGGCCCTCCTGGCCGGCCTGATCGTGCGGGCCGCCACCGGGTTCATTCTGGCGGACCCGATCGTTGGTCTGTTGATCGCATCCTTTCTTCTCAAGGAAGGGGCGGAACTTCTGTTCGAAAAAAACGAAGAAGAATGAAGACGTGAATGGTTTCCATTTGAACCGGAAAGGAGTCTGAAATGAACCTGAGACCGATTGCGGACCGCGTACACTGGCTGGGTGTTGTGGACTGGGACAGGCGGCTGTTCGATTCATTGATTCCGCTTCCGGACGGCACCAGCTACAATGCCTACCTGATCCGGGGTTCCGAGAAAACGGTTCTGCTGGACACTGTGGATCCCCCGTTCTGGCCGATGCTGGAGAAACAGCTGGCCGGCGTGGACCGGATCGATTTTGTCGTGTCGCATCACACCGAACAGGACCATTCCGGCGCCGTCCCGATGGTGCTGGCGAAATATCCGAAGGCGGTTCTTCTGTGTTCCGAAAAGGCCAAACCGCTCGTCATGGATCACCTGCACGTCCCCGAAAACCGCATCCGCGTGGTGACGGACGGAGAAACCCTTGCGCTGGGAGGCAAGACGCTCCAGTTCGTGTACACGCCATGGGTACATTGGCCCGAAACCATGGTGACGTTTCTGAAGGAGGACGGAATTCTGTTCTCCTGCGATTTCTTCGGATCGCACCTGGCCACCACGGATCTCACGGCCGTGGACCGTCCCCGCGTGTACGAATCCGCGAAGCGCTATTATGCCGAAATCATGATGCCCTTCCGGAACGTGATCCGTAAAAACATGGAGAAAGTCGAATCCCTCGGCGTGAAACGCATCGCGCCCAGTCACGGCCCGCTGTATGACGATCCGGCCTTCATCATGGACGCGTACTGCGACTGGATATCCGACAATGTGAAAAACGAGGTGGTCATTCCGTACATCTCCATGCACGGCAGCACGCGTAAAATGGTTGACCGGCTCATCGCCGGCCTCGTGGACCGCGGCGTGACGGCCTACCGTTTCGACCTCGCATCCGCGGACATCGGCAAACTCGCCATTTCGCTCGTCGATGCGGCCACCCTCGTCGTCGGCACGCCCACGGTACATGCGGGCCCGCATCCGAACGCGGTGTACGCGGCGGTCCTGGCGAACGCCATACGTCCCAAGGTCCGGTTCGCCTCCGTGATCGGTTCATACGGGTGGACAACCAAAGCGGTGGAGGCCATCGCGTCCATGATCCCGAACCTCAAGGTTGAGATCATCCCGCCCGTCCTGTGCAAGGGCGATCCGACCGATGCGGATGACAAGGCGATTGACGGCCTGGCTGAGGCGATCGCGAAGAAACACCGGGAAGCGGGACTGACCGGCTGATACGGCCGGCGGCATACGGAATCGTGCCTGGCGCCTCGCAGGTGCCGGGCAAGCGATCTTTCGGATCCCGGAGACCTTTTTTCCCCCGCACCCTCTGAAAGGCCGAATCCTGAATTCCGGAAGCAATCCGAATTCCAAGATCACCCTGATCCGCGCACGGCTGAAGGAGACCTATTGCCTGCTCTCCCCCTGCCGGGCGTGCCCGCGCGCCTGCGGGGTGAACCGCCTGGCGGGAGAAAAAGGGCTGTGCGGCATGGGTTTCCTGCCGGAGGTGGCCTCTGACAACCTGCACTTCGGAGAGGAACCCCCCATATCCGGAACCCGTGGATCGGGCACCATTTTTTTCTCCGGCTGCAGCTTGCGTTGCGTGTTCTGCCAGAACTTTCCCATCAGTCAGATGCGGCACGGAAAGCCCGTCACGCTGCCCCGTCTTGCGGAGATGATGCTGGCGCTCCAGGAGCGGGGGGGCCACAACATCAATCTGGTGACCCCATCCCACTTCGCGCCCCAGATCATGGCCGCGCTCCTCATCGCATTTCAGAAGGGACTGCGGATACCAATTGTCTACAACTGCGGCGGATACGAATCGATCGACATGCTCAGACTGTGGGACGGTATCATCGATATCTACATGCCGGACATGAAATATTCAGATCCCGGGCCGGCCCGGAAGTATTCGGGCGCCCCGGATTATCCGGATATAAACCGAGCCGCGATTCTGGAAATGGCAAGACAGGTCGGAACCCTTGTCCTGGATGACGTGGGGATCGCGGTCCGGGGTCTGCTGATCCGTCATCTCGTCCTCCCCGGGGACGCCTCAGGGACGGAAGCGGTTTTGCGTTTCATCTCCGAACGCGTGTCTCCCCTGACCCGAATCAGCCTGATGCGCCAGTACTTCCCTGCGCATCGAAGCCACGAAATGCCCCCGATGAATCGTAAAGTCACGGATGCGGAGTATAACCGCGCCAGATCCCACCTGGCCAGATTCGGGCTGGATCACGGGTGGACACAGGAATGAGGAAATCATGCCATACCCCCAAATCCACCTGAAGCCCGAACGGGATCTGAGCCTCCGAAAAGGTCATCCCTGGCTGTTTTCCGGCGCGATCAGCCATGCGGATCCGTCACTTGTCTCAGGCGACGTGGCCGAAGCCGTCTCCTCCGACGGCGCCTCTCTTGGAATCGGATTCTTCAGCCCCGATTCGGACATTGCCTTCCGCCTGCTCTCGACGGATCCGGCGGTCACGGTGGACCGGTCTTTCTGGAACGATCGTATCCGCCGGGCGGAAGAACTGCGCGCGAAAACCGTTCCGCCCGGAACCGACGCGTACCGGCTGATCAATTCCGAAGGCGACGGATTCCCGGGCCTCGTCGTGGACCGGTACGCGGATGTGCTGGTCATGACCGTGGGCACGGCCGGCATCGAGAAACACAGGGATGACATTCTCGAGGCGCTCGTCGACGGAATCGAACCCGTGACCGTTCTCGAAAGAAGCGAGGGCCGGTCCCGGAAACGCGAAAGGCTTCCGGACCGGGTCGGAATCGCGCACGGCGACGATTTGCCGGACCGCGTGGACATTCTTGAAAACGGACTGAAATTCGAGACGGATCCGCTGAACGGACAGAAGACCGGATTCTTTCTCGACCAGCGCCCCAACCGTGAAATCATCCGTACCGCGAGCCAGTCGCTCCGGGTCCTGAACGGTTTCTCCTACACGGGCGCGTTCTCGGTCTATGCCGCGGCCGGGGGAGCGGAACAGGTGATATCCGTGGACGTGTCCGAACCGGCCTGCGAATCGGCGGTGCGCAATCTGGCGAAAAACGGGTTTTCGGCGGAACATCATCCGGTTATCGCGGGCGATGTTTTCCAGTATCTCCGGGAAACGGATGTCCGTTTCGACCTGATCATCCTCGATCCGCCGGCATTCGCGAAAACCCGGGCGGACGTGAACAAGGCTGCCCGGGGATACAAGGACGCGAATCTCCAGGCGCTCAAACGTCTCCAGCCCGGCGGTTTTCTGATGACCTTTTCCTGTTCGAACCACGTGGACGCGGACCTTTTCATGAAAATCGTTCATGGGGCTGTTCGCGATGCAGGCCGGACAGGCCAGGTGATCAAGCGGCTTGGACCCGGACCCGACCATCCGGTTCTTCTCGGACACACGGAAGGACACTATCTTAAGGGATTGTTTCTAAGAGTTTTATAATCGCAACCGAAAGCTTGCATTTTCCGTATACTTCATTGTGCTAACAACCATGCAAACCGATGGAAGCGAGGAAAAGAGAATGCGGAAGGTGATGCTTCTTGTCATGCTGGCTTTGGGAATGCTGATCCCCATCACTGGATCCCTTTCAGCCGGCAATCCGAAATCTCCTGAAGGAATCTGGACAGGCGCACTGGACATCATGGGGAACCGTCTGAGAATCGTCTTTAAAGTGACAAAAAATCCGGACGGCGGATGGAAAACCGCGCTCGACAGTCCCGATCAGGGCGCCAGGGACATCCCGGTCAGCGAGACCGTTGTACGCGGCGACAGCCTGATACTTCAAGTCGCAGTCGTCAGAGGGAAGTTCGAAGGTCTGCTGAATGCCGCAGGGGATTCGCTCACCGGAAAATGGACACAGGGCGGAATATCCATGCCGCTCAATCTGTCCAAGGCCGAGTCCTTACCGGTGACGACCAGGTCCCAGGAACCGGCCCCGCCGTATCCGTACGTGTCCGAGGATGTTCAATTTCACAATGCGGCGGCCGGAATCGATCTGGCCGGAACCTTCACCAGGCCTTCGGGAAAGGGTGTCTTTCCTGCGGTCGCGCTGCTGACCGGTTCAGGAGCCCAGGACCGCGATGAGACCGTATTCGGGCACAAACCCTTTCTGGTCCTGGCGGACCACCTGACGCGGAGTGGCATTGCGGTTCTGCGTTTCGATGACCGGGGCACGGGCAAATCCGGCGGGAACATCCGGAACGCCACCACCCTGGATTTCGTCACGGACGCGCTCGCGGCTGTCGATTACCTTAAATCCAGATCCGACGTGAAACCGGAGCGGATCGGGCTCGCCGGGCACAGCGAAGGCGCCATCATCGCGCCGCTCGCGGCTTCCCGGAACGGGGACATTTCATTCCTGGTCCTGCTTGCCGGACCCGGACTCCGCGGCGACAGCCTTCTCTTCCTTCAGGGCGAAGCCATCATGAAAGCGTCCGGAACCGACGCCCGGTCGATATCCAAAAATCGAGAAATACAGAAACGGCTTTTCGCCGTTGTCGAGACGGAACCCGACACGGCCGCGGCGGCACAGAAAATCCGGGGTCTGCTGGAGGATGCGCTCAAGGAGCTGACCGAGGAGGAGAAACAGCAAACCGGATTCAGCGCGGAGACCATCCCCCTGCAGGTGCGGCAGATCAATTCTCCCTGGATCCGCTTCTTTCTAACGTACGATCCGGTGAAAGTGCTCGAGAAAATACGAATTCCCGTCCTCGCCCTGTGGGGCGAAAAGGACCTGCAGGTGCCCCCGGCTCAGAACCTTCCACTCATGCAGGCCGCATTCGCGAAGGCTGGAAATAAAAAAGCGGATCTGCGGGTCCTGCCTTCGATGAACCACCTGTTCCAGACCTGTTCGACGGGCGCTCCGTCCGAGTATGCGGCGATCGATGAGACCTTCTCCCCCGACGCGTTGAACGCGGTCAGCGGATGGATTCTGCGTCTTCCCTGAGTTCCGGCAATGGAAGACAACTTTCCGCAAAGTGGCAGACAAAAACGGTAATCTTCTCAGAGAAGGTTACCGTTTTCAATCATTCTAATACCGCAACCAGGTCCCCGACTGAAGAGTTCGGGGACGACACGGTGCTTTCACCCCATCGTCACGACGGCATCGTTCCCGGCTTTCATTTTTAAAACCGGAATCAGATTCCCCTCGATCGTTTCACCGTTCAGCACCACCCGCGTCACGCCCTTCTCCACACCGTTCGGATTCTCCACGCGGATACGGATCTTGTTCCCCCGGAAAATCCGTTCGACCGTGAATCCTTTCCATTTCTTCGGGATGCAGGGATCGATGCGGAGCCCCTCCACCTCGGGTTGAATGCCGAGCATGTACTGCGTGATCGCGTAATACGTCCAGGTCGCGGACCCGGACAGCCAGGGAATGCGCGAGACGCCGTGTTTCGGGCTCTGCTTCGAGTGCGTGGACTGGCAGAGCACATAGGGCTCGATCTCGCGTATTTCCGCCTTCTTATTGAACGCCGCCGGGAGGTAGGCTCTCAGGTCGCGGTACGCCTGATCTCCGTGACCCAGAAGGCACTCGGCCATGACCGCCCATCCCTGCGTGTGGACGAAGATGCCCGCGTTTTCCTTCAGCCCGTGGTTGAACAGGGCCGCGCGCACAATGTTGTAGTCCGTTTCCGCGAACGGCGGATCGCATAACGCGAGTCCGTACGGCGTAGCCAGGCGCTCGTTCACCGAGGCCATGGCCGATTCGGCCTGTTCCGGAGATGCGGCTCCGGACAGCACCGCCCAGGTCTGCATGTTCAGGAAAATTTTCCCTTCGGGGCATTCATTCGACCCGAACTTCATACCGTCGTACCGGTAGCCCCGCATGAACCACCGGCCGTCCCAGGCGTGATTCTGGATGTTCCCGTCCAGGGTCCGCAGGGCCTCCCTTGCCCATTGCGACTCGCCGGATTCGCCGAGAAAATCAGCCGTCTCGATGTACACTTTCAGGGCCAGCCTGAGCTGAAGCGCGACGAATACCGATTCCCCGTGGTGACCGAACCGCAGGCAGTCGTTCCAGTCCGCGCGCAGGCCGCAGGGCAGTCCGTGACCGCCGGACCGTTCCAGGCTGAACCGGATGGCCCGCTTCATGTGGCCGAACACCGTGTCCTCGCCCCGGTCCGAGTACGGCAGGACCTTGCCGTAGAAGGACGTGTCTCCGGTCTCCCGCACGTAGGCCGGTATGGCGTTGAACAGCCAGAGGCTGTCGTCGGAGCGGTATTCCTCCTCGCGGGGCGCGGGTTCGTTCCCGGGACTGTGGTCGAAAGGCATGACGCAGGGCATGGCCCCGCCCGTGGACACCTGGCCGGTGATCATGAGTTCCAGCCGTTCCCGGGTTTCTTCCGGGATGGACTGGAACACGCCCATGAAGTCCTGCACCGTGTCCCTGTAACCGAGGCCGTCCCGGTCAATACCCGAATAAATGAGACTCGCCGCGCGCGACCAGGCGAAGGTGATCAGGCTGTTGTAGATGCCCCACGTGTTGATCGTGGAATTCAGCTCAGGATCCGGCGTCCGGGCGGAAAAGGCACCGAGTTTCGCGTGCCAGTGGGTCTTGATCTTTTCCAGTTCCTCGTCCGCACGGGACGGGGTCGAGTACTCCGCGACCGCATTTTTCCCCTCCTCCCAAGCCTTCCCAATGCCCGCGATCACAAGAAACTCGCGTGTCTGCCCGGGATTGAGCGTGAGCCGCGTCTGAAGAGAGCCGCAGGGGTTGTCTCCGTAGGCCAGGCTGTTCGAGCATCTGCCTTTCTCAACCGCAATCGGGTTTGCGTATGTCCGGTACGGTCCCAGAAACATCTCCCGGTCGGTGTCATACCCCGTCACTTTCGCCCCGACCAGCGCCTGAAAGGTGTGCCGTCCCTGGTCCTTTTCCTTGAACTGGTCCGGCATCTCCGGGATGTGGATATTGGTGCCGTGGTCGATGATGCCGTCAACCACTTTTATCTGTGCCGTGTACTGGACGTACTGGATGTTCAGCAGATCGTCAATGGCGCTCCAGTTGCCGGCGTACTCCAGGTAGGTGAAGGCGGACAAAGTCCGCTTTTTCCGGGTCGTATTCGTGACCCGCACCTTCCAGACCTCGAACCGCCTGCCCAGGGGCACGAAATACGTGACTTCCGACTCGATGCCCCGGTATTTCGATGTGATCACCGTGTACGCGGTGCCGTGCCTGCAAACGGAACGGTACTTGTCCAGGGGCTTGCCCACCGGCTGCCACGAGGCGGACCAGAAATCCTTTGTTTCGTGGTCGCGGAAGTACAGGTAACGGCCCGGCTGGTCCATGGGAATGGAATTGAAGCGGAAACGGACAAATCGGCCCATGCCGCCGGATTTGTAGAAGCTGTATCCGCCGGCATTGTTCGTGATGATCGACCCGAATTCCGTGGATCCGAGGTAATTGCTCCACGCCTTGGGCGTGTCCGGCCGGTCGATCACGTATTCCCGCGCCGCATCGTCGAAATGACCGTACTGCATTTTATCTTCCCTGTTTCGAATGGTTCAGAAGAATTTTTCCGCCATTTTATGCGGAGGCCCGCCGCGCTTCGAGTTCTTCCTTGATTTTCTTCATGATGTCATCATCCAGCTTGTACAGGAACATGAGAAGCAGAAACGCGACGGTTCCCATGACCAGGGGAATGACGCTCATCATGGCCTTGAGCCCCCTGAGGACATTGGTATTCTGGATCTGATCCGGAATGAAACCATATGCGCTGAGGATGATTCCCGCGATGAACGTTCCGAGCGCCCAGCCGATCTTGTTGGACATGATGGAGGCGGAATACACCAGGCCGGTCGCCCGGCGGCCGGTTTTCCATTCGGAGTAGTCGGCCGTGTCCGCGTACATGGCCCACAGCACCGCGGAGATGGGGCCGCCCGTAAGAGACCCGAGAATCTGGACGCCGAAAATGAGCAGAAGCTGGCCGGGCGCGAACAGGTAAAAAGATCCCGTGCAGAGAACCGCGGTCGCCAGCAGAATGAGAACGGCCCGCTTTTTCCGCGCGACCCGCGTAAACCAGGGCACAAGCAGAACGCCGATCAGGGAAAAGGCCTGGCCGACGACATTGAATGCGGAAGCCAGCCATTCGAATCCGAAGGTTTTTCCGAGGAACGCCACATGCTGTTCGCCGACATAATACTTGAAATAATGCGTGGTCACCGCGAGCCGGATGCAGACGAAGAGGATGAACAGGATGGTCACCGCAAAAAGAATGATCCATGGAGTGTTCCGGGAGAGGTCCTTGAGGTCGCTCCGGATGGATGTCTTCTCCTTCGCGATGGGCTGTATGCGCTCGCGCGTGGAAAGGAACGTGATGAGGAAGAGAACGACTGCCGCGGACGCATAAATCGTCATGGTGATCGGCCATCCCTTCGCGGGCTGGCCGTGGCCCAGATACCGCGACAGGGGAAGCGCGGTCGCGGAAACGATGATGCCGGCCAAGTAGGCGCCGACGAACTTGAATGACGAGGCGCTGGTCCGTTCGTTCGGATCTGAACTGATGACGCCCAGAAGCGATGTGTAGGGAATGTTGATCGCTGAATAGAAAAACATGAAGGCGATAAAGGTGATGTACGCGTAGATCAGCTTTCCCGTCGGACCAAAGGATGGCGTGATGAAGGTGACCACCGCGGCGACGGCCAGCGGCAGGGACATCCAGAGGAGATAGGGCCGGAATTTACCCCAGCGGGTTTTGGTCCGGTCCGCGGTGATGCCTACGCCCACATCGATGAACGCGTCCAGGAGGCGGGAGACGCCCATCATCGTGCCCGCGGCCGCGGCCGTCAGCCCGAAAACGTCCGTGTAGAAAAAGAACAGATAAACCATGATGGTCTGCCAGAAAAGAACGGAAGCCAAGTCTCCGCACCCGTATCCGGCCTTTTCCCAGAACGACAGTTTGTGACTTTCGGGCTTCATGAACGCTCCTTTCGAAATGACAGGATCATCCTTAAGGGTATTTCCGGATCGTGGGAAGCGGGGTCCGGGAACCCTCAACGGCCCATGACCGCGCGGACCGTGTTCTCGTCTTTCAGTTTTTGAATCGGAAGCAGATTGCCGGACAATACCTCTCCGTTCAACGTCAGTTCGCGTATACCTTTCTCCACGCCGTTTGGATTGGCGACTTCGATCCGGACGGTTTTACCGCGGAACCGGCGGTTGGCCGTGAATTGTTTCCACCCGGAAGGGATGCAGGGGTCGATCCGGAGCCCGTCCACCTCCGGCCGGATACCGAGGATGTGCTGGGTGGCGGTAAAATACGACCAGGCGGCTGATCCGGAAAGCCAGGGAAGCCGCGACGCGCCCTTCCGGTGGCTGGCCGGGCTGTTCGTGAACTGGCAATAGACATAGGGTTCGATTTCACGTA
>JAFGAX010000116.1 GCA_016933415.1 bacterium
GATCAGGAGGCCATGCTCAGGGCCCAGACTGGGGCCGTGCACTTCTTTCAGCGGCCGGACGCGGATCACGTCGCGGTCGACTCGCTCGCGGAATCCCTGTCCGGGCACGGCGGGGCCGTGTCCTTCGGCCGGGCCGGGAACAGCAAGCTCCGTTATAAAAATTCGTTCCACTGGTACTCGCCGGGACTGGATCTCAACGACATCGGCTGGCTGCAGCAGGCGGACGTGCTGGCGAACAGCGCGTCCGTGGAGTACAGCCAGACCGACCCGGGGAAAACCCTGCGCTCCTGGTCCGTTTATTTCAGCCAGTGGAACAACTGGGACTTCGGCGGCCTTTCCACCAGCGACGGAACCGGCATTTCGTTCTACGGCACGTTCAACAACCGGTGGGGCTTCCGCGCAGGTTTCAATCACCTGCGGCCGTACGCGGACACGCGCATGCTCAGGGGCGGCCCCGCCTTCCGCATGCCCGGGCTGATCTGCGTCTCCGCAAGCGTTTCGAGCGACGCGGGAAAGCCCTTCAGCGCCCGCATCTCGGACCACGCGCACTTCTTCGGCGGAGGCGCATCGGAACTGCACGAGCCGTCCGCGGGATTCTCGTGGCGCGTCGCGGACCGCGTGTCCTTGTCCGCGGACTTTAGCCATTCGCGGAACATCCAGGACCTGCAGTACGCCGCGACAACCGCGGACGCGGCCTCAGGCGCGCCCGTGTACGTGCTCGGCCGCATCGACCAGAAAACCCTGTCCGCGACGTGCCGGCTCAACTGGTACGCGACCCCGGACCTGTCGGTGCAGTTCTACGGGAGCCCGTTCGTGTCCACGGGCCGGTACTCGCATTATAAGCGGGTGCTGTCGCCGCTGGCCGTTTCCGAAGGAAAACGCTATCGGACGATCGGGAAGGACGAAATCGGGAAATCGGGGGAAACCGGCGCCTGGCAGGCGGCCGAAGCCGGCGGGCCGGAATACGCGTTCGCGAACCCGGACTTCAGCTTCAGGGAATTCCGCTCGAACCTGGTGGTGAGATGGGAATACAGGCCCGGCTCCGTGCTGTACGCGGTGTGGTCGCAGGGCCGGACGAGCTGGACGAGCGATTGGGAGCGGTCCGTGACTGAGAACATCGACGCGCTCTCGTCCGCAGCCGCGGAGAACGTGTTCCTGTTGAAGGCGAGCTACTGGTTTACTTTATAAGTTCATAGTTCATGGTTCATTGTTCATAGAAAAAGAGGAAATATCCCGGAGTTGTAGGTCCGATATGCCGAGCGTCATCTCAGCGAGGCTATCGGACTTTTTTTAACAGATGTCCGAAAGCCTCGTCCCGCGTGGCAAGCCGCGGACTTGATCCGGGGCCTGCCAATAGATTGATTCCGGGGCCTGCCAATAGATTGATTCCGGGGCCTGCCCCGGACTTGATCCGGGGGCGGGACTCGGCATTTCGGACCTACAATGCTGAATTTTTACCCGGAACTTTGAGTTCAAAGTTCAAGGTTCAAAGGATAGAACGATGTTCTCACTTTGAACTTTGAACCTTGAACTTTAAACTGTCATTGACAAGACTGTAAATGATACATGAATTCAAAAAAACCACCCGCCTGCTCCCTCTCAGACGGGTGTTTTTTCTCTCTCCCTGTGCCCCCCCCTCCCGGGGTTGGTGTCTGCGCAGGATTTCTCTGTCAGATTCGATCCCGGTAAATAGCCGGAAATCCGTCCTCCTTTGCTTCCGCATGGCCCCGGAACGGATCATGGAAAGCGTCCGGTCCCATCCTATGGGATGCGCAAAATCCCCGAATTCCATAAATATAATTTTTCCTGTTGCATTTTAAAAAAAACCGTTTTACATTTAAGTTCAATCGGAATAGAAATTTAGGCATAATCCGCCTCCTGAACGAATGACAGGGCTTCATGCGAATTCCGTTCGGTAAAACCGAATCCTCATCCCCCTCCCAGGAGCCCGCCGTACCGGACGCCGCTACCGTGGAATCGTGGTTTCTGCGTTACAGCCACACGATTTTCCTGGTGTGCCGCAAATACCTGAAGGACGAGGAGGAATGCAGGGACGCGGTCATGGACATTTTCCACAAGCTCCTGGCAGAAGCCGGAAAGCACCGGGTCTCCAATGTGCCGGCCTGGCTCCACGCGGTCACGAAAAACCACTGCCTGATGCGGCTCCGCAAGGCCTCGCGCCTGAAGATGATTTTCAGGCCGCTTCTGGAAAAGGACGCCGCGGTTGTGGAAAACGGGGACTTTCTGAATCTTACAGGCAGGGAACTTCCGGACTGCGAGACCCTGCTCGCCGGACTGGACGGGGAGCAGAGATCGTGCGTCGAGCTCTTTTACCTGAAACGGAAATCCTACCGGGAAATCGCCGCCATCCTGGCCATCCCGGTGCCGCAGGTGAAAAGCAGCATCCAGAACGGAAGAAGAAAACTGAAGATCTCAGCGGCCCGTTTCGCGGGAGGGGAAAAATGAAGAAAAACGTCCCAAAGCCGGCCCTGCCGATGTGCGGCATATTCAGGCAGACGCAATGCCTGAGCTTCGATCAGTTCGCGGCCTACGCATCCAGCCGCGCCGCTGCGCGGGAGCGCCGTGAAATCGAGGAGCACCTGGCGGCCTGCGCGTTCTGCTCCGAGGCCATGGAAGGCATGGAAGCGGCCGGGGATCCGGAATCGGTCGGAAAAACCGTATCGGAACTCAAGCTGGCCGGACGCGCGTCCCGCCTATCCCGGCCTGCTGAGAGAAAGCGCGGCAGGCGCTGGGCCTTCGCCCTGGCTGCGGCGCTTCCGATCGCGGCCGTTCTGCTCCTGACCGTATTCAACCGGGGGCCGGAAACCGCAAGTCTGTTCGATTCCTATTTCGAGCCGTATCCGAACACCATCCCCCTGTTCCGCACCCAGGAGCCTGCCGGATGGCTCGAAAACGCGATGGCCGAATACGACGCGGGCGATTACCGGAGCGCCCGGGTCATGCTCGAAACCCTGCTGCGGCGGGAGCCGGAGAACGCGACCGCGCATTTCTACGCGGGCATTGCCAGCCTCTGCCTGGACGACACCCGCTCCGCCCTGTCTCATTTCAGGGAATCGGCGCTCGCCAGGGGAAACGACTGGGAACCACAGGCCGCCTGGTATGCGGCGCTCTGCCACGTCCGGCAGGGCGAAACCGCGAACGCTCTGGTTCTGCTCGACAGCCTCAGCCTCGCGGGAGGGCCGTTCAGCCGGGAATCGGCCGAACTGGCCGGACGCCTGCGGCGGAACGCGCCCGGCCCGTAACCGCAGGAATCCCCCCGCTCTCCCGCGGCAAGCGGGGGCCGCCCTTCAAGGAGAACGTCCATCCGAATCCCCCTTGTCCTCATCGGCTCAGCCGCGGCGCTGTTGTTGTCGTCCTGCGGCCGATCCGGCCCCGATTCCCACGCTGAAAAACCGAAGGCCCCGGCGGATTCCGTACGGCCGGCCATGATACGCCTGAGCTGGGCGGAACGCGAAGTCGCGGCCGTCGCGGCCCTCGCCCGCGGCAGGGCCTATTGCGGCGGCCGTGCCACGGAAAGCCGGTTCAAGCGGGAGGCCCCGAAAGCGGGCATCCTGCACATCGCCACCCACTGCGTCATCAACGAGAAAAACAACGCGGATACGGGCCTGATCCTCTCGCCCGATTCCCGGTCCGGCGAGGACGGCGTGCTCTACATGCACGAAATCTACGAAATGCGGTTCTCCGCCGATCTGGCCGTTCTCAGCGCCTGCAACACGGGCTCGGGCGTGCTGGCCGCGGGAGACGGGTACCTCAGCCTGGGCCGGTGTTTCATGCTGACCGGATGCAACAGCGCGCTGATGAGCCTCTGGCCCGTGGACGACCGGTCGTCGTCAATGCTGGTGGCCGCGTACTACGACGGGCTCGCGGCCGGCCGCAGAAAGCACGCGGCGCTTCGGGACGCGAAACTGGCCTGGCTGAAAGACGCGGACGAACGGACCGCCAATCCCATTTACTGGGCCGGCATGGTCCAGTCCGGGAGCGTGGAACCCCTGCGCTTGAAGCCGTCCTCCTCCGGCGCACGAAAGGGCCTTGCCGCCGCCGGGGGTCTCGCGGCCGCCGCTCTGACCGCGGGCCTCGCATGGACGCGGATGAAGCGCGGCTGCAGGAACGCAAAACCGGGACGGCGTCCGTGAAAACGGCCGGAACAAAACGCGCCCCGGGCCGCAAAGCCGGCCGCCGGAGGAATGCGCTCGCTGTCAGATTCACCGACGGTTTCAGAAGGGTCCGGCCCGCCTTCAATGCCAGGGCCTGGATTCTCGCGGGACTTCTTCTACTCGTCGCGCTCTGGGTCGCGAATCCCGCCCCCCATCACGTCGGCTCGGGGTCGAATCCCTCCGCCCATGAATCCGGTCCGGATCGGATTCATGCTCTTCTCATCACCGCCGAGCAGGAGATTCTCGACAGCCGGTACGCACCGTCCATGGCAAGTTACCGAAGGGCGCTGGCGCTCGCCTCGGCGGCCGGGGACTGGTCCAGCGTGGTCCGAAGCCTCAACGGCATCGGGGAGAACCGGATACAACGCATGGAATTCGAAGCGGCCGAGTCGGCTTTCGACAGCGCCATGCGCATCGCCGATACCCGTCTCGGCGCCGGCCGGCCTGAGACGGCGGGCGCGTGGCTGGGGCTGGGGCGGATCCGGTTCGAGCGGGGCGATTTCAACGGAGCGCTGGACTGTTATTTCCGCGCCCTGCCCCTCGCGGCCGCGCACGGCCCCCTTCTCGGCCTGGCGTACGGCCGCATCGGACAGGTGTACATCGCCAGAACCCGGTATCCGTCCGCGCTGGCCTATCTCGACACGGCCGTGGCCGTATTGCGGAAAAACCGCGACGAAAACCATCCGGATCTCGCGCAGGTCTATCTGCAGATGGGAAACGTGTACAAGAGCCGGCACGACTGGGAAAACGCCGGGCTTTTCTACGGCCGCGCGCTCGACATCAACCGGCTCCATTTCGGCGACCTGCATCCCGAAACCGGCCGCGCGTACGAGAACCTCGGATCCCTGGCCCTGCTCGAGGACGACTTCGCGACGGCGATGAATTTTCAGCGGAAGGCGCTTTCGGCCTATGCCGCGTCCCTCGGCCCGGACCACCCGTCGGTCGCGGGCGTGTACAACCACATGGGATACATTTACTGGCGGCAGAAAAAAACGGCCGCTGCGGAGCGGAATTTCGACAAATGCCTGGAGGTCTGCTCCAGGGACAGGGATGCCACCCTGCTTCATGCCGCGCAGGCCCTGTACCGGATCGGGCATATCAGGGTCCGGCGCGGCGAACTCGACGATGCGCTGGCGTTTTACGGCAAATCCCTCGATCTCCGGCTGGAAAAGCTGGGCCGTCATTCCTTCTGGACCGCGGAGTCGCACAAGGCCATCGCCAACGTGCACAGGAAAAAAGGGAATTACACGGACGCGCTCCGGTCCCTGCAGGACGCGGTTCTCGCCGTGGTTCCGGACTTCAACGGGTACGACCCCGCGTTGAATCCTGCGGTCGACGACCCGGACGTGGATTTCAACATGCTTCCCCTTCTGCGGCTGAAGGCCGAAACGTTCGGGGAACGCTACAGCCGCGCCGGCCGGTCCCCGGCCGACCTGAGGGCGGCCCTGTCGAACTGGGAACTCGCCATGCGGCTCATGGACCGTATCGGCGGAGGCATGCTGTCCGTGGAGCCCAGGCTCGATCTGGCTTCGGATTACGCTTTCATGTTCGAACGCGCCATTGAAACGGCGCTCGAGCTCCACCGTCTGACCGGGGACGAGAGGTTCATGGAAAAAGCGTTCTCCTTCTCTGAAAAAAGCAAGGTGATCGTACAGATGCGGTCGGTGATGGACAAGCAGGCGATGCGCCTTGGCAGGATTCCGGCGGACCTGATCGAGAAGGAAAACCGGCTTCGGATCGAATTCAGGGACTGCAAGAAGGTCATCCGGGACGAGATGGGAAATGGGACGGCGGCGGACGAAAACCGGCTGAAGCTCCTTGAAGCGCGCCGGTTCAGGATCAAGCGCGAATGGGATGAAATCATCGGCCGGTTCGACCGGGAATACCCGGAATTTCTCAGCCTGCGGTACGGCACGGTCACCGTCACCGTGGAGGACCTGCGGGAAAGGCTCCTGAAACCCGAAGACGCGCTCGTGGAATACTTCATCGGAGAGCGCTTTATCACGATTTTCGTCGTTACGGACAGCCTGTTTGAAACGGTGCGGATCGCCAGGCATCCGGAACTGGCGCGCCGCGTCCGCGGCATGCGGGAGGGTATCGCGGGCATGGACTACGGCCGTTACACCAAGGACGCGTTCTGGTGCTACCGGACGCTGTTCCGGCCCATCGAGCCGTGGGTGCGGGGACGGAGTCTCATCGTGGTTCCGGACGGGGTACTGGGAGGCCTGGCATTCGAAGCTCTGCTCACGGCTGAACCGGACACGAAAAAGAAGGATTACCGGTCCCTGGCCTACCTGATACGGGACTATCCGGTCACCTACCACCACTCGGCCATGCTGCACCTGAAATACTACGCGGGAAGGGAAATGGATCATTCCGGCCCCTACCTCGGCTTCGCGCCGGGGAGGTACTGAAATACAGTTCAAAGTTCAAGGTTCAGAGTTCAAAGAGAAAAAGGTATGGATTCGGGTGGTGTCATTCCCGCGATCTTTCAGCGGGAATCCAGTTGAGTTGTAGGTCCGATATGTCCGGCCGTCTTTTGCCGGACTATCGGACATCGCGGGTAAAAGTAGTAGGTCCGAAATGGCCCGCTTCC
>JAFGAX010000117.1 GCA_016933415.1 bacterium
GGAGAGGCTCCCCGCGATTCGATCGCTCGGAGCGAACGTCGTTTGGCTGATGCCCATTTACGAGAACGGGGAGACCGTCAACGAGGGCAATGCCGGGTACAACGTCACCGATTTCTTCGCGGTCCATCCCCAGTTCGGCACTTTGGCCGACCTGGACCGTTTCGTCCGGACCGCGCACGGCCTCGGCCTCCGCGTGATTCTCGACTCCACGCCGAATCACGTTTCCGAAAAGCACCCGTGGGTTCAGGACATTCTGCAATGGGGCGACCATTCACCGTTCCGGCCCGTTGTCGAAAACCGCATTCTCGGGGACAACCGGGGCATGGGCCAGTCCGCGTTCCGCAAGGACGGGTCCGTGGCGTACGTGTACTACGACGGCTGGTCCCTGGCCAATCTCAATTATGCCGCAGTCGAGACGGGCATCCTCATGAAGGACATGTACGCCTGGTGGCTGACCGAACGGAACGTGGACGGCTTCCGCATGGACGTGTACTGGGGGCCGCAGAACCGGTACGGATCCGCGGCCTGGTGGGCACCTTTCCGCGAGGAGATGAAGCGCATCAAACCCGGGGCCTTCCTGCTCGGTGAAACGGACGGCACGGGCGCGGGCACGGAGGCGAATTACGCGGACGGCGGGGGCGCGTGCGACGCGGCTTATGACTGGAACTTTTTCAACCAGGTCCGCCAGACCCTGGCCGGCGCGTCCGTGGGCGACCTGGATCTGCGGGTGCGCAATTACAGCCCTTCGTTACGGGTCAATCATCACACGGGTCCGAACGCCCGTTACTTCCGTTTTCTGGAAAACCACGACGAGACGCGCATCGCCCAGTCGTTCCCCGCGGCCCGCACCAGGGTCGCGGCGGCGGTGCTGTGCACGGCGCCCGGCATTCCGCTCATTTACGCGGGGCAGGAGACGGGGGAGACGAGCCGGCGCGGGGCCGTCGACTGGGACAGGCCCGGCGGCGCGGAGTTGACGGACTGGTACGCGCGGCTTCTGTCGATCCGGAACCGTTTCGCCGCGTTCCGGTCGGACGGCATTGCCCGCGTGCCCTGCGCCTCGGCCAGAATCTACGCCTTCCTGCGGCCCGATTCCACGCGGCCCGGAATCACCATCGCGAATTTCTCGGGCGCCGCGGTACAGGCGGAGCTGGACCTGTCCGCGGTGCCGCTGTTTTCCGGCGCAGCGCGACCTCCGGCCGTTTATCTGAATGACCTGCTGAACGACACGAGTTATGCGTTCCCTGCGGAGGGGAGCACCGCATTCACGCTGACCGTCGCGCCGTACGGCGCCGCGGTGCTGGTGCTCGCGGATTCGATTCTGAGCGGTGTGTCCGAACGGCCGGCTCCGGTCCCGGAAAGCCCCGGCCGCCTGCTGAAGGCGTTTCCCAATCCCTTCAATTCCGCCACGCGCTTCTCCTGGCGCATCGACGCGGGGATCACCGACACGGTGACGCTCACGCTGTACGACGTTCTGGGACGGCCGGTGCGGGTGCTCGCCATGGGACGCGGCGCATCCGAAGGCACGGCGGACTGGGACGGCTGCGACGGAAACGGCCGTCCCGCGGCGAGCGGCGTCTACTTCTGCCGGCTGGCCGCCGGGGACAGGCAGAAAACGTTGAAAGTGGTGGTTTTACGCTGACCCTGAAAATCAATCGATTTTTTCGAAAAAACTTGCATTTTAAAAAAAAATGAATTATACTATACGCTCGATTGGGTATGTGTCGCGACACGCGGCCGGAAAACTCGATTTTCATGCCGTGATTCCATCTTATAATGTCGCGGACCGTCTCAATACCGTTCTTTTAAAAATATTGGAATTCCTCCCCGCAAAACGCATCTGGGTTGTGGATGACGGGTCGGAGGATGGAACGGGACGCATTGCCCGGGCGTATAAGATACAAGTCATCCGGCATGACCGGAACCGCGGCAAGGGAGCGGCTTTAAAGTCCGGGTTCAAGGCCTGTCTTGACGCAGGGGCTGAAGCGGTTTTCACCCTGGACGGAGACGGCCAGCACGACCCGGCTTTCATCCCGTCCTTCATCCGGCGCCTGATCGAAACGGATAGCGGCCTGGTGGTGGGGCTTCGCGAATTGCGGTGGCCGGGTATGCCGCCGGACCGGATCTTCTCGAACCGCACCAGCTCGCTGATCACCTCGATCGCCGCAGGCAGGAGAATACCGGACAGCCAGTGCGGCTTCAGGCTGTACCGGCGGGAGGTTCTCACCCGGGTTCAACCGGAGACCGATCGTTACGAGATGGAAACGGAAATGCTCATCCTCGCGGCGCGGGCCGGTTTCCGGATGGGGTGGTGTCCGGTTCGGACATCCTATAACGGCCAGACCAGCCACATCAGACGGCTGAATGATACGGCCCGGTTTTTGCGATTGATTGGGAGGTTCTTTTAAAATATTTGCCATGCCGCGTGGGGACATCCTACCCTCCCTCCCGGGATGTTTCTGCCGGCATGGCATTTTTTTTCGGGGCGTAGCGCAGCCCGGCTAGCGCGCTTGCTTCGGGAGCAAGAAGTCGTGAGTTCGAATCTCACCGCCCCGACCAAACCTCTGATGGTTTCCATCAGAGGTTTTTTTTATTCATCCGGATCGATACGAACAGGCCGATGCCGTCCCGCGGATTCTGAAAATTGTTGATAACCATGACAGGCCGTTACATTCCGTTTTCACGGTTTCTGTTCGAGCCGTGAAACGGAGCGGATGAAAAATGCTCCGTTTCTGAACGCGCCCATCCCGCCGGCCGCAAGCCGCGTCCCGGACATCGGACGCATCCGTCACGCCTCCCTGATGAGCCCTCGTCGAGTCTTCCCGGATATCCATACGGACCGGATTTTTTTTCCGGTTAAGTGGAAATATTTACCGCTTGAACTCTGCTTCATCATCCGTTAACACAATTGTACGCGCCGCGATTTCCGATCCGCGGAGGCCCTTAAACTCAGTCAAATCATCCGTCCGTGAAAATGCACGCGTGCAACCCGGTTGGATGGTATGTTTTTTGTTTTATCCGCATCGGATTACCTCTCTGGCGGGAGTCATCCTTCCATCACGCATGTCGTGGAGGTAC
>JAFGAX010000118.1 GCA_016933415.1 bacterium
CACCTCGCCGGATCCCTTGCCCCGCAGGGGCAGGAGCCCCTGCGGTGAGATGAGAAAGGAACGGTGCTGTCCAAGGAGGATCTTTTTGGACAGCCCCGCCTGAATCGGGTTTTAAAACGTCCGGCTGAACCGGAACCACAGGCTGTAGGGCTTTTCCGACGTGTCCGTGCGGCGCGCGACCTCGAATCGGACGCTTCCGCTCCGGTTGGCCAGGGCCAGGCCCACATCGTTCTTCAGGGTTTTAATCGACAGGTCTTCGAATCCTTCGGCCGGGCCTTCTTCCGGTCCGGCCTGGCCCACCCAGCCGGCGTCCGTGAACGCGATCAGGTTGAATTCCTCGAGCAGGCCGAGATCCACGGCGTCTGGCAGGTCCTCGCGGCCCATCCGGTACTCGAGCTGGGCCAGAAACATCCGGTTTCCGCCCGGATTCTTCCACCCGGCCGGGAAAGCCTTGTGTTTGAAGCCGCGGAGGGTCGACACGCCGCCCAGCCAGAAGGCGCGCTCCCAGGGCAGAACGCCCTTCGAAGTGCCGATTCGCACGCGGCCGTCCACGCCCTCGCCGTATCCCAGCGGCTGGTAGCGCCGAACGTCCGCGAGAAAACGGTCGAATTCAAAATCGCCGCCCAGACCGCCGCCCGCGCGCTCGGCTTCCGCCTGGATGTACCAGCCGCGCGTGGTGCGCCGCACGCTGTTCCGCGTGTCCCAGACGACGCGGGCGGTGAGGGTCTTGAACTGGCCCGCGTCCATGGCCGGATTCTCCCGGAACTTCTTCTTTCCGCCGAACAGCGCCCAGTTCGCGACCGCCTCCAGCGAGTCCGTCTGTTCGCTGAGGTAAATCGCCGAAATCCTGAGATCGGGCAGGACGTTCTGGCTGATCCAGCCGCTCCCGCCCTCAGCCATGTAAAAATCGTGGAAATCCTCCTTGATCAGGACGGCGGCCGCGGTGTTCTCCTCCTCGGGCATGATCCACAGATCCGGCGTGAGTATCTGCCGGTGATATTCACCGCCCACGGCCAGACGGAAGGAATCGAAGAATCCCTTTTCCAGACCGGCCTGGTACAGGAATTCCTTGGCTTTGAACGCGTATCCCCACGATCCGAACAGCAGATTCCGCTGCCGGGTCCGCCGCCCCCAGCTCCGGCCGTCGTCCCTGTCGAGCCGGGTGCCGAGATAGAGTCCCTCCACGCGGTTGTATTTCACATCGAAGTCCATTTCCTGTTTGCCACGGCGCCGCCTCCGGAAACCATCATCGCCATCGTCTTCATCCTCGCCCCAATCGTCCCAGGGACCGGGGATCAGGTTCTCAGTGAAAATGGTTTTTCCGACAGCCGGGGCTGGCGCCTGGGGCGGTTCGGCTTTCGCGGCAGTGACCAGCCAGAATCCCATCAGTAAAACCAGTATCACAGTCATAAAAACCAGAAAAAGAACTTGTCTCAGTATATTGCGCTGCATGGCAACCTCCGTAAACAGGGTGGAATTTCAATTCTTACAAGCTTGCTAAAGGCAATTGACATACCATAAAAAGACTGTTTTTTATAAAACCGATTAAGATATTGATAATAATTGAATTATGAATATCGGGTTATGAATGGAATGACCAAGGGAGGAGAGAAATCGTGGTAAATAGACACAGGGATTGGGACACACTGTGTCTTATCAACACATGCTATTTGATACCGTATGACTTTAATTTTCTATATAAGTTGGCCCTGTCGGTCTTTAGCATGCGGCTGAGAAGGGACACGTTTCCTTCCGCCTCGCGGAAGCTTTTCTCGAGCAAAGCCTTCTCGTACCGCGCCAGATTCCCGGCCAGGGACAGTTCCGGATCGGCCTGTACGCCCGACGGAAGGGATTCAAACACGGTCCGGCCGGCCGGAAGAGCGGCCCTCGCGTCCGCTTCGGATATCTCCCGGGATTCGCTCATGATCACCAGACGCTCCACCGTGTTGCGCAGTTCGCGCACATTGCCCGGCCAGTCATAGGTCCTCAGCAGGTCGAGCGCTTTCGGGTTCCATTCCATCATGCCCTTTCCCGTGCTCCTGCCGAGGCGCTCCAGGAAAAAACGGGCCAGCAGGATGACGTCTTCTCCGCGTTCGCGAAGCGGCGGCACATGAAGGGGAATCACGTTCAGCCTGTAGAAAAGATCTTCGCGGAAACGGCCCTCGCCGATCTCGCGACTGAGATCCTTGTTGGTGGCCGCGATCACGCGCGCGTCGAAACGGACCGGAACCGTGCCTCCGACACGCACCGCCTCGCTTTCCTGCAGCACACGCAGGAGCTTGGCCTGGGTGTCGGCCGGCATGTCGCCGATCTCGTCGAGAAAGAGCGTCCCGCCGTGCGCGGTTTCGAAGAGGCCGGGCTTGCGCGACCCCGCGCCCGTGAACGCCCCTTTCTCGTAACCGAAAAGCTCGCTCTCGACCAGGGCCTGTGGAACGGCCGCGCAGTTCAGGCTGACGAACGGCTTTTCGCGCCTGCGGCTCGCGTCGTGCACCATGCGGGCCACGAGTTCCTTGCCCGTCCCGTTCTCGCCGAAAACCAGCACGCGGCCGTCGGTCGGCGCGGCCTTGGCGACATCGGCCAGAAGCCTGCGCACGGCCACGGATTCTCCCACCCATCTCCGCTCGTCCGCCGCCCGGCCCTCGAGCGACGCGACGCGGGTCGCCAGGACCCTGTGCGTTTCCAGGTTCCGGAGCTCGAACAGGAGCCGGTCCGGGTCCAGCGGCTTTTCCAGAAACTGTCGCGCGCCCGCCTGCACCGCGGACACGGCCATGGCCGTGTCCGGCCGGCCGGACATCATGACCACGGCGGCCTCCGGGTCGGATTCGCGTATCCTCCGCATCACCTCGAGCCCGCTCATGCCGGGGAGCATGACGTCGAGCAGAACCGCGTCGAAGGTTTCGCGTCCGATGCGGTCCAGGGCCGATTCGCCGTCTGCGCAGGACGCGACCGCGTGGCCCTCGTCCATGAGCAAACCCTCCAGCGAAAGCCGGATGTTCGGCTCGTCGTCCACGATCAGGATGCGCACGGCTATTCCTCCCCTGAGAGCATTTCGCGGATGCGTTCCGCGTTCGGCCCGGACGCCCGCAGCACGAGCACGGCCCCGTCCTCCTCGTATCGTTTTTCGAGAATTTCGGCCATGCCGTGCACGGCCGCGAGCCGCTCGGGCCGCGTGAACGGGATGCGGACCTCCAGGATTTCGCGGTCCGCTTCGAAGCGCTCCGCGATCGCGCGACGCAGTCTTTCCAGCCCGATACCCCTGAGCGCGGACACGAACACCGCGCCCGGAAAACGCCTGGCCTGCGTGTCGATGAAACGCCCGTCCTCGAGCAGGTCGATCTTGTTGAACACCGGAATCACCGGCCGGTCCGCCAGGCCCAGTTCGTCCAGCACCTGCTGCACCGTGCCCACGTGATCATCGAGGTTCGGGTGGCTCGCGTCAATGACGTGGAGAAGGACGTCGGCTTCGGCGGCCTCCTCGAGCGTGGACCGGAACGACGCCACCAGGTGCGCGGGAAGTTTTCGGATGAATCCGACGGTGTCGATGAGCAGGACCTTGTCGTTGCGCGACAGGGCCAAAGTGCGCACCGTGGCGTCGAGCGTGGCGAACAGCCGGTCCTCGACATGCACCCCGGAACCGGCCAGCGCGTTGAGCAAACTCGATTTTCCCGCGTTGGTGTACCCGACCAGGGCGGCCTTCTGCAGGGCGTCGCGCCGCCTGCGGCGCACGTCGCGCTGGAGCCTGATCTTCTCGAGCTCGTCCTTGAGCAGTCCGATGCGCTTGTGGATGAGCCTGCGGTCGGTCTCCAGCTGGGTTTCGCCCGGACCGCGCGTGCCGATGGCGCCCTCCTGGCGCTCGAGATGCGACCACTGGCGCGTCAGCCTGGGCAGGAGGTATTGGAGCTGGGCCAGGGCGACCTGGGCCTGGGCCTCGGCCGTGCGCGCCCGGCGCGCGAAAATGTCCAAAATAAGGCCGCTGCGGTCCACGACGCGCTTCTTGATCTCCTTCTCGAGATTCTTGGCCTGAACGGGCGTCAGGTCCTCGTCGAAAAGCACCACGTCCGCGCCCAGTTCTTCCGCGAGCCGGGCGACGGTTCCGACCTTGCCCTTGCCGATCAGGGTCGCGGGATGCGGTGCGCGTATTTCCTGGAGTTCGCGGCCCACGACAATTGCGCCCGCCGTGTCCGCGAGAAGGGCCAGCTCATCGAGATGCTCCAGGGCCTGGTGCCGCCTGAGTCCGGGCAGCACTACGCCGACGAGTATGGCTTTTTCTTTTTTATTCGTCTGGGTGATGTGCTGCATACGATCAGTTTACCATATTTTTTACAGCTTATGGGTTTTAAGTTCAAAGTTTAAAGTTCAAGGTTCAATGATAGTGAAAATTTACGGTCCGGAAAAATGATATTATCATTACTCGGGAATTCAGGCTTCAGCCTTTCATTCAAAAATGGATGAAACCCTGAAGGGTGAATTCCGCGTTTTCGGCATTACCGACCCATATTTGCTTTGAACTTTAAACCTTGAACTTTGAACTGATTTCACTTCCACACCGCCGACACCACGGTCTCAGCGACAAGGCAAATCAAAGCCAGCAGCAGCATCTCCCGCCACAATTCCCTTCCCCTGCGCCGGGTGCGGATCTGGTCCTCCAGGGGCTCTTTCGCGTTCAGCATGACGATCCGCGCGGCTGGCAGGAGCTTTTTCAGGCCCGCTTCGTCGATGGTCCTGAAATCCGACTCCGCGGGATCCAGGTTGACCGCGGTCACGGCCTCGAGCGAATCGTCCCGGAAGAACCGGTACAGGCCCGGGCGGTCCGCTGTTTTCAGCACGGCGCGGAGTTTTCCGCCGGACAGCCGGGGCAGGACGGACACCCTTTCGCCGGAAGGCGTCTCCACCTGAAACCGCCCTCCGGAACCGGCCGGGCCGGAGAAGAATACCAGGCTGTCCCCGGTCAACGCCCGGCCCGCGGCGCCGTCCCGGAGCGCGCTCAGCACCTGGCCGCACCGCACCGCGATCGCGGGAAAGAGCGGGCTTGTCGCGAAATCGGACCAGTCCGGATCCGTCCCGCCCGAGAGAACGATGAGCGTGCCGCGGCCCAGCGGCCATTCGGACAGAAAGGGACGGCCGTCCGTGAAACGCAGCGGCGCCCTTCGGCCGCCCGCCGCGGGCCGGACGGTGCGGAAAAACTTCGGCGGCCTGCGGGGCGTCCATCCCGGTTCGAACACGCCCGCGAGCAGGGGCTCGTCCGGATCCGGGGGCCCGAGCGTCAGGTAACCCGATCCGGCGCCGGACACGCCGGCCTGGACCAGCGAATCGCCCCAAACAGCCGTGAACAGCAATGCGTTCCACCGCCCGAGGTCCGAGTCCGGCCCGGGCACGAACAGGGCGCCGCCCCCGGACTCGATGAAACGGCGAAGGGCGGACCCGTCCGCGGCGGAGCGGAGCGGGCAGTTGACGAAGAAAACCGCGTCCGATTTCCCGAGCGATGGAGCCCAGGCCTGGTCCGGGGTCCGTAACTCGGTCAGAAATCGGGATGGCGAATCCGGCCGCGGCTCCAATGCGGCGCGGAAACGGGAAAGATCGGCCGGCCGGCCGCCGACCAGCAGGATCCGGGAAACGGGCCTGTGAAAAGCTGCAAAAAAACGCTCGTCATCCTGCGGGAACCCGTCCGGCTGTGTCTGCACCTTTCCGCGGATGAAACCCGCCGTCTCCTCCATGACCGGAACGGATTCCATGACGGCCGCGCCCGGCTCCAGGTCCACGGTTTTCTGCGCCACGGCCCCGTCTCCGGCGAAAAACCGGACCATGCGGTCTCGAACTTCGGTGATTCCGAAATTCCGGATCACCGCGCGCAAGCGGAGCGGCTCATCCCTGCGGAGCGGCGCCGGATCCACGGCCGCCTCGGTCACGGCCGCGTTGTCCATCGCTTTGCGGAACGGCAGGACGAACAGCGTGCCTTTCCATTTTTCCGTGTCTTCGGACGGTCTCCGGGCGCGGAATCCCGAGGCCTGACCGTCCGAGAGCAGGAAGATTTCCGGATCCGCGTCCGGCATGCGGCCGGTTCTTCGCGCGGCTCTCCGGATCGCGTCCGCCGCGTCCCCGGCGGACCAGACCGGGTCTGATTTTTCGATCGCCGCGGCCGCGGAGGACGCATCCATCAGGGAATCGCCGGACAGGCCCGAACGCGGCGTCCATTCCAGGGCCACGGACTCTCCGGCCGAGGACAGACCGGCCAGACGGGCCGCATGTCCGCGGAGCACGGCCCATGCGTCCTCGGCCATGAGACTGGCCGACCGGTCCACGACCCAGGCGGACACCCCCTTCGACGCCGAGGCGCGGCCCGAGGGGATGAAGGGACGGCTGAACGCGAGCACGAGAAACGCAACCGCAAGAACTCGGAGCAGAAGCAGAAGGAAGCGGCGGAGTTTGAAGGAGCGCGCCTTCCGCTCCTGCACGGCCCGGAGAAAGCGCAGATGGCTGAACACCACGGTTCTGGGACGGGGCCTGGCGAGAAGGTGGATCAGAATCGGAAGGAGAACGCCCGCGAGTCCGGCGAGCACGGCCGCATGCAGAAAAGACGGCATCATCGAAACCCGTCCCGACCGCGGTCGCGGCCGCCGTCATGGAAACGGCCTGGTTGAAGGCGGACCGGAACCGGTCCGGTCATCCGGCGCTGGTTTCGAAAAACGCGCGCTCGACAAGATCGCATATAAGGTGACCGGCTGCGATGTGCGATTCCTGAATCCGTGCCGTGTCCCTGGAAGGAACGCGTATGGCGAGGTTCGAGACCGCGCCCAGCGGCCCCGGGTCCTCCCCGGTCATGGCGATGACCCGGAGGCCTGCCTGACGGGCCTGCTCCGCGGCCTTCACAATGCCCGGCGAACGGCCGCTGGTGGACAGGGCCACGAGCAGGTCGCCTTCGCGGCCGAGGGCCTCGACCTGCCTGCGGAACACGTCGTCGAATCCGTAGTCATTGGCCATGGCCGTGAGAATGGACGTATCCGTGGTGAGCGCAACCGCGGCCAGGCCGGAGCGGTTGAGCCGGAACCGGCCGACGATTTCGGCCGCCAGATGCTGGCTGTCCGCCGCGCTGCCGCCATTTCCGCAGAACAGAATTTTTCCTCCCGACTTCAGGCATGCGACGGCCATGTCCGCGGCTTCGAGTATGTCCTTCGCGCCCTTTTCCGCGAGCTGTCTCTTGATTTCCGCGCTCTCAACGAGGCGTTCGCGGATGTACTGCAGACGGTCTTTCACGATCCTCCCGGCCTTTAACGGAAACGGAACCAGCTTTTTTTCTGCGTGAACGGAACGGGCTGGGGCGTCCACACCGGCTCTCCGCTCACAACCCGGCGGGGATTCGCCTCGGTCAGTTCCCGGGCCGTGTCCTCTCCCGCCCGGCGGGCCGCGGCCCTGAACGCATCCGACAGACGCATGGGTCTGGACCGCAGATTGTGGCAGTCGGACCCGATGAAGTGCACCAGCCCGTGGTCGAGCAAAGTCTCCGCGGCCTTGCGTATCCGGTATCCGAATTCGCCCGTCAGGCTCCCGGCGTTGATCTGCATGAGCACGCCGCGCTCGACCAGATTGTATACACGTTCGGGTTTCTGCGCGAGCACGGCGTTCCGTTCCGGGTGCGCCAGTATCGGGCTGTATCCCGCGATCGTGAGCTGGAACAGCTTGTCGTCCGCGTCATGCGGAATGTCGTTCAGGGGCAGTTCTAGCAGCAGGTATTTCCCTCCGCCCGCGATGGTCGCGGCCGGAGGAACCGGATCGAGGGACACGTTCATGTGAATCTCGGCACCGAGCCAGAGGTCCATCCGGATGCCGGCCAGAGTGGCCCGTTTCCGGAGTTCCGAGAAGGCGTCGGCCAGCCGGGACTCGGTCGCGACGTCGAACCGGTCCAGCACGTGCGAAGTGCACACCGCGCCTGTGACGCCGTCCCTGCGGCCGGCTTCCATCATGGCGAGCGCCTCTTCGATGCCGGACGGGCCGTCGTCGATTCCGGGCAGAATGTGGGCATGCAGGTCGATCATCCGTGATTATACTCCAGAAGGATGCGCCGGGTTTCCGATCCCCGGGTGTCCCGCGTTACGCGGTTCCGCGAATCCCGGTTTCTCGGACTCCGGACGCGTGGACCGCGTCCGCGAGTCTCCGGACCAGATCCGGACCGCCCTCTTGTTCGAGCGCGTTTCCGGTCACCACAAAGGAAGCGCCCGCCTTCACCTTGGCCGCCGCTTCCTCGGGGGTGCGTATGCCGCCGCCCACGATCACGGGAACGGACACGGTCCTCGCCACCGCCGTGACCAGGATCTCGGGAACGGACTGCTTCGCTCCGCTTCCGGCCTCGAGGTACACCAGCTTCATGCCCAGGTATTCCGCAGCCAGGGCGTGCGCGGCCGCGATCTCGGGTTTGTTCCGGGGAAGCGGCCGCGTGGCACTCATGAATTCCGCGGCCGTGGTTTCGCCCGATTCCACGAGCAGGTAGGCCATGGAAACGGGCTCCAGGCCCAGGCTTCGGACAATCGGCGCGGAGGTCACCTGTTCGCCGATGAGGAAATGGGGATTCCGGCCGCTGATCAGGCTCATGAACAGCACCGCGTCCGCGTGCCGCGAAAGCTGGCGGCCGTTCCCGGGGAAAAGCAGGACGGGGAGACGGACGGCCTTTTTCACGGCCTCTACACATCGGTCGAATCCGTCGTCCAGCAGAAGACTGCCGCCGATGAGGATGCCGTCCGCGCCCTGCGCTTCGCAGGTTTTGGCGAACGCGGCCAGGGATTCCGGAGACTTCCGGTCCGGGTCGAGCAGGACCAGGTATCCCGCGCCGCGGGTTTGGACGATGTCGAGGAGTTTGTCGTGGATGGTCATAAAGCCTTTTTATCCGTTTTCATGTAGGTCCGATATGCCGAGCGCTTTGCGCGCGAGGCTATCGGACGCTTATAAACCGGTGTCTTCTGTCGTCCTGAGTCGAGCCCGCCTGCTTCACACACGAAGGACCTCTTGGCGGGATAAGAACGCTAATATCCGATGTCCGAAAACCTTGCCCGGCGGGCTCGGCATTTCGGACCTACGGGCTATTTATTGAACCATTCCCCGGACGATCTCGGCGACCTGCCCGATCGCTTCGTCCAATCTGGACGGATCCTTGCCCCCGGCCAGCGCGAGATGGGGCTTGCCGCCGCCGCTTCCGCCGACGATTTCAGCCGCCTTCTTCACGATGTCCCCGGCCTTGAGCGATTTGGACTTGATCAGGTCGTCTGTCACCACACAGAGGATGGACACCTTGTCCCCGATCACCGCACCGAGCACTCCGACCCCGGATTTCAGTTTCTCGCGAAGTTTGTCGCCCATGGCGCGGAGTTCCTCGACATCGGAAGCGTCCATGCGGCTGGACACGATTTTGAAGCCTGACACGGTGACCGCGTTCTGCACGAGCGCGTCGATCTCGGAACCGGCCGTGGACGATTGGGCCTTTTTCAGCTTCCGCTCAAGCTCCTTCTTCTCATCCTGCAGGGACTCGATGCGCTTCGGCAAGTCCGCCGCCGTCGCCTTGAGGCTGGTTTCGAGGCCGCGGATCAGGCGCTTCTCGGCCCTCAGCAGCGCGTCGGCCGCGGCGCCGGTCACGGCCTCGATGCGGCGCACGCCCGCGGCCACGCCCTCCTCGCGCACGATGCGGAAATACCCGATCTGTCCGGTCGCGTCGAGGTGCGTGCCCCCGCACAACTCCATGGAATAGTCCGCGATTTTCACGACCCGCACCTCGTCCCCGTACTTCTCGCCGAACAGGGCCGTGGCGCCCATTTCCTTCGCCCGGGTCAGGGACGTTTTGATTTTTTCGACAGCCAGATTCTCCTGGACCTTTACATTGACGATTTCCTCCACCGCGTCGACCTGTTCGGCCGTCATGGCCTCGAAATGCGTGAAATCAAAGCGCATGCGCTCCGGGTCCACCGCGGACCCGGCCTGATTGACGTGCGTTCCCAGAATCTCGCGGAGCGCCTTGTGCACCAGGTGCGTGGACGTGTGGTTCCGCGCCGTGGCCATCCGCTCCGTCCGGTTCACGGTTGCGGTCACGGCACCGTCGCATTTTCCGGACGCTTCTTCGAACGCGCCGACATGGACGATGGCGTCGCCCTGCCGGACCGTGTCGTCCACGCGGATCCGGAAGCCCTTCCCCGCGATGACGCCCCTGTCTCCCGCCTGTCCGCCCGATTCCGCGTAGAACGGCGTGCGGTCGAGCACGACACGGATGGTCTCGCCGTCACGGCTCATTCTGCGGATGCGGGCCCCGGCCTCGAGCGTCTCATACCCGACGAATTCCGAATGCGGGCCCGCGGACAGCTCCTCCCAGTCGCACGCATCCGAGGCCGCGAACCTGTGGCTCTCGCGGGCCCTGCAGCGCTGGGCTTCCATCTCGTGCTCGAAACCTTCCGCGTCCACCGAGAGTCCCTTTTCGCGGGCCATGAGCTGGGTCAGGTCGAGCGGAAATCCGAAGGTGTCGTACAGCCGGAACGCCTCCGCGCCCGGCACGGTCTTTCCCCCCCGTTTCAGCACGTCGGACGCAACCGTCTCGAATATCTCGATGCCGCGGTCCAGCACCTCGTTGAACCGCTCCTCCTCGTTTTTAATGACGTGCGCCGTGTGCCCGGCCATGGTCCTGAGCTCCGGATAGGCGCCGGCCATGGTGTCCACGACAACGGCGGCAAGCCTGTGCATGAAGGGTTCGGTCATGCCCAGCGTGCGTCCGTACCGGGCCGCGCGCCGCAGGAGCCGCCTCAGCACGTAGCCCCGGCCCTCGTTGGAGGGAAGCGCGCCGTCGGTCACCGCGAAGCAGAGGGACCGGACATGGTCCGCGATCACGCGGAAGGCCGGGAGCCGCTCAGGATCCTCGGGTGAAACGCCCGTGAGTCCGGCCACGGCCTCGATCAGCGGCATGAACACATCCGTCTCATAGTTCGAGGTTCTATTCTGTAGGACGGCCACGGCCCGCTCGAACCCCATGCCCGTGTCCACGTGTTTCGACGCCAGCGGGTTCAGGACGCCGGATCCGTCCCGGTTATACTGGATGAACACGAGGTTCCACAGCTCGATGTACCGGGCGCAGCCGCCGTTCACGGCGCAGACATGGCCTGGAACGGCCTTCTTGTCGCAATATCCCTCGCCCCGGTCGATGTGGATCTCGGAGCACGGCCCGCAGGGCCCGGTTTCGCCCATTTCCCAGAAATTGTCCTTTTCCGCGAAACGCAGCACGCGGCCCGACCCGATGTCCGTGACCTTCTTCCACAGGGCCTCGGCCTCCTCGTCCTCGCGGAACACCGTGGCCCAGAGCGACGACTTGGGAACGCCCCAGACGCCGGTCACCAGCTCCCAGGCCCAGCGTATGGCCTCCTCCTTGTAATAGTCGCCGAACGACCAGTTGCCCAGCATCTCGAAGAACGTGTGGTGGTAGGTGTCGAATCCCACTTCCTCGAGGTCATTGTGCTTGCCGGACACGCGTATGCATTTCTGCGAATCCACCGCGCGCTTGTAGGGCCGGGTTCCGGTGCCGAGGAACACGTCCTTGAACTGGTTCATGCCCGCGTTGGTGAACAGCAAAGTGGGATCGTCCAGCGGCGCCACGGGCGCGCTCGGCACGATCTTGTGGCCGCGTTCGGCGAAGAAGTCCAGAAAGGATTTGCGGATTTCGGAGGAGGTCATGATTAAATGATCCAGTTCATAGTTGATAGTTCATCGTTCATGGTGCTTGGCAGCCCACGGCTTTAGCCGTGGGTTCAATAATCAGTTCATTGTAGGTCCGAAATGCCGAGCCCGCAGGCGAGGCTTTCGGACATCGGCATATAACCTTCGGCGGTCGTCCGAAAGGCCCGCGAAAGGAAGCGGGCCATTTCGGACCTACATTTGTTGTTTTTTAAAAATCATCAATCATCCACCGCCGGTTCTTCCCCGGCCCCCATCCCCTCCACGGCCCGAATCACCGCCTCCGAGGCGATGTCCCATTCGAAGCCCCTGCGGAACAGAAAGTCCGCCGTCTTCTGCCGCGCGCGTCTGGGATCTTCCCCGGCCAGGGACCGCGCCTTCTTCAGCGCAAGGTCCCCGGCCACTTCCGCCTCGCTTTTCGGGCCGTAGGACGCGTCCACGGCGCGGGCCGCCTCCTCCTCGGCCAGACCCTTCCGGACCAGCTCGATCACAAGCATCCGTTTCGAGCAGGGCCTGAGCATCATGCGGTCGTGAACAAAGGATTCCGCGAAAGCCGCGTCGTTCAGCAGTCCGACCGCGGACAGATCTCCGATCACGAGCCGGATGACGCGGTCCGAGAAATCCTTGTCCTCGAGACGGTCGCGCAGTTCCGCCGCGGTCAGGGCGCGGCGGCCCAGCAGGCGCAGGGACTTGGCCTTGGCCCGGACCCGCTCGTCCGAGAGAAGCACCTCGTCGACGAACGACTCCCGCAGCGCGTCGCCCTCGTGTATCGGGTGCCGGAAGAGCACCTCATCGTCGATCCCGAAGGCGAACGCGCCGTCCAGGTACACGCTGACCCGGGAAGGATTCCGCTTCTGCCGCTCGATCGCGGTGACGCGGAAAACGGCCTCTTCCATGCCCTAGGACTTCGCCTTCTCTTTCGGCTTCTCCTTGTCAGGCTCCGGCGGCGGGGCCGCGGCCAGACCGAGCTTTTCCTTCACCGCAGATTCGATCTTCCGCAGGATGTCCTTGTTCTCCGGCTGAAGGAGGAATTTCCGCACATTGTCGCGGCCCTGGCCGATGCGCTCGGAGCCGAAGGAATACCACGTGCCGCTCTTGTCCAGCACACCGAGGTCGGACCCCATGTCCACCAGTTCGCCGGTCTTTGAAATGCCCTGACCGAACAGAATGTCGAATTCGATCTCCTTGAACGGCGGGGCGACCTTGTTCTTCACGACCTTGACCTTGGTGCGGCTGCCGATGATGTCCGTGCCGTCCTTGATGGGCTGGATCTTGCGGATCTCCAGGCGCACCGAGGAGTAGAACTTGAGCGCGCGTCCGCCCGTCGTGGTCTCGGGGTTTCCGAACATCACGCCGATCTTTTCCCGGATCTGGTTGATGAACACCACGCAGGTGTTCGATTTGCTGATCGCGCCCGTGAGCTTGCGCAGGGCCTGCGACATGAGCCGGGCCTGAAGGCCCATCTGGGCGTCGCCCATCTCGCCCTCGATCTCCGCGCGGGGCACCAGGGCCGCGACCGAGTCGATGACGACCACGTCCAGCGCGCCGGACCGGACGAGCGTTTCGGTGATCTCGAGCGCCTGTTCGCCGGTGTCGGGCTGGGACACGAGAAGGTCGTCGGTGTTCACGCCCAGGGCCTTGGCGTATTTCGCGTCCATGGCGTGCTCCGCGTCGATGAACGCGGCGATGCCGTCGAGCTTCTGCGCTTCGGCGATGATGTGAAGCGCGAGCGTGGTCTTGCCGGACGATTCCGGGCCGTAAACTTCGACGATGCGGCCCCGGGGAACGCCGCCCACGCCCAGGGCCGTGTCGAGCGCCAGGGAACTGGTCGGAATGACCTCGATGGGGATGGTGCCGGAATTCTCTCCGAGCCGCATGATCGATCCCTTGCCGAACTGCCGGTCGATCTGGGAGAGCGCCAGGTCCAAAGCCTTGCGTTTTTCGGTGTTCGCGTTTTCAGCCATCTTTCAATCCTTCAATTGGATGGTTCGGTACGGGGTGTGGACCGCTCCGGTGCGCTGCAGATCGCTTTTCATGATCAGAATCGTTCGGGCGGAAAAAGGCGCGCTCTCGTATCGGCTCCCGGACAGAGCTGTGACGAGCCGGTCGATTCCGCGGGGAGAGCGCACCCGGCCGATGGTCAGGTGCGCGGCAAACGGCCTGGACTCGGCCCCGAAACCGCATCGGACGGCCGCGGCGTCGACCGCCTCCGCCAGATGCGTCAGGTCTCCGGCGCCTTTGGTCACGCCGATCCAGATCACGGCCGGCCGACTCGCGTTCGGGAAGAATCCCGACCCGCCGAGCTGGAGTGTGAAGGCCCGCGATTCAGAAACGGCTTCAGCCATCGCGTCCCCCACTGCCGGGATGCGGACGGTTTCGACATCGCCGAGAAATTTCAGCGTCAGATGCAGGCTTTCAGGCCGCACCCATTTCACGTCCGCATCCAGCCTCTTCAGGGGCGAGGCAAAGGACGCGATGCTCCCGCTGACGGAATCCGGCACAGGAACCGCGATAAAGGTCCGGATCGTTTGGTTCACGTCAGGCACACTCGTCTGAAATTTATCAATTTAAGGGTTAAAAGCAAGCCCAAATCCCCGGCCCGGGCTAAAAGAGCCGGTCATCGCGAAGAGAACCTGTCCGCCATCCGCATTTAAATAAAACCCCTCAGGCGGCGGCGAAGCAGGTCCAGGGCCGCTGTCGCGGACCGCTCCTTGTTCCACAGCCGGTCGCGGAGAAACCGGTGCTTTTCCGTCACCGTGCCGGAAGCATCCGCGCAGCCGATGAACACAAGCCCCACCGGTTTTTCCGCGCTGCCGCCCGAAGGGCCCGCGATGCCGGTCGCGGAGAGACCGAAATCCGTCCCAGCCGAAGAACGGACGCCCTCGGCCATGGCTGCCGCGCATTCCGCGCTCACCGCGCCGTGCTTCTCCACCAGGCTTTTAGGCACGCCCAGCAGGCCGGTCTTGGCGTCGTTGTGATAGGCCACAATGCCGCGGAGAAAATAAGCGGAACTGCCCGGGACATTGGTGATCCGGTGGCTGATCAGCCCGCCGGTGCAAGACTCCGCCACTGCCAGGGTCCGGCCGCTTTCCGTGAGCACGCGTCTGATCACCGATTCCAGCGAATCGCTTCCCGTCCCGTACACCGCGCGGCCGAGCCGGTCGGCCGCGGTCTCTCCGGCCCGCCGGACCCTGTTTTCGCACGCTTCGGCCGAGGACCCGAATGTCATCAGGCGCACCGTGACGCCGGTGCTGTCCGGATAGAATCCCACACGCACATCCGGAAACAGGGAGGGGAAATCCTCGAGTTTGCGGCCGACGTCGGATTCCGGAAGGCCGGAAGTGCGGAGCGCGAGCACGGCCGACGCAGTCCCGGCAGCGGCCTTCAGTCTGGGGACAACGGTCTCGTCCATCATGGCCCGCATCTCGGATGGAACCCCGGGGAGGACGATGAGTTCGCGGCCGCCGCGGGACAGAATGAACCCCGGCGCCTGTCCGACCCGATTCGGGACCGGCTCCGCGCCTTCGGGGATCAGGGCCTGCAGACGGTTGGCCGGCGCCATGTCGCGGCCCATGGCGCGGAAAGCCGCCTCGATACGCTCCATGGCCTCCGGGAGGAGGACGAGCCTCCGGCCGAAGCAGGCGGCCACGGCCTTTTTGGTCACGTCGTCCTTTGTGGGGCCGAGCCCGCCCGTGCAGACGACCAGACCGGCGCGCTCCAGGGCGGTATCCACGGCTTTCCGTATATCGGATTCGTTATCGTCCACCGCCGCCACGGCGCGGACGTCCACACCGACGGACGTCAGGCGCTCGCCGATGAACGCCGCGTTGGTGTTCACCGTCAGGCCGGTCAGGATCTCGGAACCGATGGTTATGATTTCAGCGGTGACGGGCATTTCGAATGGAATCATTCAATACAAAAATAATGGATGCTTTTCAGTTTTCCATTTAACCCTGTAGGCCCGAAATGACCCGCGACCTATTGGAGTGGCTCTCGGACAATACCTGGCGAACGATCAATCACTTCGATCTATTTGTCCGATAGCCTCGCGCGAATGCGCGAGGCATATCGGACCTACAATTATTATATTATTCTTATTATAATCTGAATCGTGATATTCGCATAGATGCCCGCGATCAGGTCATCCGTCATGATGCCCCATCCTCCGGGCAGGGACTGACTGCGGTTCGCGGGGAACGGCTTCGCGATGTCGAAGAGCCGGAACAGCAGAAACGCGGGAATCAGCCAGGCGATGGACGCGCCGTGCGGCCAGAAGAGCGCGGACACGCCCATGCCGAAGAACTCGTCGATGTTGACCATGGACGGGTCCTTCCGCCGGCCGGCCCCCACCTCCTCAGCCTCCACGACGTCCGACGCCCATTTGCCTGCGAAGAAAATAAGAACGAGAGCCGCGGCCAGCCAGGCGGAACACGTCGGTAGCGGCCGGAATCGGCCGGCCAGGGCCAGGGCTCCGGCCGCGACGAGACTGCCGGCCGTTCCGGGCGCGACGGGCGACAGTCCGGTCCCGAAGGTGGTGGCCGCGAGACGGCCGATGCGGCGCATGAAGCGGGAAGTCTCAGCCATCCGATGGGAGAAAAATGCGGATGATGTTGCGCGCGATGGACTTGATGTGAGAACGATTCTCGACGAGATACAGGCCGCCCGTGACAACGGTCAGCGCCGTGACCCCGAGCAGGAGGTTGTACAGTACGTTCCACTCCTGAATCCGGATAAGAAAAGATTCGAACCGTACCGCCGGCTCCGGCCAAGCCGCCAGATGATAGAGAAAAACCCCGTACAGGACCACCATCTGCAGGTAGGTCTTGGCCTTGGCCAGTCGGTGCGTGACGATGGGCTTCCCCTTGAGAATGGCGTAGGAACGGAATCCGGTGATGACAAAATCCCGGATCACGATGACCAGCACCATCCAGGTCGGCACATAGCCCAGAACGTTGAAGCTGATGAGGCTCGAGGAGACCAGAATTTTGTCGGCGAGCGGGTCCAGGAACTGGCCCGTCACGGTGATGATGTTGTATTTACGGGCCGCGTATCCGTCATAGTAGTCCGTGAGCGTGGCCACGATGAACACGACGAACGCGGCGATCTTGAACGGCAGGTGCTCCACGAAGAGCAGCGACACGAAGATCGGCGTGAGCAGAATGCGCAGGATGGAAAGTTGGTTCGGCAGATTCATGGCTTCACGCTTGCGTGATTCGTTCAATAAATTCCGGTGACCGGCCCGGCGGGCGGATGCGCCCCGCCTCCCGTGTCCGCGGCCGGGCTCCGTGCCGTCGCGGCGGGGTCTACTCCATTTCCACGCGGCCGTCCATCGCCTTGGCCACGGTGACCGCGTCGTTGAACTCGAGAGCGCCGCCGAAGGGGATGCCGCGCGCGATGCGGGTGACCCGGACCCCCTTCGCCTTGAGCAGGGGCAGCAGGTGTCCCGCCGTCATCTCCCCCTCCATGGTGGGATTGGTCGCCACGATGATTTCCCGCAGACCGGGACCGATGCGGCCGAGAAGCTCCCGAATCCGCAGATCGTCCTCGCCGACGCCGTCCAGCGGCGACAGCACGCCGCCCAGGATGTGGTACAGGCCCCGGTATCCGCCCGCCCGTTCAATGGCCAGGAGATCCTTCAGGTCCTCCACCACACAGACGACGCCATGGTCGCGCTGGGGATCCGAACAGATCCCGCAGGGGTCCTCCTCCGCAAGGTTGAAGCAGACCGAACAGCGGCCGACTTTCTCCTTGAGCGCGAGAATGGCCCGGGACAGGGGTTCCACGTCGGCCCGGCCGTCGCGGAGCAGGTAAAGCGCGATCCGCTGGGCGGATTTCTCGCCGATGCCGGGAAGCCGTGTGAAGGCCTCGATGAGCCTGGCCAGTGTCTCGGACGGGTATTTCACGTACCGCCTAAAACCCCAACCCGGGCAGTTTCATGCCGCCCGGTATCATCCCGAGCATGCCGCCGCCGACCTTGCCGAGTTCCTCCTTGGCCATTTCCTGGGACCGTTCGATTGCCTGGTTCGCGGCCGCGGCGACGAGATCCTCCAGCATTTCCGCGTCCTTCGATTCGAACACCTCGGGGTCTATCTTCACGGAAAGGACTTTCTGCTTTCCGTTCACGGTCACGGATACAATACCGCCGCCGGCCGTTCCTTCCGCCGTCATCTCCCCGATCGCGTCCTGCGCCCGGGCGAGATCGTCCTGGAGTTTCTGCGCTTGCCTGAAAAGATCCGCCATGTTGGGTTTGGCCATTCAAAGACTCCTGTGAGGGGTCAAGATTCCGGTTCCGCGCCGAAGACTTCGATCAGGCTTCCGATCACGCCGCCCGCGCCCTTCAGCTCGTCCAGCTTCTGCGCTTTCTGCTCCTTTTCGCTGAGCCGGCGCACTTCGGGAAAATCGCCCTTCACGCACCGGAAGGGCACGTCCCGTCCGAACGTCTCGCGGAGCGCCTCCTGGATGATCGGCAGGGACCGGTTGATCGAGTCCACATGAAAACCGTTGCAGAGCGCGAATCCGATCTCGAGCACACCCTCCCGGACCCGGAGCGGCGCGCCCTGGGCCAGAAAAGCGCCTACCGTGATCTTCTTTTCCTTGACCAGGGTCAGCAGGTCGTCCCACCGCGCCTTGACGTTCTCGAAAGAAACGGCCGGCCCGGTTCCCGCCGGAGCGGCCGGGGCCGGTGGCTCGGGCCCGGCAGACGCCGCGGCTTCAGGAGCTGCCGGGGCTTCGGGCCTCCGGACAGGCTGCGGGACCGCGGCGGCTGACCGATGAACGGCTGCGGCCCTGAGCGGGGCCGCGCGGACCGCCATCGGACTCCCGGAGACCCTGCCCGCGGGTTCCGGGGACGGGGACGCGGACCGCGCCGCTTCCGTCTTCACGGCTTCAGCGGGCTTTTTTTTTATCTCCGCGAGCCCTGCGAGCAGTTCGTCGATCGACGCGGAGCGGTCGAGCCGCGCCATCTTCACGACCGCCAGCTCGAGCGGGATGCGCGGATCGGCGCTGAACCGGAGCTGCTGGACGGTTTCGGACACGACATGGTGCATGCGCAGGAGTTCCTCTTCGCGGATCGACCGGGCCTGCTCCCCGGTCTTCTCCCGCGCCGCGTCCGACAGCTCGATAGACGACGTCCGCCCCGTGGCGGCCGCAACGAGCAGATTGCGGAAGTGTCCGGCCAGGCCGTCCAGAAATTCCTCGATGCCGGCGCCCGATTCGACGAGGCGGTCGACCACAGCGAGCGCGCCATCGGCGTCGCGGGCCGCGATGCGGTCCGTCAGGTCGAAATAGCACTGCTGGTCGATCAGGCCGAGCGCCCGCACCACGTCGTCGACGCCGATGCGGCCCTCGCAGAACGATACCATCTGATCGAGAATGGACTGGCTGTCACGCAGGCTCCCGTCGGCCTTGCGCGCGATCAGGTGCACGGCCTCTTCCTCGATGTCGATGCCCTCGCCCGCGCAGATCTTCTTGAGGAGGGCGGCGGTGTCCACGACCCCCACCCGGTGGAAATCGAAGCGCTGGCACCGGGAGAGGATGGTGGCCGGAACCTTGTGCGGCTCCGTCGTGGCGAACAGAAACACGACATGCTCAGGGGGTTCCTCCAGCGTCTTGAGCAGAGCGTTGAAGGACTCGTTGGTGAGCATGTGCACTTCGTCGATGATGTAAACCTTGTAGGCCCCCCGCGTCGGGGCGTATCGGACGGTTTCGCGGAGGTTCCTGATGTCGTCGATATTCCGGTTCGAGGCGCCGTCGATCTCCACGACATCCATGGCGCGTCCGGCGGTCACTTCGAGACAGCTGGAACAGGCGTTGCAGGGATCCGGAGTCGGACCCTTTTCGCAATTGAGGGATTTGGCCAGGATGCGGGCCGCGCTGGTCTTGCCGACGCCGCGCGGACCGGTCAGAAGGTAGGCGTGCGCGATGCGTTTCTGGCGGATGGCGTTGCGGAGCGTGGCGGTGACATGCTGCTGGGCCACCAGTTCGTCCCATGTCTGCGGCCGCCATTTTCGTGCGAGAACGAGGTATCCCATGGGATCACGCTTTCGGGTGAGATGAAAGAGGCTGCGCGCCCGCCTTCGATTCCTGAAGCGCCAATCCCCAGTGGCGGCCGGCTCCGGCCAAGCGGTTCCGCGGCACATGTTCAAACCGCTTACCGCTGCTACCTTCCGGTCCTGACGGGGTTCGGCGGCCTCCCATTGCGCGGAGCTCGGACCATCAACGCCGGCGCGCCATCAGGGAGTGGGTTTCCTGCAACCTCTGGAAGGGGGATCAACCCTGCTTGAGCGGATTGCAGGTCAACGGGCGACGCCGGGTCCCCGTCCAGCAAAGCCTCTTGGATGTGGAGCAGAGCGGGATCGAACCGCCGGCCTGTACGTTGCGAACGTACCGCTCTCCCAGCTGAGCTACTGCCCCATGTTCGCGACTGAACCGCAACCCCGGGCCCCACCCCTGGATTCCCGCTTAAAGATCACGGGCCTTCAATAATGTGTAAACATTATTGCTTGGTCCGGCTTTGCCTGGAATGACATGCGGTGAAGGCCGCGGAGATCTCTCATTTCACTATGAACTATGAACTTTGAACTATAAACTGATTATGCGGAGAGGGTGGGATTCGAACCCACGGTAGTTTTGGCTACACACGCTTTCCAAGCGTGCTCCTTCAACCGCTCGGACACCTCTCCGGGACTGCTGAATTATCCAACCCTATTCGAACGGTCCCCGCCTCCCCGGATTCCCGACAGAAGCATTCGGGAATGACACCCCCGTCAGTCGCCGTACGCCTTATTCTCTGACTATGAACTATGAACTTTAAACTATGAACTGATCATGCGGAGAGGGTGGGATTCGAACCCACGGTCCCGTTTATAGGGACAACGGTTTTCGAGACCGTCCGATTCAACCACTCTCGCACCTCTCCGGAATTCGAACCGGACGGATGGGCATGCCATCCGCGCGGGACGGACTAACTCTCTTTCCCGCCGGCCTGTCTGCGGCTTCGCTTGACGTCGCGCAGATTTTGAAAGAACGCTTTCATCAGGGCCGAGACCTCCGCGTCGAGTATGCCGGAAGTCAGATCGACCCGATGGTTGAGTCTCGCGTCCTGCACCAGGTTGCGGAGCGAACCGCACGCCCCGGCCTTGGAATCGAAGGCGCCGAACACCACGCGCCGGATGCGCGACAGAACCACGGCGCCCGCGCACATCGCGCACGGCTCCAGTGTGACATACAGCGTGCATCCCTCGAGCCGCCAGGATCCGAGCGTGTTGGCCGCGGCCGAGATCGCGATCATCTCGGCATGCGCCGTCGGGTCCCGCAGGGTTTCGGTCTGGTTGTGCGCCCGTCCGATGATCCGGTTCTCGCACACGATCACCGCGCCGACCGGAACCTCGCCGGCCTCGAAGGCCTTTTCCGCCTCCCGGATCGCCCAGCGCATCCAAACGCTGTCGGAATCTGCCGTATCTTTCTCGAGTTCAAAGTTCAAGGTTCAAAGTTCAAAGTCAAGAACATCACTGGTCCCTCATACGAAAGCAACTTTGAACCATGAACTTCGAACCTTGAACTTTTTTAACGTACGCCCGGAGGGAATCGAACCCACAACCTTCTGATCCGTAGTCAGACGCTCTATCCAATTGAGCTACGGGCGCGTGAATCAGTTCAAAGTTCAAAGTTAAAAGTTCAAAGGAAAAGAAGCTACAAGTATTCATTCTTCCCAACTTTGAACCTTGAACTTTGAACCTTGAACTTTTTTGAGTAGCGCGTACGGGATTCGAACCCGTGTTGCCGACGTGAGAGGCCGGCGTCCTAGGCCTCTGGACGAACGCGCCATTTCTTTACAGTTCAAGGTTCAAAGTTCAAAGAAAAAACAGGACTTGATAAATTCTCTGATCTTACTTTGAACTTTAAACCTTGAACTTTGAACTTTTCTTTCAGCCGTACGCCCGGAGGGAATCGAACCCACAACCCTCTGATCCGAAGTCAGATGCTCTATCCAATTGAGCTACGGGCGCAACGCTTGGCTGGGGAGCAGGGATTCGAACCCCGATACTACGGTCCAGAGCCGCATGTCCTACCGTTGGACGACTCCCCAGTGGCGGATCTTCCCTTTTCGGGAATTACGGACCCCGCCGCAAGCAGCGGGGTATCACAGGAAACTTAGATGATGGACACCGCCCGCTTCGCGGGACCAAGCTATTATATTCCTTCTGGTTGAAGGCAAGCGGCGGAAAATCAGACTCGTCGGAGCGGCCAGAAGCCCAATCTCCGATCATCCAGAAAAACTGGAACTAGAATGACCGGGCTTCTGGCCGCCCGATTGAGCACTTAATATAGCCACCGGAATTCCAAAAGTCAAATTCTTTTTGATCAGGGCTTTGCGGGCGATTCCACGGTTACTAGCCGATCCATCCTTTTCTTTTTACTGGATTTGTCCCGGGAAGAGTTCCGAGTTCAGAGTTCAGGGTTCCGGGTTCCGAGTTAAAGAACTGTTTTCCATCCAGAAGCGCTCCATGATTTTCAACCCGGAACTCGGAACCCGAAACCCGGAACGTTGTTCATCCTTTCACATCCCCCGACAGGCCGTCATGCACCTTCGGCATCCACCCGGGAATATCGATCTTCTGCGGGCATTTGCCCAGGCATTCGCCGCATTGCACGCAGACCGAAGCTTTACCGGCGTCCGGAAAGAAATGTGTATAGCTGAAACGGGGCATTCCGGGATTCTCATGCATGAACATGTCATTGTATAATCCGAAATTGGCCGGAATCAGGACGCCGTGCGGACAGGGCATGCAGTATCCGCAATTCGTGCACGGAATATGCGCGGATTCCCTGTAGGCACGCCGGATCGTCACGATCCTTTCCCGGTCCTCTGCTTCGAGCATCCCCGTTTCAGCCCGGCCCGCGTACACAAGATTGTCCCGAATCTCGGACATGGCGCTCATGCCGCTCAGCACCGTGGACACGCCGCTCTGATCCCACAGCCAGGACAGTGCCCATTCCGCCGGAGTCCGGCCCGAGGGATGGGCTTCGATCATCTTCCGGATCTTCAGTGGCGGCCGGGCCAGCCGACCGCCGAGCAGGGGTTCCATGACGACCACTGGAAGGCCCCGCTTTACCGCCTCCAGAAAACCGCGGGTACCGGCCTGGTTTTCGACGTCCAGATAATTGTACTGGATCTGGCACATTCCCCATTTGTCGTAGCCGTCCAGGATACGGATGAAGGCATCGAAACCGTCGTGAAAGGAAAAGCCCAGGCTGCCGATGCGTCCGTCCGCGACAGCCGCCTCGCCCTTTTCCAGGAGGCCGTGCCGGAGGACACTGTTCTCCCACCGGCCGTTGTCCAGGGCGTGCAGAAGGTAATAATCGACATGCTCCACGTTCAGTCGCTTGAGCTGTTCATCCAGATACCGGTCGAAATCCCCTGGTTTCTGAATCAGCCACACCGGACTCTTGGTCGCCAGGCGGACCCTGGACCTGTACCCTCCTGCCAGCGCCTTCCCGACAATGGTTTCGCTCACGCCGCCGTGATAGGGATACGCCGTGTCCACATAGTTCACGCCGCCGTCTATCGCGGCCCGTATCATGCGGACGCTTTCCGCCTCGTCGACCGCAGGTCCGCCCGATTTGCTGGCCGTGGCCGGCAGGCGCATGGCCCCGAATCCCAGGGCCGAGACGTTCCAGCCCGTATTACCGAATGGCCTGTATTTCACATCCCGTCCGATCGTTTATTTGAATGTTTTACGTCATCCGGAGAAACCGGTTCCCGCTCCGGCCGGCCCGGAAAAAGAGTCGGGTATCCTCCGAGGGGAGGATACCCGATCGCCGATTGACTTCCGTAACAGGCGTATGTCCGATAGCCTCGTCCCCTTCGGGGACTCGGCATATCGGACCTACAATCCGGAATGTGGAACATTTTAACAACTCGGAACCCGGAACCCGAAACCCGGAACCGGTATTCTATGAACTATGAACTCGTGATTCTGCTTCTCAGCTCGAACGGATCCTCGCCGCCCTTGCCGCGGACGCGTCCGGAAAGCGCGAAGTAGGCCTTTTTCATCGCAAGGGTTACGGCGGCGTTCTCCGCCAGGGGCTTCTTCCGCCGGGCCTCGTCGAGCCTCACGAAGGGCTTCACCACATCCGCCAGCTTGGCGGATTTGCCGCCCTTCGCGCACTCCTTCGTCCACACCCAGGCCGCGTGCAGGGCGGCGCCGAGCGCCGCGCCCTCGCCCTCGACCGGCACCGTCTCCGCCTCGAACACGTCGGCGATGGTCTGGCACCAGGCCTCGGACTTGGACATCCCGCCCGTGAGCCGGATTTCCTTCGGCTTCACCGGCATGCGGCAGAATCCCTCGAACAGGTTGAGAACGTGACCCTCCAGCACGGCGCGGCTGAGAATTTCGGGCGTGAAATCGTCGAGCCCGAACCCGAAATACAGCGGCGTGGCCCAGGGCAGGTCCGGCGTGCGCTCGCCCATGTACCAGGGCAGGAGCAGACGGCCGCCGTTGCCCGGCTTCGTTTTCTTCACGAGCGTGTTGAAGGCCTCGTGAGAGATGCCGTGCAGACGGAGGATCTCGTTGTACCCGTTCGCCAGGTTGGACACGCAGAGCAGGGGCAGGTAATGCCCCGTGCTGTCGCAGAACGCGGCGATCTCTCCCGTGGGATCCACGTACGGCGTTTTCATGAACGTGTAGGCTGTGCCGCTCGTTCCCAGGCTCACCGTCACGATGCCCGGCACGACATTGCCCGTGCCGACCGCGCCGTACATGTTGTCGCCGCAGCCCGCGTCGATCCGGCAGTCCGCCGGGAACCCGAACTCGCGCACGAACGCGGCGCCGATGCGGCCGATGCTCTCGTCCGAAGGCTTCACCGGCGGAATCCTTTTCGCCAGGGAGGGATCGATCGCCGCAAGCGCCTTTTTGGACCAGCGCCCGGTTTTCGGGTTCCAGAGCGCCATGCCCGAAGTGTCGCCCGGCTCCATGACGCGCACGCCGCCGTCCTTGCCTCCGGTCAGCACCCAGTTGATGTAATTATGCACCAGAAAGAAGGTGGCGGTTTTCCGGAACGCCTGCGGTTCATGCCGTTTCATGTGAAAGATCTTGGCCGCGGTGTAGCCGGTCCGCTGGCTGTTGCCCGTCTCGCGGATCACGGCCTTCAGGCCGCCGAGTCTTTCCGTCAGAATGCGGCACTCCTCCGACGTGGAAAAGTCGTTCCACAGCTTGCTGGCCGGCCGGGTGAGATCGCCCGCGGCGTCGAGCGACACGAGGCCGTGCTGCTGTCCGCTCACGGACACGCAGCGGATCCGGCCGAAGTCGACGCCCGCGGATTTCGCGGCCGCGAACACGCGGCGGACGGCATCGATCCACATGAGGGGATCGGACTCGGAAGCGCCCTCCCCCCGGTTGCGCATGACGCCGTCCTGGGTGCCGTACTGCGGCAGATCGGCGTCGTAGTTCACCCCGCCGACGTATACAACGTCGGCGCCGGCGGGGTCGATCACCACAAGCTTGGTGCCCTGGGTGGAGACGTCCAGGCCCGCAAACAGCGATTCGGACATGGCCCGCTCCTACCAGTTTTGAATGAGGATTTCCTCGAGCTCGCCCCGGTGATTGGCGGGATCGAGATGGCAGGCAAGAATCTTCTCGTGCGGCAGGCGCGCGACACGCTCTTTCAGCTTCTGAATCGCCTTGACGTTGATCTCCACCGCCTTCTGGACCGGCATGTTCTCGGGGTTGATGTCGATGCCGAAATACTCATCGTACCCGTGCGCCCACAGCGTGTACAGCAGGGCCTCGGTTTCCGGGAAATTGACCATGCCGACGTTGTTGTCCTGGTCGTAATTGCCGTCGGGCTGGCTGTTCCAGTGGGTGTGCGCCAGCCGGCCTTCCATCATGCACATGGCGTAGGCCGCGGGCAGCATCTCGAAGCTCATTTTCACATGCCCGATCTCCGGATTCAGGCCCATGAGGGTCATGCCCTTCTTGAGCAGCTCGACGTTCTTCGGGTTCTTCAGCTTCGCCTCGATGCGCTGGCAGGCGAGAACGCCCTCTGCGGTCGTGCGGTAGATGTTGTTCGGCGCGGGCTCATAGCCCTTGGGCTCGATGGCCACGCGCACGCCCGGAACCTCGTCCAGGGCCTCGGCCATGGAGGACTCGAACCAGTCCCACATCTGCATATAGGGCTTGCCGTGGATGTAGCGGTACCCGTCCATGCCCGGCCAGGAAATCGCCGCGCCTGCGCCCGCGGCTTGCACCAGCTGGAGCCCCTTGACCGCGATGTCTTTCGCCACCTTGCGCACAGCCGGATCCGGGTTCGACAGACTGCCGAATTCGAACCGCGCATGGAAGAAATGGGAGAAGGGAACGCCGATCAGCTTGATGCCCGCGTTCTTCTCGAGCTGCTGATACAGGTGCAGATTGTCCTCGTTCACCTCGTCCGGATAATGGGCCTCGATGCCGGTGACGCCGATTTTGGCCAGGTCCTCGGCCATTTTGAGGCGCTCGGGAATCGACGCTTCCTTGACGAAGCGGTCGTGGAAACGGCCGCCGCCCGGCGTGAAATACCAGATGCCCACCGAAGGCCGGATCTTCAGGTCCTTCTTCAGGTTCTCGAGCATCTTCTTGGGGTCGATTGCAGCCTTCTGGTACTGCAGGTCCTTCAACTGATAAGCCATAACGGCCTCCCGTTGGATGGGGGTGATACGTGATGGGTTTATTTTCGAACAGCCCTGCGGCCGGATGGACGCGCGGCGCGCGCGTCTGCGGGCCGGTCGGATCGTTCCTGCGGCCCGGTCTCGACGTGCTCGTCCAGGTTTTCGGCCGTCACGATGTCGATGGGAAGATTCATCTCCGCCGGGACCGGGTTCTTCAGCAGGAGATGCTGAACCAGAAGCTGAATGCCCTGATACCCCTGCACATCGGGCCTCTGGCTGATCAGGAAACGGATCCAGCCCTCTTTCAGGAACGGAAGGTTCGGCTCGACCAGGTCATACCCGATGAGATGGATGCGGCCCGGCTGCACCCGCTCCTTGAGCAGCTGCGCCACCTGATGGCCCAGTGAATTGGGCACGAAAATGCCGTTGCAGGAAGGCCTTTCGGCCAGAATGCGCTCCGCCAGATGGTAGAAAACAGCCTCGTCCGTCTTCCGGTCCGCCTCGAAGGACACGATTTCCACATCCTTCCGGAACCGGAGAGCCTCGGTGAAGCCGTTGACCCGGTCGTCGATGTGGTAGTCGCGCGGGACCATGCGGCACACCGCGACGGTGCCCATACCGCCAACGAGCAGGTCCATGAGCCGTGCGCCGAGCGCGCCGCTCCGGTAGGGGTTCTGGGCGATGCGGGACAGGCAGGACGTGTCCGGCACGTAGGAGTCGATGAACACGTACGGCAGGGCCGGGGGGATCCTGCGGACAAAGGTTTCGGACGCGGCGGACAGCACGGGCGCGATGACGAGGCCGTCCACTTCCGACCTGGATTTCAGGATCTTCTCCCCTGCCCTGAAAAAGGACGCTTCCGAGTATTTGTCGTAATGGACGGGCCAGATGCGGATCGGATAGGGTTTCAGTTCGTCCGCTGCCTTGCGGATGCCCCGCATCGGAAGCTCCCAGTAGCGGCCGTCCTGTTCGGGCTCCGGCGTCAGGACCGCGAACGTGTACTGCTTGGCCAGGGAGAGATGGCTCGCGAACACATTGGGCTTGTACCGGCACTCCGCGATGATCCGGGAAATCCGCTCCTGCGTCGCCTTGGATACGCGGCCCCGGTTGTGCAGGGCCCGGTCCACGGTGCCGATGGAGACGCCGGCCTTTTGAGCGATTTCACGGATGGTGACCATGGGGCGTTCGACAGCCTCCCGGGACCCGATTTTGCGTTAACGTTAACGTCAGGCGGGATAAAGTAAACTGATTTTCCGGGAATGTCAAGTATAATCTTGTAAACATTTGGACATAAAAACCGGTTCCGGGTTCTGAGTTCCGGGTTCCGAGTTCCGAGTCGGGAATGCGGACTTATAACAATCCGCCCGTCATTAAGGTTATAAAAAGTTAGTAGGTCCGAAATGGCCCCGAGTAGCGGGACCAGGTTATTTTATTTTTTTTAAATATTTAAGGCCCGCATCCTCTCTCGGGCCTTTCGGACATTTGCATTCGGATAGGTCGTTGTCCGATAGCCCGGCGCCAGGGCGCCGGGCATATCGGACCTACAACTCGGAACCCGGAACCCGAAACACGGAACCGATTTAAAAAAGCCGGCCCCAACGAGAGCCGGCTGTACAAAGAACTGTAAAATGTCCGAATAGATTAAAAATAAAAGTTAAACACCACCGACGCCTGGCTCGTGACATGCTTGCCGGAGAGTTTCAGGTCGAGGTCCGTTCGTTCCGCCCCGAACAGCCCGTCGGTCTCCAGGCCCGTTTCGGTATCGCCGAGGAGAAGACCGATCAGTTCGAGCGCGCTGGAGTCATTGAATTTCTGTTCGGCCGAATTGAAATTCAGTTTGACCCCGTATTCCCCGCCGATGCCGAAATGCCTGTTGACGCGCCACTCCACTCCGAACCCGGCCTGCACGCCCCAGTGGTTGAGCAGGCTCTCGACGAATTCCTTCAGATCGTCCTCCAGCAGGTCCATGTCGGACGACATCGGATCGCCTGCTTCCTCCCCGTTCTCGTCATACCCCTGGAGTTTCAGGTCAAGCGCGGCGTCGATCGAGGAGAAGTTCTTGTACACGCCTCCGAACACGTACGGCCGCGACTCGCCGTCCGCCAGATAATACTTCACCCCGGCATGGGGCATCCAGAATGAAACCGAACCGTCCACGACCGCACCGATTTTGACGGCCTTGACGAGTTCGAGCGTCGAGGGATTCTCGGCCCACATGAGCAGGCCCATGTCCGCCGTGAACGAGGCCGAAAGATAGTCCAGGCCGGCATACGGCTGAAGCCGGTTCCCCGCCAGTCCGAACTGGGAAGATTGATGGCTCGGCCGCAGTTTGACGGTGAAGACCTTCCCTTTCTCCTTGGCGGCCTGGCTGAAGAGGAAAGCCGGCACCAGGGCGAGAATCAGCGCGAAACGTCCGGTTCTCATCTCTCATTTCCTCCACTGGTTTGGTCGGTCCTACTTCTTTTCCGTCAGCCGGGCCACCTTGGCAACCAGCTCGGCGGGCGGCAGGGGCTTCTCGACGAATTCCGTCACCGGAAGAAACTGTTCGTCCGGTTCGTACTTGAAAGGCAGATCCATGGCCTCACGGATCGAGGTCAGCATGAGAATCGGCGTCCGGCCGAGGGCTTCATGTTCCCGTATCGCCTTGGCGGTGTGGAAACCCTCGGTCTCCTCGGTCATCATCACGTCCAGCACGATGCAGTCGGGCTTCTCGCGGACCGCTTTCTCCAGACCTTCCTTTCCGTCATATGCGGTCAGGACCTGATATCCGGCCTTTTCAAGCGCCATCCGGTTCATACTCACAAAATCCTGGTCGTCATCGATCAGCAGAATGCGTTTGGGCATGTTGGTCCTCCGGAACCTTTTAGATTGCAATCAACATCACTCGATTAATTTACGTTATTAATAAAAGAAAGTCCAGTAAAATGACGGACACCGTCGCGCGCTGCGGAGTACCACTGTTATCGTCATAGATGGATGCCGCCCGCTTCGCGGGACGGGGAATCAGACTCGCCGGAGCGTCCGGAAGCCTGGTCTCCGATCATCCGGAAAAACCGGAACCAGCATGACAAAACTTCCGAACGCCCGATTGAACGGTTCCCGGTCGTCCACGGAACGATGGGGATTTCCGTGTTTTCAGCCGCGATATCTTAACCATCCGCTGTTGCCGGTTCCCCGATCGTCGAATGACTGGAATCGCAACGTCTCCAGAACCGATTGCGGAAGCCGAAATGGTTTCCCCGGGTCGCCGGTTTTGGATCATGCGGAAACCCGGCATTCGGCCTTATCGAACGGCGGAGCGCCGCCCATTCCCCAACCGGAGAATTCCTTTGTCCAGCGGGGGAAACGCATCATCGGTCCGACGGTGCGGAAACCGTGCGGCAGCACGACCGGGCCGAACCGATTTGAGATGAACAGGGATTGACCGGAGAAGCGGCTATATATAAATGGAGGATGGATACATGATTGTTCCCATATCCCTGCAATTATAAAAAAGGATCGGATCCGTCAAAAAGCCGGAATCGAAATATTTACTATATGAATGAAAATTCACTTGCTTTTTCTATCCCATTTATCTATATTTGCTGTGAAAATTTTCACAATGTTATCAGAGTAACAATAGGCAAGAAAACGGAATGAGTTTAATTTCAGAAAAAACAATTGAACGTCTGATTCTCTACAGGGGATTGCTTTTACAGGCAAACCATGAAAGCGAATCAGGCATTTATTCACATCAGCTCGGTCGCATGGCCGGTTTCACGCCCGCCCAGGTCCGCCGCGATCTGATGCAGGTCGGTTACACCGGCTCTCCGGCGCGCGGTTACGACATAGCCAAACTGATTCAGAGCATCAGCGCGCTCGTGGATCCGGCGGAAAAACGTGAAATCGCACTCGCGGGCATCGGCTCCATCGGCCGTGCCATTCTCGCCTACTTTCAGGGGAGGTCGTCTCTCCTGGAAATCACGGCCGCATTCGACACGGACCCGGAAAAGACGGACCGCGTCATACACGGATGCCGGTGTTATCCCGTTGACCGGCTGTCCGAAATCATTCTCGCCCGGGGCATCCGCACCGGCATCCTGTGCGTGCCCTCCGGAGCGGCCCAGTCCGTGACGGACGCCTTCGTCGCGGGCGGCGTCCGCGGCATACTGAACTACGCCCCCACGCGCCTGATCGTTCCGCCGGACGTGTACGTCGAAAACCGGGACATGATCATGGCTGTTGAAAAAGTGGTCTACTTTTCCGGCCCGAGAACCGGACAACGAAAGGAAACCGGATGAGCCCAGCGGTCGAGACCATTCTCGAAAAATACAAAAACGCGAACCGGGACCAGCTGATTCCCCTGCTCCAGGAAATCCAGGAGAGCGAGGGCTTTCTGTCCCGCGATGCCGTGGCCCGCATCGGCCGCCATCTGCGGCTCCCCGCGAGCAAGATCTACGGCGTGGCCACCTTCTACAACCAGTTCCGTTTTCTGCCGAACGGAAAGCACCATATTCAGGTCTGCCGGGGCACGGCCTGCCACGTGAAGGGATCGGCCAAGGTGCTCGATGCGCTGAAACGCGAGCTCAAGATCGAGCCCGGCGCCACCACCCGGGACGGCCTTTTCAGCCTCGAAGTCGTGGCCTGCATCGGCGCCTGCGGCCTGGCGCCCGTCATTTCGATCAACGGGGAGTTTCACGCGAACATGACGCCGGACGCGACCCGCAAACTGCTGCGCGATATCCGTCGCGGGGAAGAGAAGAGTCATGCCGCACACTGAGCCCTGGAAATGCTGCGACCGCTGCACCCACGAAGCCGCGAAGCCGTGCCCCGATCTCATCGCCTGCCTGCAGGACGGCAGGGCCTGCCATGACGACACCGCCTGCGCGGCGTTCCGGAGCGGACGTTCGGCGGCCGCCTCGCGGAACGGCCTCGACATCCCCGTCATCACCATCGGCACCGGGACCTGCGGGCTGGGCGCGGGCGCGGGGAAAACGCTCGCCCGCATCCGGCAGTGGCTCGCGTCCGGCAACCGGAAGGCCGACGTGGTGGAAGTGGGCTGCATCGGCCTGTGCGTCGAGGAGCCCATCGTCGACGTCCAGATGCCCGGCCGCTGCCGGCTGTCGTTCGGAAAGGTCACGGAAGACAGGATCGAAGCCATTCTGTCCGGCGTGTTCGAGGGCCGGATTCCGTCCGAAAAACGAATCGGTCAGCACCGGCACGCTTCGCTTCAGCCGTGGGAAGGCGTTCCCTATATCGACGAACACCCCTTTTTCGCTCTCCAGACACGCCGCGTGCTGGCCAATTGCGGCGTGCTCGATCCGTCGAGCCTCGAAGCATACGTCGCCTCGGGCGGATACCGCGCCTTCGCCGCGGCCCTGCACGACCATACGCCGCGCGAAGTCTGCGACCTCGTCCGGAAGAGCGGTCTCCGCGGACGGGGCGGCGGCGGCTTCTCCACGGGCATGAAATGGCAGCTGGCGCTGGACCAGGCCTCGGACCGGAAGTACTTCATCTGCAACGCGGACGAGGGCGATCCGGGCGCCTTCATGGACCGGGCCGTGATCGAGGGCGACCCGTACCGGCTCCTCGAGGGCCTGTCGATCGCGTCCTATGCCATCGGCGCCACGAAGGCCTATGTCTACATCCGCGCCGAATATCCCCTGGCGATCCGGCGGCTGGAACATGCCATCGCCGAGTCGAGACGCTTTGGACTCCTCGGCGCCAACGTTCTGGACAGCGGGTTCAAACTCGACGTGCTCATCAAGAAGGGCGCCGGCGCCTTTGTGTGCGGCGAGGAGACGGCGCTCATCCACTCCATCGAGGGCAAGCGCGGCATGCCCCGTCCCCGTCCGCCCTTTCCCACAACCAGCGGCCTGTTCGGCAAGCCCACGGTGATCAACAACGTCGAAACCCTGGCCAACGTGCCGGACGTCCTCACCCTCGGCCCCGAGGCGTTCGCGTCCGTGGGCACGGAGTCCAGCAAAGGCACCAAGGTCTTCGCCCTCTCCGGCAAGATCTCGCGGACCGGGCTCGTCGAGGTCGCCATGGGAGTCACGCTCCGCCGCATCGTCGAGGACATCGGCGGCGGAATCCCGAACGGGAAAAAGTTCAAGGCCGTGCAGATCGGAGGGCCCTCGGGCGGGTGCATTTCCGAGGAGAACCTGGACATCGCCATCGACTACGAATCGCTGATCCGGGTCGGCGCCATGATGGGCTCGGGCGGCCTGGTGGTCATGGACGAGGACACCTGCATGGTCGACCTCGCCAAGTTCTTCATGGACTTCATCCAGCGGGAAAGCTGCGGCAAGTGCATCCCCTGCCGCGAGGGCACGCGCCGGATGCTGGAAATCCTCCAGCGGATCACACGGAGCCGGCGGAACGAGACGGAGAACGACGCGCTCGAGCGTTTCCAGGGCGTCCTGTACCTGAACCGGCTCGCCGGCGTCATCCGCGACACGAGCCTGTGCGGGCTCGGCCGGTCCGCGCCGAACCCCGTGCTCTCGACCCTGCGCTGGTTCAAGGACGAATACGAAGCCCACATCTATGAACGCCGCTGTCCGGCCGGCGCGTGCACGGAGCTGCTGCAGTATACGATCGAAAAGGACAAATGCACGGGATGCACGCTGTGCGCGAAAAACTGCCCGGCCGAAGCCATCCTGGGCAATCCCAAGGCGCCGCACTACATCATCCCGGACAAGTGCGTCGGGTGCGGGAACTGCGTCACCGTCTGCAGGTTCGGCGCGGTTTCCGCGCAATGAAAAGATGGAACGCGAAAGAAATGGAACACGGATTGAACGGATTTTAAGGATTACCACGGATAGAGCAGGTGAATTAGTGTAATTCATTGATTCAAGGCTGGAGTAAACAAGACGAATCGATGCTGACAGGATTGAAGCCGACATAGTGAATGAGAAAACTTGGGGATTGAGCGGAAAAATGATGCAAACGGTAAGGATTGAATTACCATAATATCACAGATCCGTGCAAATCCGCCTCATCCGTTCAATCCGTGTTCCATATGGACGAGTGATCCGGGGACCGGACAGGATAACATGTGAATAAGAAGGAGTGAATTACCCTATTCCTCTAAATCCGTGCGAATCCGCTTCATCCGTTCAATCCGTGTTCTATTGCCAATAAAGGAGCCTTGCGTGATACAGATCGAAGTCAACAACCGGACGATCCAGGCCAACGAAGGCGAAACCCTCCTCACAGCCCTCAAGCGCGAGGGCATCAAGGTGCCCACGCTCTGCCACCTGGAGGGGCTCTTCCCCAGCGGGGCCTGCCGCATGTGCGTGGTCGAGATCGAAGGCGTGCCCGGTCTGATGCCCTCCTGCGCGTACCCCGTCCGGGAGGGCATGAAGATCCGGACGCATTCACCCAAGGCGATCCGCGCGCGCAAGACCATCGTGGAGCTGCTGCTCGCCAACCATCCGGACGACTGCCTGTACTGCGTTCGGAACGGGGAATGCGACCTGCAGGACCTGGCCCGGGAGCTGGGCGTGCGCCAGCGCCGGTTTCAGGGCGCCAAGTCCACGCACAAGATGGACATCTCGAGCCCGGCCATCGAGCGCGACCCGGACAAGTGCATTCTCTGCGGCAAGTGCGTCCGCGTCTGCGAGGAAGTGCAGGGCGTGTCGGCCATCGACTTCATCGGCCGGGGCAGCAGGACGGTCGTGGGGCCCGCCTTCGACGAGGGCATGAACGTTTCGAGCTGCATCAACTGCGGCCAGTGCGTCGTCGTGTGCCCGACCGGGGCCCTGCGGGAGCAGAGCGGCCTGAAGCGCGTCATCAGCGCCATTCAGAATCCGAAAAAACTCGTGGTGGTCCAGCACGCGCCGGCCGTATCGGTCACGCTCGGCGAGGAATTCGGCCTCAAGCCCGGCGCGGACGTAATGGGCATCATGGCCGCCGCGTTCCGCAGGCTCGGATTCGACCGCGTCTTCGACACCTCGTTCTCCGCCGACGTGACCATCATGGAGGAGGCCGCGGAATTCATCCAGCGCGTACGAACGGGCGGCCGCCTGCCCATGTTCACCAGCTGTTCACCGGGATGGATCAAGTTCGTGGAGCAGTTCTATCCGGAGTTCCGGGAGAACCTCTCCACCTGCAAGAGTCCCCAGCAGATGATGGGCGCGCTGATCAAGAGCGCTTTCGCCGAACGAGAAGGCATATCGCCCGAAGACATCTTCAGCGTGTCCGTCATGCCCTGCACCGCCAAGAAATTCGAATGCGAGCGTTCCGAGATGATCGCGGACGTGGACGCCGTGCTGACCACCCGCGAACTGTCCCGCGTGATCCGCATGCGCGGACTCGACCTGAAGTCCCTGGAGCCCGAGCCCAACGACTCGCCCTTCGGCGAACGCAGCAGCGCGGGCAAGCTCTTCGGCGTGTCTGGCGGCGTGATGGAGGCCGCCATTCGGACCGCGCATTTCTTCCTGACCGGGAAGGAAATCGACCGTCCCAAAATCCAGGAACTCCGCGGGCTGGACGGGATCAAGCAGGTGCACCTCGAGGTCGGCGGCATCCGCATGGGGTTCGCCGTGGTCTCCGGCCTGGGCAACGCGCGCAGGATTCTCGAGGAGATCAAGGCCGGCCGGAACGACCTGCACTTCATCGAGGTCATGACCTGCCCCGGCGGATGCATCGCGGGCGGCGGCCAGCCGCTGAGCGCCAATCTGGCGGCCGTCCGGGCCCGGATGAAGGCCCTGTACGAGATCGACGAGACGGCCCGCATCCGGACCTCGCACGGGAACCCCTCCATCGTCCGGCTGTACAAGGAATTCCTGGGCGAGCCCCTCGGCGGGAAAAGCCACCGCCTGCTGCACACGCATTACCACGAGCGGGACGTCCTGCAATGACCCGCCGCCGGCCGCGCGTCCGAATCCGGCCGGCCCGGGGGAAGGGTGAACGGATTTGCCGCTGAGAAAAACAGAACCGCTCGTCAGCACGATCTACGACCGGTGCCGGGTCTGCTACACCTGCGTGCGGGAGTGCCCCGCCAAGGCGATCCGGATCGCCGGAGGCCAGGCCCAGGTCATTTCCGACAGCTGCATCGGGTGCGGCAACTGCGTGCGCGTCTGCAGCCAGAACGCCAAGCGGGTCCGGAACAACATCCCCGAGATCGAGCGCCTGCTCGAATCGGACGACCTCGTCGCGGCCATTGTCGCGCCCAGCTTCGCGGCGGAATTTCCGGACACGGCCCATACCCGCCTCGTCGGCATGATCCGCGCGCTCGGATTCTCCTTCGTCCACGAGGTCGGGTTCGGGGCCGACCTGGTGGCGCGCCGCATGCGCGAGCTTCTGGACGCGCCCGGCGGGAAACGGTATATTTCCACCGCCTGCCCGGCCGTTTTCGGCTATGTCAAGCGGTACCACCCCGAGCTCCTGGACGACCTGTCGCCCGTGGTCTCCCCCATGATCGCCACGGCGAGGGTTCTGCATGCGATGCATGGGCCGGATCTCCGCATCATCTTCATCGGCCCCTGCATTTCGAAGAAGATCGAAGCCGAGAGCGAGGAGGTCGACGGCGAAGTGGACGAAGTGCTGACCTTCTCGGAGCTCCGGGGCATGTTCGAGCGCCACGGCGTCACCCCCGGCGGCGTCACGCCGCGCGACTTCAACCCGCCCCACGCGGGCAAGGGATCTCTCTTCCCGGTCGGCCGCGGACTCCTCGAGGCCGCCGGCATCGAAGAGGACCTGGTCGACGGCAAGGTCGTGTCCGCCAACGGGAAGGCCATCTTCATCGACGCGGTGATGGAATTCTCGACCGGGGACGTGGAGGCCCGTTTTCTCGACGTGCTCTGCTGTGACGGATGCATCATGGGACCCGGCATGACGACCGAGGCGCCCCCGTTCCGGCGCCGCAGCCTGATCAGCCGCTATGCCCGCGACATCATCGGCCGCCGCGATAAAGCCGCCTGGCAGGACGCCATGGACCGGTTCGCAGACATCAACCTGAGCCGCCGCTTCATCCCGTTCGACCAGCGCGTGCCCCCGCCGCCCGAAGAGAAGATCCGGGAGGTGCTCGCGACGATCGGGAAGTTCCGCAGGGAGGACGAGCTGAACTGCGGCGCGTGCGGGTACGACACCTGCCGCGAGCATGCCGCCGCCATCATCCGCGGCCACGCCGAGGAGGAGATGTGCCTGCCCTACTCCATCGAGCAGCTGCACAGCACCATCCGCGAGCTGAATGTCTCCAACCGGCGGCTGGACGAGACCCGCGAGGCGCTCATCCAGTCCGAAAAGATGGCGAGCATGGGTCAGCTGGCCGCCGGTATCGCGCACGAGGTCAACAACCCGCTCGGCGTGGTGCTGATGTACGCGCACCTTCTCAAGGACGCGGCCGACCGGCCCTCGCAGATGACCGACGACCTGAAGATGATCGTG
>JAFGAX010000119.1 GCA_016933415.1 bacterium
CTTCCCGGAACGGCTGGTCCGGCTGCTGGAGTCCCGGTGTCCTCCGGAACGCGTGCACACCGTGGTTCTCTGGTCCAAGCGGCCCGGGCCCATTCTGAAAAACCGTGATCTGGCCCGGTGCCTCGGGCGATACGAGCAGGTTTTTCTGCATCTCACCGTCACCGGCATGGGCGGCAGTTTTCTCGAACCCGGCATTCCGAGGGCGGACGACGTGCTCCGGTTGATACCGGAACTGGCCGGCCGGCTCGGAACAGGCCGCAGGCTGACGATCCGTTTTGATCCGATCGTGCACCTGCGTCTTCCGGCCGGCGAACGGTACAGCAATCTCCATCATTTCGAAAGGGTGGCGGAAGAGGCCGCACGGGCCGGAGTCGAAAGACTGACGGTCAGCTGGATGCAGTCGTACGCGAAAGTGTCGTCCAGGCTGGAGCGGCTCGGCATCCGGGCCGAGGAGCCGTCCGACGCGGAGAAGGAAGAGGAAACGGGGCGCCTGTCCGAAATCACCCGGAAACTGGGATTGAACCTGAGCGGCTGCTGTGTGCCCTGGCTTCCGGTTTCCGCCTGCATCGACGGCGGTCTCATGTCCGAACTGCATCCGCGCCAGGAGCCGGCATCCGTGAAAAAAGCGGCCGGACAGCGGCCCGCCTGCGGTTGCACGGAGAGCTGGGACATCGGTTGGTATGTTCCCTGTCCAGGCGCATGCCTCTACTGTTATGCCAGGCCCGTGACCGCGCCCCGCCTGACCGGGCCAGCTCCCGAATGACCGCGACGGTGCGCCTGCCCCCGGTATGCGCGGGCAAACCGGCGTCCGTCACCGGAACCCGCAGGGAACGCCGGGAACCGGTTCGGTCGTGCGGATCCCGTCCCTTGAACTAATAAATGCCCTTCATCGCAATGGGCATGCGCCGGCCCGATCCGAAGGCCTTGGGGAAGAGTTTGAGGCCGGGCGCGGCCTGCCGCCTCTTGAATTCGCTCGCAGTAATCGCGGTCATGACCCATTGGACCGTCTGCGGCGCGAAGCCTCTTGATTCGATCTCCGCACCGGAAAGGCCTTCTTCGAGCACATGATGCAGAATCGCGTCCAGCGTCTCGTACGGCGGAAGCGTGTCCTGGTCCTGCTGGCCGGGCCGGAGTTCGGCGGACGGGGGCCGCGTGAAACAGCGGCGCGGGATGATCTCCCGCTTCCGGTTCACGTATTCCGCGAGCCGGTACACCCGGGTCTTGGGGACATCCGCGATGACGGAAAGACCGCCGCTCATGTCGCCGTACAATGTGCAGTATCCGACGGACAATTCGCTCTTGTTGCCCGTGGACAGGGTGAGATACCCGAACTTGTTGGAGAATGCCATGAGCAGATTACCGCGTATCCGTGCCTGAATGTTCTCCTCGGCCGCGCCGGACGGCGTGCCGCGGAACGGTTCCGAAAGGGCGTCCTGATACGCGCGGACCAGACCGGAGATGGGAATCACCCGGTATGCCACTCCGAGACCGGCTGCGAGCCGTCGCGCGTCCTCCTCGCTGTCCGGAGAGGAATAATCGGACGGCATGGCGATGCCGAGAACGTTTTCCGGCCCGAGCGCCTCGGCGGCCAGACTGCACACCAGCGCGGAATCGATGCCGCCCGACAGGCCGAGAACCGCCTTCCGGAAGCCGCATTTGTTGAGGTAATCGCGGATGCCGAGAATCAGGGCGTCGTGCATGGAGGAGACGGAATCCGGAGGCGCGAAATTTCCGGAGCGGCCGGCCCTCGCTGAATCCACCACGGCCAGATCCTCGGTGAAGCCGGCCAGCCCGGCCGCGAGTTCACCGTCCCGGGATAGGGCCAGGCTGCGGCCGTCGAAAATGAGCTCGTCGTTGCCGCCGACCTGGTTGACCAGAATGAAGGGAAGCCGGTGCCGCGTGGCGTGTCCCCGGGCCAGCTCCCAACGCGCGGTTTCCTTGCCGACATAGAAGGGCGAAGCCGACAGGTTGATGAGCAGCGTGGCGCCTTTTCCGGCGAGCCGCCGAACCGGATCCAGCGGATAGGGCCTGCCGCCGGGTAAAGCCGCATCGCACCAGGCATCCTCGCATATCGTGATGCCGAGCGTTTCCCCGTCCATATGAAAGACATCCGATTCTTCGGACGGTTCGAAATACCGGCTCTCGTCGAAAACATCGTACGTGGGAAGGAGGGTCTTGTCCTGCCGGAAGAGGACGCCGCCGTTACGGATCAGGAAGGCGGAATTGGTGAGCGGCTTCCCTGTCTTTTTCAGGGATCGGCCGATGGACCCGATGAGCAGGCCCGTGTCCGGAAAACGCCTCGACAGATCACGGCAGGCGGCCAGCGCTTTTTCCGAAGCTTCGATAAAGGCGCCCCGTTCCAGCAGATCCCTCGGCGGATAACCGGTGAGACACAATTCCGAATAAACAACCAGCCGCGCGCCGGCCGCGGCCGCGCGTTCGGCCGCATCCCCGATCCGGGCCAGGTTGCCCTCCATGTCCCCGACCGTCGGATTCAATTGGGCCATGCCGATTTTCACGGTTGTCCGCTCCGGACCGCGTGCAAACTCATGACCGCTTCACCTCATTCCAGACCGCGTCCATTTCCTCGAGCGTGCGGCTTTCCATTGAAAGCCCCTTTTCGCGGAAAACAGCCTCCATCCGTCTGAACCGGTCCGTGAATTTATCCACGGCCGCGGACAGGCATTCTTCGGGGTGGAGGCGCAGGAAACGGGACAGGTTGACCATGGAAAAGAGAAAGTCCCCGAATTCCTCGGTGATGCGGTCCTGACGGTCCGATTCCATTTCCGCCTCGAGCTCGGCCAACTCCTCCCGGACCTTGTCCAGAACCGGTTCCGGGGATTTCCAGTCAAAGCCGACGGTCGCGGCTTTCTGCTGGACCCGGTAGGCGCGGAGCAGCGCGGGCGCGGTCCTGGGCACGCCGTCCAGCACGGAGAATTTGCCTTCCTGTTTCTTGATCTTCTCCCAGTGGCGGGTCTGCTCCTCAGCGGTCCGGATGTCCGCCTCGGCGAACACATGGGGATGGCGCCGGACGAGTTTTTCGTTGATGCCCCGGATCACGTCGGTGATCGTGAATCCGCCTTTTTCCTCAGCGAGGCGGGAGTGAAAAACAATCTGCAGGAGAAGATCGCCGAGTTCCTCGGCCAGGCCTTCGCCGTCCGGCCGATCGATGGAATCGAGCACCTCGTAAGCCTCTTCCAGCAGGTACGGTTTCATGGATAAGTGCGTCTGTTCGCGGTCCCAGGGGCATCCTTCAGGGCCGCGCAGGGTGGATACGATTTCAACCAGTCTTTCGAATTCCTTCTGAGCCAAGCGAATCTCCGAAGATTGAAGTCAGCGTGAACGGTCCGCTTTCAGGCGGACTCCGAACCGACCGGAGGACTGTCCGGATGACGCGGTCGCGGGAGGACTGTCTGTCAAATCCCGCGCTGTACGGGCGGTCGTTCCATCCGGAGTTCCGCTCCAGCCTCATGTCAATTTCGCTAAAATCACGCCGGATTGCAAGCGGATTTTGTCCCCGTCTCCTGCGGAAAGCGGCTTGATTCTTTGCAAAGACTTGTTTATATTGGATTGATGAAAAGGCGGAATCCAGACGGTCCGGTGCGCCAGTGCATGGCCTGCAGGAAACATGATTCGAAGCGGAACCTGCTCCGCATTGTCCGCAGACCGTACGGTGTGATTGAGTTCGATCCGGACCAGGACAAAGACGGCCGGGGGGCGTATCTGTGCGCTGAAGCCCATTGCCTCTCCGGATCGCGCGAAGCCGGCCTGATCGGCCGGCACCTCAAACGGCCGGACGCGGCCGCGGTGTATCTGGCGGCTGCGGAACACCTTAAAAAACGGAGGTCCGGATCCGCTGAGGCCCTCATCGGCTTCGCGGTTCGATCAGGAGGATGCGCGTTCGGAGTCGAGGCCGTTGAAATAGAAACCGCACGAAACCGGATCCGTCTGCTCGTACTCTGCCGGGAAGCGGGCGATGACACCCGGAATAAAATGCAGGCGCTTGCGGAACGCCACGCCATTCCGCTCATGGTATTCAAGGGCCGGCGCACGCTCGGCGATTCCGTAGGCAAGCCGAATTGCCGGATTCTCGGCGTCCGCGATCCCGGATTCGCGAAGGCCATTCTGGCGGCCGTTTCCGCTCCTGTTCCGGGTGTGAGCCCGGCCCCGCATCCGGACCGCGGGCCGGTCCGAATGCGCGCTGAAAAGTCAGGCGAAAGGTCCGATGAACGGTAAAATCCACATCCTTCCCGAACAGGTCATGAAGCGCATCGCCGCCGGGGAAGTGGTGGAGCGTCCCGCATCCGTGGTCAAGGAACTGGTGGAAAACGCGCTGGACGCGGGCGCTTCGTCCGTGACCGTCGTTCTCAAGGGCGGGGGCCTGGAGCGCATCCAGGTCACGGATGACGGTGAAGGCATGAGCGAGGCGGATGCCATGGCCTGCACCCGGCGGCACGCCACCAGTAAAATCGCCAGGGCGGAGGATCTGGAGGACATCCGCACTCTGGGCTTCCGGGGTGAGGCCCTGGCCAGCATCGGGTCCGTCTCGCGCATGGAAATCATCACGCGGCGGGAAAAGGACGCGGAGGCCACACAGGTGGTGCTCGAAAACGGCGAGATCCGGGACGTCCTCAAGGCGGGAGCGCCAACCGGAACGTCGGTCATTGTCAAGGATCTCTTCGCCTTTGTCCCCGCCCGTCGGAAATTCCTGAAAAGCCCGCCCGCGGAACTGCGCCACGCGGTGACGTCCGTTCGCCGTCTCGCGCTCTCGCACCCGGCGACCGGGTTCTCCCTCTTCATCGAGGGAGACAAGGTGCTTGACGCGCCTCCGGAATCCCTGCGTGACCGGGTGCGGCGCATGCTGGGAGAGGAGAAGGCGGCGCGCCTCGTCCCGGTGCGCGGCCAGTCGCCCGGGCTCGGCCTGGAGGGTTTCGTGCATAAGCCGGGCATGGGAGGCCGGACCCGGGACGATCAGTTTTTCTTCATCAACCGGCGGTTTTTTCAGAGCCGCAACCTGCTGCATGCCGTATCCTCCGCGTACGGGACGCGGCTTTCGCACCAGGAGTTTCCCTTTTTCATCCTTTTCCTGGAAATGGACCCGTCACGATTCGACGCGAACGTCCACCCGACGAAAATCGAGGTCCGGTTCGCGGACGATCGTTTTCTGCACGACCAGGTCCGGCATTGGGTGGACGAGGCGCTGAAGTCGCCCGAATCCGCGGCTGAGCTGCGCCTGGTCACCGGACCCCGCGGCATCACGCCGGCCGGACGGCGGTCGTCCGCTCCGCCCGACTACGGTCAGCTCTCCCTGGCCGTGCAGGTGCAGACGCCGGCTCCCGGCTCTGCCTCTGACGGCGAGAAACCCGGCCGGACCGAGGAGCCCGCCTTCTGGCAGATACAGAACCGGTACATTCTGTCCCGCATCCACAGCGGGTTGATTCTCATCGACCAGCACGTCGCCCACGAACGGATTCTCTACGAGCAGGCGATGAAATCCATGGCCGAGCGCGGGGGGCTTTCGCAGCAGATGCTCTTTCCGAGCACGGTTGAACTTTCCCCGGACGACTATCTGGCGCTGACCGAGATTCTGCCCGCACTCCAGCGCATCGGTTTCGGAATACGGGAATTCGGAAGGAACACGGTGGTGATCGAATCCGTTCCAGTCGAGGTGCGCGGCGGAGACGAAAAGTCCCTGCTCGCGGAGTTGATCTCCCAGTACCGGGAGGAAGCGTCATCCGGGGAGCCGCTGTACGAGTGCATCGCCAAGGCGTATTCCTGCAAATCCGCGGTGAAAGCGGGGGAGAAGCTGAGCGCCGTCGAGATGGAGTCGCTGGTCGACCGGCTGTTCGCGGCTGAAAACCCCTATTTCTGCCCGCACGGCCGGCCGGTGGTCGTGAACCTGACCATTCAGGAGATCGACCGGCGGTTCGGCCGGAATCCGCAATGACCCGGGCCGGCCTCCGTCAACCGGCCGTCACGGTCATCGCCGGACCCACGGCCGCGGGTAAAACCGGGCTGTCTCTGATGGTGGCACGGCGGGTTCCGGCGGAGATCGTTTCCGCGGACTCGCGCCAGATCTACAGAAGGATGGACATCGGGACCGCCAAGCCGGGTCCGGACGCCAGGCGCCTCGTGCCGCATCACTGCATCGATATCGCGGATCCGTCCGAGGTTTTCAACGCGGGGATTTTCGCGGAAACGGGCCGGGCCGCGGTGTCCGATATCCTGTCCAGAGACCGCCTGCCCGTGGCGGTCGGCGGGTCGGGTCTTTATCTTCGTGCGCTCGTGGACGGGCTGTTCGGCGGCGGATTCCGGGATCACGGCCTGCGGAGCCGGCTGAACCGCGAGGCGGCCGAATCCGGGACAGCCGCGCTTCACGACCGTCTTCGCACCTCCGATCCGGAAGCGGCGGAAAAAATTCATCCGAACGACCTCAAGCGCATCGTCCGCGCCCTCGAAGTGGCGGAACTGTCCGGAAGGCCGATGTCCCGGATGCAGCGGGAGGAAACCCGGGCCGCTGATTTCAAGACGCTGTGGTACGGAGTCCGCTGGCCGCGTGAGGATCTTCATCGGCGCATCGATGACCGCGTTGATCGGATGATGCAGGCCGGTTTTCTCGAAGAGGTCCGCGGACTCCTGGCTTCCGGCCTGACTGCGGCGGATCCCGCAATGGACGCGCTCGGGTACAGGGAGCTGACGGCCCATCTTCAGGGCCGCCTGACGCTGGAGGATGCGATTGAGGAGATCAAGAAGCGCACCCGTCAGTTCGCGAAACGGCAGATGACCTGGTTCAAACCGGACAGCCGGATCCGATGGTTCGACGTCAATGACGAATCGGATTTCGAGGCAATCGCGGAAATCATCGCGCGTGAAGCCGGCCCATCCGGCTGAACGGAAACGGGCCGCTACGGCCCGGAACAAAACCACCGGTCCGCCCGGGGTCCCGCGGCGGATGGAAGAACGGACAGTCAACTTAATGAGAGGTGTGCCATGAAAACCATCTTGGGTAAATTCCGGTATTTCGCGGTGCCGGCCTTTCTGATCCTCTTTCTGCCCTGCGCCGCGGACGAGGGCATGTGGACCTTCGACAATCCCCCGCTCAAGCCGCTCAGGGAGAAATACGGTTTTGACGCCGGACAGGAATGGCTCGACCACGTGCGCCTGGCCAGCGTGCGGTTCATGGACGGCGGGTCTGGATCCTTCGTGAGCCCGAACGGGCTCGTGCTGACCAATCACCACGTCGCGGTCGGACAGCTCCAGAAAATGTCCACAGCGGAGAAGGATTTCGTGTCCGTCGGCTTCTACGCCGCGAAACCGGAGGACGAATCGCCCTGCCCGGACCTCGAGGTCAATGTGCTGGTCTCCATGGAGGATGTCACCGCGCGCGTCCGGTCCGCCGTTTCGGACAAGATGAACGCCGAACAGGCGCTGAGAGCCCGGGAGGCTGAAATCGCGGCCATTGAAAACGAGTGTCAGGAAAAAACCGGTTTGAAGCCCGAAGTGGTCCGGCTGTACCACGGCGGCGAATACTGGCTCTACCGTTATAAGAAATACACCGACATCCGACTGGTCATGGCGCCGGAGCGCATGGCGGCGTATTACGGCGGGGACTCGGACAATTTCACCTTTCCCCGTTACGACTTGGACATGGCCTTTTTCCGCGTTTACGAAAACGGACAGCCCGTTCGGCCCGAAGCCTGGCTGAAATGGAACGCGGCCGGCGCGGGCGAGGAGGATCTGGTATTCGTGTCCGGGCATCCGGGCTCGACCGACCGACTCTACACCCTGGCCCAGCTCGAGTATCAGCGCGACCTGCAGTATCCCATGATCCTCAAGTACATCGGCCGCCGCATTGACATCCTGCACGAATACATGAAAGCCGGACCGGAACAGCACCGCCGCGGGCTGATTCAGCTGTTCGGCCTCGAAAACTCGAAAAAGGCGCTTTCCGGGGAGTACCTGGGACTGCTGGACCCGTCCCTGTTCGTCAAGAAAAAGACGGAGGAGGACGCGCTCCGGAAAACCGTCGCCTCCAAACCGGAGTGGAAGAAGGCGTATTCCGGCGCCTGGAAAAACATCGAGAAAGCAGTCGCCAGGCAGAGGGAAAGGGCGCGGCACAACTTCTACAGGCGGGTCATCGGATCCCGCCTGTACAGTACCGCGAATCAGATTGCTTTTTACACTGCCGAGACCGTGAAGCCCGAATCCGAGCGTCTGGACGGATACCATGCCTCCCAGCTGGAGGAATTGAAATTCCATCTCTTCTCTCCTGCGCCGGTGTACAAGGACCTCGAAGAGGCAAATCTGGCAGGATGTCTGAAGCTGTCCCTGGAGGAACTCGGACCCGATGATCCGTTTCTGAAACTTGTCCTGAACGGCCGGACGCCGGAAGCGGCGGCGGCTGATCTGATCCGCGGGACAGGTCTGGAATCCGTGGAGATGCGCAAACGGCTCATCGAAGGGGGCCGCGCGGCGGTGGACACCTGCCGGGATCCCCTTGTCGTCCTGGCCCGCAAACTCGAGCCGACCGTGCGGGAAGGCATTCAATGGCGTAAGAAAAACGTCGAGAGCGTCATGTCCGCGGGAACGGAACAGATCGCCCAGGCCGTGTTCGCGGCTTACGGCAAGGATCAGTATCCGGACGCGACTTTCACGCTGCGTCTTTCCTACGGCGCTGTCCGCGGATATCCGATGAACGGCACGCTCGCGCCCTGTAAAACGACGCTGTACGGGCTGTATGACCGCGCGCTCAGCTTTGACCGCAAGGGCGATTTCGAGCCGCCCGCCCGCTTCTGGGATCGTCTCGACAGCCTGAACCTGGCCACGCCCGTGAATTTCGTCTCGACATGCGACATCATCGGCGGCAATTCCGGATCCCCGGTTCTGAACCGTTCCGGAGAACTGGTCGGGCTGGTCTTCGACGGGAACATCGAGAGCCTGGTCGGCCGTTTCGTGTACGACGACGCGAAGAACCGGACCGTGGCCGTGCACTCGGCTTATATCATCGAGGCCCTGCGGAAACTGTACGATGCGTCCGGCCTGGCCGATGAAATCGAGGGGAAATGAACAGCGGAAAATCCGCGGAACAGAAGAAACGGACCTCAGCCGGCCGGCGTCCTGCGCCGGCCGGCCGGAGGGTGTTTCGGCCCGATCCCGGCCGCTATGAAAAAACGGTTTACCGGACCTGCGGCCGCAGCGGGTTGAAACTGCCGCCGGTTTCTCTCGGATTGTGGCACAACTTCGGCGGCGTGGACAGGGCCGCGGACGGACGGCGGATCGTGCTCCGCGCCTTTGATCTGGGCGTGACGCATTTCGACCTGGCCAATAACTACGGCCCGCCTCCCGGATCGGCTGAGACGAACTTCGGCCGCATTCTGAAAGCCGACCTGGCTTCGCACCGCGACGAGTTGATCATTTCCACGAAGGCGGGATACCGCATGTGGCCCGGTCCCTGCGGAGAATGGGGTTCGCGCAAAACCCTGCTCGCCAGCCTGGACCAGAGTCTCCGGCGACTGGGTCTGGAGTACGTCGACATTTACTATTCCCACCGTTACGATCCGGAAACGCCTTTGGCGGAAACCGCCTCCGCCCTCATCCAGGCCGTACGATCCGGAAAGGCCCTGTACGCAGGCATATCGAATTACCCGCCCGGCCCGACCGAGACCATCGCGGCTCTCCTGCGATTCGAAGGCGTTCCCCTGCTCATTCATCAGATGAAGTATTCCATGTTCGTCCGTGAGCCGGAATCCGGTCTTTTCGGAGCGCTGGAGGCCGGCGGCATCGGCGGTATCGCCTTTTCCCCCCTGGCCCAGGGACTCCTGACCGATCGGTACCGGACTGGCGTTCCGGCCGATTCGCGCGCCGCAAAGCCGCATGGATTTCTTCAGAAATCGGAAATCACTCCGGAACGCCAGGAGACGATCCGCGCCCTGGAGGCCATGGCACAGAGGCGCGGCCAGACCCTGGCCCAGATGGCCATCGCGTGGGTGCTCCGCCAGCCGGTGGTCACGTCCGCACTGATCGGCGCGAGCCGGGTGGAACAGCTTGAATCCAATCTGAAAGCGACTGAGAATCGGACCTTCGGAGAGAGCGAACTGTCGGAAATCGACGGCATTCTCGGGATATAAATATCGCTCCGGAGGCAGGCCGGGCCGTCTGCAAAACAGCGGCCCGTTCTTCGCCGAGTGCCAACTTTTTCCCCGTTCTTACGTAACATTGAGAGACACGTCATCTCACAAGACAATCAAGGAGAGCGGGATGAGACATTCAGGAACGGGAAAACGGATCCGGACGGCCGTCGCCGCGGCCGCTGTACTGGCCGTGTCCATGGCCTTCAGTGCGGAAGAAACCGTGACGCGGTCGTTCCCCGCGGAGCCGGGCGGACGGCTGGTCGTGGACGTGGACATGGGACGGGTCGAACTGATTTCCCATCCGGGGAATGAAGTGCGTATTGACGCGGAATTCAGCAGGGAAGGCTGGAGCCGGTCCCGCATCAAACGGTTTATCGAAGATTTCGGCCTGGAGTTCAGCCATTCCGGCGGCACCGTGACGGTGCGTTCGGATTACGGTCGGGGGAACGGAAGATCCTGGTTTTCAAGTGAAAAGCATCCGAATGTCCGCATCCGGATTCTGGTTCCGACCGTGTTCGACGCGGAATTGCGCACCTCCGGCGGCTCGATAACGGTCGGCGATCTGCAGGGACGCGTGGACGCGAAGACCTCAGGCGGAGGCCTTGAATTCGGCAGCATCCGCGGAACCGTGAACGGCAGGACATCGGGAGGGTCCGTCACCGTGGGGGACTGCAGCGGAGACGTAGATGTGCAGACTTCGGGCGGCGGCATCCGCGTGGGCCGCACGGAAGGGAACGTACGCGTACGGACCTCGGGCGGATCCATCACGCTGGAGTCGGTTTCAGGGGACGTAACCGCGAAAACTTCGGGCGGATCCATACACGCGGTTCTCACGAAGAACCCGACGGCCGACTGCTTTTTTGAGACCTCCGGCGGCGGCATCACCGTGGCCGCGCCCGAAGGTCTGAAGGCAGACATCGACGCACGCACCAGCGGGGGACGGGTTTCGACCGACTTCCCGGTCACGGTGTCGGGAGAGATCGATCCCCACCGGCTGTCGGCCCGGATCAACGGCGGCGGTCCGCAAATGATTCTGCGCACCTCCGGCGGTGGGATCCGGCTGGAAAAGTCGCACTGAAACGGCGTCCACAATCGGCGATCCGTCCGGGCAGGCTCTGAACGTTCAGCCTGACCGGGCGCTGCCGTTTCTCCCGCAGGGGATTTCGTCGCGCCGGATCGGCATGTTCCGGAGCGGGGGAAAGGCCGCCTTCAGATAATCCAATTCTTTCTCCGGGAAATGTGTTTTGAAATTTCCGACGCGACAAAGCCGGTTTTTTCTGCTGCTGAAGCTGTCCGTCACGGCCGTGGCCATGCTGATCCTGATCCGCGCCGTGCATGTCCGGGAGATCCTCGGTGCGCTCCGCAATCCCGCACGGCCCGACTGCCTGGCCGCGGCCGCGATTCTGCTCGTTCCGAACCTCCTCCTGCAGTGGATCCGCTGGCATCTCCTGCTCCGGCTCATCAATCCGCATACGCCTGTTTCCGATTCAGTCGCGTCGCTCTTCGGAGGCATGGTGGCCGGATTCGTCACTCCCGGCCGCATCGGCGAAATCGGCCGCACGCTGTTCCTGAAGCATGAGGACCGGCTGCAGGCGGTGGGATTGATCGTCATCGACAAGCTGTACGCATTCTTCCCGGTCGCGGCCGCCGGATTCTGGGGGCTCGTCCTTCTGCTGTCCTACCAGTACGGGTACGCCCCGTTTCTGGTCTGGCCGCTGTTTTTCGGCGCCGTTGTTTTCATGGCCCTTTCCCTGACCGTGATTCTCCATCCCGAATGGATCCGATCATTTCTGTATTATCTCTCCATGCTCATGCCCGCGCGGGAGAAGCTCAAACGCATCATTTCCTGCATCGACCGTTTCAGCCGGCCGGACGCCCTGCTGCAGGCCGGACTGGCGTCACTGCTGTACGCGGTGTACATTCTCCAGTTCTGCCTGCTGGCGTTCGCATTCCAGCCCGTGCCCTGGACCACGGCGCTTACCGCAACCACATCGGTGATTCTGGTTAAAACCATACTGCCCGTTTCCATCGGAGATCTCGGAATCCGGGAAGGCGCTTCCGTCTATTTTTTCACCCGTTTTAACGTGGAACAGGCGACGGCTTTCAATGCCTCGCTTCTGCTTTTCGTGCTCAATGTGCTGATTCCCACAATACTGGGACTCATTTTTATACCGCGTATGGGATGGCCGGAGAGGAAAGATATGAAACGGCATAAATAAATACAACCCCAGTATTCACATATCATTAAGTGACGGCATGATTATTGCAAATATTAATCATGCCGTTTTTTTGGGGGGGTGTACCGCTAATCTGTTTTGAATCAAATGCCATAATATCAGAAGCAGGAGGATGTTCATGGGTCTTTTAAAGAAAAATAAAAGCTCAAAAACTACTGTAAAAAAAGGAGATAAGGAGATGTCGGGTCGAAGACCCGATCCCTTGAGCCTGGGCATGGTATTACTGGCCGTCATTGTCGTTTCCGGCAGTTATATCAATTACCGGATTTCACATGCCCGCATGGAAAAACTGAGCCAGGACGTGATCAATCTCCGTTCAGCCATGAACATCGACAGTGTCCGGCAGTATGAAATTCAGAAAGTCATGAAGATCATCGACCTCCACAACAAGAATCTGTCCGCCATTGAATCGTACGATATCGCCAATGAAATCTATGAGCTGTCCCAGAAATATCCGAATCTCAACACCGAGCTGATCTGCGCCATGATCACGCATGAGAGCGCGGGCACTTGGAGTCCGACCGTGGTGTCCAAGGCCAATGCCATGGGTCTGATGCAGATCATGCCCGTGACAGGCTATTTTCTCGCCGGATACGAGGGCATTGCATGGGATTCCGCCGAAAATGTGCTGTTCAACCCCATTTACAATCTGAGAATCGGAACCCGGCTGATGTCCACGCTGATCACGCGTTACGGGCTTGACGGCGCCCTGGCCGCATACAATGGCGGCGAGAAGCAGGCCGCGGTATGGCTCGCCAATGGCCGTGATGACAAGTATCTCTACACTGAAACACGCGGGTATGTGCCGGCCGTACAGAGGCTTTACGCCCTGTACCAATCGCAGCGTCTTTAGCGATCCGCGTCATACGGAAAACAAAAGCCCGGGCTGTCTGCCCGGGCTTTTTCAATGCGTCCGATCCCTTCCCGTTGCGTTCCCCGGAATACCGGGTGAAAGCGGTCAGGGCCCTGCATTGCGAATTCGGAGAAGCGCGTTCATCAGGCCGCGGATCACGGTTTCCGCGTGGCGATCGAAGGAAGGATCCGGCGAGTCGAAAGAGGCGCTCCAGACGACCGCGCCTGTCTCCGGCGCGATGAGGCGTATTCGGGAGGAATGGATGACGGGCTCCTCACCGTAGGTCCGGATGGCGTACTGGACGCCGGTCTCAATGACCGCGTCGAGCGGCTGAATGGAAGCGGCATGGAAAGCCAGTTGGGAAACTGAGAGAGAATCCGTGAAAAGGCGGTTGATGAAGGCTTTCGGATTCGCGGCTTTCGCTTCGGATCGCAGGCGGTCATCCACCGACATTTTCAGCTTGTCCCAACTGATGACATCGATTCCATTGCGGATGAGGGCGGATTCGATCATGGTGTTGAAGCGCATGGACACGTCATCGGTTCCTCCCACGACCACGGCTGACCGGACGCCGGACCGGCCGGCCTGAGACATGCGGTCACCGGACAGCGAAGGCGCGTCCTCAGCCAACGGCCGGCGGGGCCGGGACGGACGCAGGCCGAGTCCCATGCCGGCATAGAAGAAACGCGCGTTTTTACCGCGGCTGGAGACTCCGCCTTTGAGAATCAGCGAATGTGCATCGAGGAAGGGGAAGGAGAAGCCGGCTTCGCCCCGGAATTCGCCGTGGAAGAGTTCCGAGGATTCAAACCGGTAGGATTCCCCTCCGGTCCACATCTGTCTGCGCTCGTACGCCGCTGTGAATCCGCATCCGGACTGCAGGAAGAACCGGCCGACCGGGAGACGCAGCATCGGAATAAGGGAAATCCGGGTGAAATTCCGGTAGTCGCCCGGCAGGTCGGCCGGCGTATAGGCCCCCACCGAGGCGTCCGCGCCGATGCCCAGCCATTTCCATCCGACCGCGAGTCCGGCGGCCGGAGCCGTCACCCAGCCCTCCTTGAAATCATAATTGCAGACCAGGGCTTCGGCCCGCCATTCCGCGGCGGACAGGGGCCGGTATGCGAAAATCGCGAGCCCGAGAATCAGGCGGATGGTCGGACGGCCGAGACTCATGAGGACCTCCTTGCAGGTTCCTTTTCGGATCGACGGTGATGCCACGCCCGGAGCGCCCGCAATCCGGCCTCCAGAACGGCGTCCATGGACAGGCCCGACTCCGGACGCCGCGGCAGGGAAGGCCGCCATGCGCCGCCGGCCAGCGAGTCCCGGGCGGACAGCAGGCCGGCGATCCTGCAGCCCCTGAATTTCGCGACCGCGAACAGGGCCGCGCTTTCCATGTCCACGGCTTCGCATCCGTCCGCCAGGAGGCGCCGGATCTTTCCCGCGGTCTCGCGGTAGGGGGCGTCCGTGGTCCAGACCGAAGTCTCGCGGAAACGCAGACCCCGGACGGATAATGAATCGCGGAGCGTGTCGCACAGTTCCGCATCCGGCAGGGAATAGCGGGACGGCGGCTCGTAATGGAAGGACGTTCCCTCGTCGCGTACGGCGCGAAGCGGCAGAATAAGATCGCGGTGCAGAATGCCGTCCGACAGGCCGCCGCAGGAACCCGTGAACAGGCAGACTTCGGCCCCCAGTTCGCAGGTCTCCTCGAGGACCATGGCGGACGCGGGCGCGCCGACGCCGCAGTCGATGTAGGCCATGGGGACTCCCTCGAAGGCGAACAGAAGATAGGGATTGCCGGGCCGCAAGCTGAGCGTGGAACAGGACGGAAATCTCCTTCTGAGCCGCTGGTAATGGGCCGCTTCGAATCCCATCAGGCAATATCGCGGCAAACGGCCGGCAGGCCCCGGCGTGCTGCCGAGACGGTGCCGGATGAAGCCCGCGGCCGTGAAAACCGCGGGTTCGTCATGGGAACCGTGGAGCAGTTCGATGGAAGGCAATGCGGTATCCTGCATGGGAACAGCGTTCCTTTGATTACCAATGAAAATAATAAAATACATAAAAAACCTCTTGGTTCAAAGAGGATTTTGAAATCCTGGTATTTTGGTGAAAAAGCTTGACTTTAAAGGATTAAACCGATAAATTTTAACATTCCTTCACAAATGAAAAATTTCCGGCCGGTTTGTTATTGAAAGTGGGATAGGTACGACACGACGGACATTGGCCAATTTATTGAGAATAAATAAATTAACATATGGTCTGATTTTCTTTGCAGTTGTTGGCAAAATCTTTGCAACATCCGAAGAGGAAGCATAGTCACGGAATTGGTTATTCAGCCTTTGGGAGGTCATTTCATGAAGAGAATCATCGTGTATGCGTCGCTCGCCGTTCTTGTCGCGGCGTGGTCCGGATCGCTTCCAGCCCAGGGATTGCAGCTGAGTCGGCCGGATCAGTTCGGCGTCTCTCTCACGGCCATGCATCCCGATGTGGAGGGACTCAAATCCAGCGCCATGGGACCCGGAGTCGAAGTGTACGCCAAGTACAAGCTGTCTCCGACATTCGCGGTTTCAGCCGGCACCGGCTACGGCACGGCCATGGATCAGTCGTTTTCCTGGGATAACTGGAAGACGGACTTTTTTCCCACCTTTGAACTCAAGGCCATACTTCAGCCGTCCCAGAACAACGTGATCACGCCCATGGCCTTCGCGGGGCTGAATGCATTCGGGTGGAAGTCGACTGTCAAGATGCTCAATCAGACTTTCAAATCGGATACCTATTACGACGGCGCTTTCGTGATCGGCGCGGGGCTCCAGTTCGCGATGAATGAGAAAACTTCATTCGTGGTCTCCGGAGATTACCGCTATACATTCACCGCCGAAGGGGATGAGAAGCCCAAATTCTGGACAGCGAAAGCCGGCCTGGCCTTCTCCATGAAGCCGCCTTCGCGTTCCTTCCGCAAGGAAGACGAAATCGAATACCCCATGGGCGAACAGGAACTCGCGACGCTGGACGACCTTTTCAGGGAGGACACCGGCCGGGGTTCGAGCGACGATGACGCGCTCTCCCTTCTGTTCCAGCCGGAGCAGAGCGCGGCTTCAGGATTCGACGAGTCCGAAGACCAGGATCTGGCCGATCTTTTCGGGGACGACACGGAAGACAGTTACGCCGCATCGGAGCGGAGCGGATCGTCCGGATATCCGGACACGGACATCGGCCAGCTCATGGCCAAGGTGGACCGCCTGAAAACGGAAATGGACCAGCGGTCCAGGCAGATCGACGAGCTTCAGGCCAGGGTCGGCGCCGGGGTTCCCGCGGGCAGAGCGGCCGGTCCGGCGCTCGGAGAAGGCGAATTCAAGTCAGGTTACGAGGCCGCCCTGAATCAGTTCCACAGGCGCAATTACCGGGACGCCATTTCCCGCTTCCAGGCGCTGGCCGCCTCCAATCCGAGACACGCGCTGGCCAGCAACTGTCACTACTGGATCGGCGAGTGCTACAACGCCATGGGCGATTACCGGTCCGCGCTCAGCGCGTTCAAAACCGTGCTCTCGTATTCCTCCTCCTACAAACTGGACGACGCGCTCATCATGAGCGGTCTGTGTTATCTGAAGCTGGGCGACAGCGGCACCGCCCGCACCCAGTTCCAGGAACTCGTCAGCCAGTATCCCCAGAGCGAATACGCGCCGAAAGCCATGCGCTATCTCGGCACGCTCTAAGCGATTCTTCCTTCGAGATGAAAAGCCCCGGCCCTGCGGCCGGGGCTTTTTTTATGGGGATGCATCCGATTTTGGACCCTGTCGGATCGTCACAAGCGGCGGGATGCAAGAACACCACGGAAACAGACACGGAAGGACACGGAAGAAGAGAGTGGAATGGAGTGATTCACTCATTTCAGCCGGGTTTGAGAAGGAAGTCCGCATGATTGGGAATCAATCCATTACCCTCTCCACCAGCTCTTTCCGTGATGTTCCGTGTCCTTCCGTGTTGGTTTTGTGATGAGATCGGATGGGTGAGAAGAAACGTCACGCGGATGGTCATGAACCCGCGGGTGGTTTTCTTTGATTCGATCGGGGCCCGCGGCTGCTGCGCGGCTTGTGTCCTGACTTCGACTCCGGGCGGCCGGACGCCGTGCCGCTTTTGGCGTCGGAGTTTTCGGGATCACCCGACAGCCTGCGGCGGTAGGCCACGGCGGCCACGAGGATGCTGATTTCGTAGAGAATGAGCAGGGGAACGGCGAGCAGAATCTGGTTGAGGGGATCGGGCGTGGGCGTGACCACGGCCGACAGAACGAAAATCACGACAATGCTGTACTTGCGGATGCGCCTGAGCAGGGCCGGCGTGACCAGGCCGATGCGTGCCAGAAAAAAGGCGGCCACAGGCAATTCGAAAACCAGTCCCGTCAGCAGGATCAGCCGCATGAGAAAGGACGCGTATTCGTTGACATTGATCACGGCTTCGATGGAATCCGTGCCCATGCCGTACAGAAAGGGCAGAATGGCCGGAATCATCACGCCGTAGGCGAACGCGGCCCCCGCGGTAAAGCACAGCACGGCGCTGAACAGCAGGGGCGGAAACAGCCTGCGTTCGCGCGGGAGCAGGCCGGGCGCGATGAACTGCCAGATCTGGTACAGGACCACGGGAAGGGCGGCGGTCAACCCCGCGACAACGGCGATTTCCATGCGGAGCATGAGCATGCCGGCCGGCTTGAGAAAGATCAGGCGCGCCGGATCGGAAAGCCGGTCGTTCGGAAGCGTCAGGATGTCCAGAATGAGGCCGCTCAGAGGGAACGCGGTAACGGCCGCGGCCACAACCGCGGCCAGGGACTTGAGAATGCGCCACCGGAGTTCCTCGAGATGGTCGAGGAAGGGCATTTCACGGTTCTGATTTTTACCGCGTTTCATGGCATCCCCCGGGAGTGGTCCGGATTCGAACGCGGCCGGGTCGGTTTCCGGCGGGACAGGAGGGCGTGGATGGCGTTTATAAACAGGAGCGCGATTCCGGCGCCTTCCGGCCAGGGGCCCCAAAGACGGAGCAGGACCGTGAGGCTTCCGAATCCGGCGCCGAAAAGCCATCGGTCGATCGGTCGGACCGGGGATGTGACGGGGTCCGTGGCCATGAAAAACAGCATGAATAGAAATGCGCCGTTCGGGAGAAAGAGGAGCGGATCCCCGGAAAAAGCGCCGTCCGTTCCTCCGAAGGCCCAGAACAGCAGAACCGATGATAGAAGGCCGGCAATCGGGATTTTCCATCCGATGACTCTTCGATACAGCAGAATTCCGGCGCCGAACAGGATGAGCAGGGCCGAGGTTTCTGCCGGGCAGGAACCGGGGTGGGCCACGAAACGTCCGGGGAGTGTCTCGATGAGCCGAGAAAGGGTCATGGTCGCGTCTGCGATTCGGTCCGCGGACTGGGATTCTGGCCGCATCAGCACGGTATGTGCGGCGCGCCACCGGATCAGGGGGGAGGCTGCGGTGAGGCCGTCCGGAGCGAGCCAGTCGGACGCGAATGCGGCTGGAAAAGCGAGCATGAGTAAAAAGCGTCCGCAAAGCGCGGGATTCAGGGGGTTCCGGCCCAATCCGCCGAAAACCTGCTTGCCCAGGCCGACCGCGAGAACGGCTCCGGTCGCGGGCATCCACGGGGGAGCCTGTAACGGCAGGATCAGGGAGAGAAGAAGACCGGTGAGAAACGCGCTGCCGTCCGAGGGCGGCGCCATCACCTGCCTGCGGCGGAGGCCTTGAGCCGCCCATTCAGCGGCGCACGCGGCCGTCACGGCGGAAACGATGAACCATGCGGCGCGAAGGCCGTATGTCCAGACCGACGCCGCGGCCAGCGGTGCCAGCGCCGCGGCCGTGGTCCACATCATTTTCCGTACCGAGTCGTTGTCCCGGATAAACGGGAAGTGTCCCGTCAGAAAACGCACGTTTCCGGTGGTCATCAGGCCTCCCGCCCGGAGGCCGGGACCGGATGAAAAATGCGAACCAGGGGCCGTCCAGCCGGACAGATGTAGGTGCAGGACCCGCAACGTATGCAGGACGCGATGCCTTCCAGCCGTGCCAGGTCCTCCCGTCCGCTCCGCAGGAATGCCTCGATCCGGTACGGGGCCAATCCCGCGGGACAGCAGTCCGAGCATCGGCCGCATCGGATGCAGGCGGTCTCAGGAAGGACCGGCTGATCGCGGCCGTCCAGAACCGTCAGACCGGTTGTCCACGCCGTGACCGGAGCCGCGTCGGAGGAAAGGGCAACCCCGGCCATGGGACCGCCGTGAATGAGCAGAACCTTGTCCGACACGTACCCGCCGCAGGCCGAGACGCATGCCGAGATCGGGGTGCCCAGGGGCACGGAGAGATTGCGTGGATTCCGGATGCCGTTTCCGGCTACGGTGATGACGCGTCTGATCTGCGGCAGGTCCCGGGTCACCGCATCCGTCACGGCAAGAGTCGCGGTGACGCTCTGCACGTGGACTCCCTTTTTCCCGCCCGGGTTCGATCCGGAGGAGGCCGTCCTGAGGCCGAGGGAAGCCAGCAGTGCGGTCTCATTGTGTCCGGGATACTTCGGGTCGAGATAGAGAATGGAAACAGACCGGAGCCTGCGCACCGCCTTGCGCAGAGACCGGAGCGGACCGCGGTTGTCCGATGGAACCGCGATCATGCCTTTGCGGCACCCGGTGATCCGCATGGTGAGACGCAGACCGAGGACGATTTCAGCGGAGCGTTCGACCAGGAGTCTGTGGTCCGAGGCGAGAGAGGGTTCGGATTCCATGGCATTGACAACCACGGTGTGATTGGGGACGCGCGGTCCGGATGGGAATGCGTTCGCCGTCGGATTCGGGCGACCTTCCGGAAAGCCGGCACCCGCGGCCGTATCGGTGACGCCGGCTTCGAGAACGCGTCGACGCAGTTCCTCCGCCGGTTTTTCCAGAAAGGATTCGTGTCCGTGTTCCGTCTCCCTCCTGCCTGCGGCCCCCGGGCCGTCCGGGACACCGGTTTCTTCCGAGACGCGGAGCACGAGTGACCGGGCCTCCGGGCCGCCCGGATAAGGCCGCGGACCGATCGCGGCGATCGTGCCGGAGGCGGAGGCGTGCAGGGGAAAACCGTCCGCGGTCCGCGCCACGATCTGTCCGGCGCGGATACGGTCGCCCTTTTGAACCACGGGGAGAAAGCGGGTTCCGGGAGGAACCTCCAACGGCCAGATCAGCTGATCTGGAAGCGGAAGTTCGGTGATGGCGAGTGTCTGCGTTTCAGATTTCCGGCGCGGCGGATGCACGCCGCCCCGGAAGGTGAGGCGGGCCATGCCTACTCCTGGGGGGGGTCCTGCTCCGGACCGGTTCCCTCCTGCCGGAGCCCGTTGAGCTCGCGCAGGAATTCATCCTTGTCCCTGAAATTCCGGTACACGGACGCGAACCGGACATAGGCCACTTCGTCTATCCGCCGCAGGGACTGAATGACCCCCTCCCCGATGCGGCGGCTGTCGATTTCGTTCATGAATTCCATTTCCGCCTCGATATCGTCCGCGATGCGTTCGACGGTTTCGAAGGAAATGGGGCGTTTCGTGCAGGCGATCTGGATGCTGCGGATGAGCTTGCGGCGGTCATAGGGCTCGCGGCGGCCGTCGCTCTTGATGACGGAGACGGATTTGTCCTCGATCTCCTCGATCGTGAAGAACCGCCGCCCGCATTTGAGGCAGTGGCGTTTCCGGCGAACGGCCTTGCCGTCCTGCACCAGCCGGGTGTCGACCACCCGGTCTTCATCCATGCTGCAGGCGGGGCATTTCATGACGGAACCGCGTTCTCCGGTTCTCCGGCGCGGAAGGGCCGCGCGTTCAGTCCGCCTTCGGCGGCCATTTCCATGGCCAGCCCGTCCGGATATCCCTCCGCGAAAATCACCTCGCGGATCGAAGCGTTGAGAATCATTTTCATGCAGAGCACGCAGGGGTAATGGGTCGTATACAAAACGCACCCCTCGATACTGGTGCCCGAGGTCGCGGCCTGGATGATGGCGTTCTGTTCCGCGTGCAGTCCGCGGCAGAGTTCATGCCGTTCTCCCGAGGGGATTTTCAGCTTGTCGCGGAGGCATCCGACGTCGAGACAATGGGGGAGCCCCCTCGGAACGCCGTTGTAACCCGTGGCGAGAATGCGCTTTTCCTTCACCATGACGGCCCCGACTTTTCTCCGCAGGCAGGTGGACCGGCTCGACACCAGCTGAGTGATCTGCATGAAATAGTCGTCCCAGGAGGGGCGGCCGCGGGTTCCGGTCGGGGGCACGGTCATGGACGGCAGCCGCCCGGCAGGGGGAAGGCGCCGCACAGTTCGGCCGACTCGGCCCGGACCGCGCGGTGCACGGATTCGTCCGCGACCGCCGAAAGCGCCCGGTGAATCAGGTCCGCGATGCGACGCATCTCAGGCTCCTTCATGCCGCGGGTGGTGACGGCGGGCGTGCCGACCCGGATGCCGCTCGTGATTGCGGGGCTCTGGGTGTCGAAGGGGACCATGTTCTTGTTTACCGTAATGCCGGCCCGATCGAGCGCGGCGGTGGCGGCCTTGCCGGTCAACCCCCGGTCCGTCAGGTCGAGCAGGAGCAGGTGGTTGTCCGTTCCGCCGGACACGAGAACATAACCGTGTTCGGTCAGGCGTTCGGCCATGGCCTTCGCGTTCCGGATGATCTGTTCGCAGTAGGAACGATATTCCGGCTCCAGGTTCTCTCCCAGGGCCACGGCTTTTGCGGCGATGACGTGCATGAGCGGACCGCCCTGCATGCCGGGCATGACGGATCCGTCGATGATTTCGGAGAGTTTCTTGACCCGGCCCGATTTGGCCGCCTTGAGTCCCATCGGATTCTCGCGGTCCTTCCCGAGGAGGATCATGCCGCCCCGGGGGCCGCGCAGGGTCTTGTGGGTCGTCGTGGTCACGATGTCGCACAGGGGAAGCGGGTCCGGGTGAAGGCCCGTGGCCACCAGCCCGGCCGGGTGTGCGATGTCGGCCATCAGGAACGCGCCGACCCGGTCGGCGATTTCGCGGAACCGGGCGAAATCGATGAACCGGGGATACGCGCTGGCGCCGGTGACGATCAGCCTGGGTTTGTGCTCGAGCGCCAGACGCAGGGCCAGATCGTAGTCAATGGTGCCGGTCTCCTTCTGCACGCCGTAGGAGACGAACCGGTAGAGCTGGCCGGAAAAATTGACCGGACTGCCGTGCGTGAGGTGTCCGCCGTGGGCCAGGTCCATGCCGAGAACCGTGTCCCCCGGCTTGATGAACACCATGTAGGCGGCCATGTTCGCCTGCGAACCCGAATGGGGCTGGACATTGGCGTATTCGCACCGGAAGAGCTTCCGGGCGCGTTCCCGGGCGAGGTTTTCGGCTTCGTCCACGAATTCGCATCCGCCGTAGTAACGGGCTCCGGGGTAGCCTTCGGCGTATTTGTTCGTCATCATGCTGCCCATGGCCTCGAGCACGGCCGCGCTGACGAAGTTCTCGGAGGCGATCAGCTCGAGGGTGCCGGCCTGCCGTTCCGTTTCCCTGCGGAGGACTTCCGCGACGGCCGGATCGGATTGTTTCAGGGATTTCAAGGAAGGCTCCTATTTGCCGGTGAGTTGACGGATTTTGGCGACCCTGCGTTCATGGCGGCCCCCGGATTCGAAGCCGGTTTCCAGAAAGGCGTCCGTGATCGCGGCCGCCACATCGGGCGGCGTGAAACTGCCGGACAGGGTCAGCACATTGGCGTCGTTGTGGCGCCTCGAGAGCCGGGCGTCCTCGTCGGTCCGGCAGAGCGCCGCGCGTACGCCGGGAACCTTGTTCGCGGCGATGGACATGCCGATGCCCGTGTGGCAGACGAGAACGCCGCGGTCGGCTTTACCCTCGGATACGGCCCGTGCCACGGCGACGCCGAAGTCCGGATAATCCGCCGAGTCCTTCGAATGGGTGCCGAAATCCTCCACGGAGTTCCCGGCGGATTCCAACCGCGCCTTCAGCGCTTCCTTGAGCGCGAATCCCGCGTGATCGGCTCCAATCGCTATTTTCATGGGCACACCCGTCTCCCCGATGCGGTCATTTCCGCGTGAACCATTTTTCCGCGAGCGACGCGGACACGCTCACACGGACGAAGTCCTCCTCGAAACTGTTGTCCGAAAGGCCGCCCCGTCTTCCGATCGCGACCGACGCGTCCATCCGCGAGGCCGCGTTGCCGAGAGGCAGCCCGGCGCCCAGTGTGGCCGTGATTTCACGCACCGGACCGTTTTCCGCGTCGGTCCTGTAAAAACGGCCGACCGAGAATCCGGCCCGGTAGGCGGTGCGCCTGAAAAATCCGTCCGTCGGAAGCAGACCGGGAAGCCATTCCAGGCCGAACGCCAGCCGTTCCGCGTCCGCCAGATGCGGCGCTGAACGGCCGTTGATTGTCATCCGGCTCCAGGCCTCGGTGGAATATTCCGCCGCGGCCAGTAAACCCTTCGGCAGTATTCCGTGCACTCCGATGCCCCAGGCCGTGGGCATCGTGATTGTCCCCGTGTGCAGGGCCGGAAATCCGGACAGCGGATCCGCGTACCGTTCCACCTCCGTATCCACGTCGAATCCGGGCCGATAAACGGCGCCCAGAGACAGCACGCGGAGCGGATGCACGATGCACCCGGCGGTGAAGGAAAAACCTTTCATCCGGCTGGACAGCAGGTCCGTGGTGCCTGTGAAGCCCGTGCCGTTGAACACGATGCGCCAGGTCTCGTCGAGCTTGCCGAAGAAGTAATGGGCCTTCAAACCGAAATCGGCCCAGTGCCTGATGCGGAAGGCGAACGCGGCGTCCGCGCTGTTCAGTCCGCCCGACGCTTCGACCGATTTGTTGAAGGTTTCCCCGGCCAGGGAATCGGGATAGGCGATCCGGTAATCGGCGCGCGTGCAGGGGGACAGGCCGAAAGCGGCGGAGAGGCCGCGCCCGAACGGCAGGGCGAGCGTGAATCCGTTGAAATTGGAATACGGGGACCTGGATGATCCGGAGGCGTCCCTGAAGGTGTTGTTCTCGTAAAGGTATTCAATGTCCAGCCGCGTCAGCCGGATCTCGGCCAGGGAAGCGGGATTCCATGAACCGGCTGAAGACGGATCGGCGAGGGAAATCGAAACGCCGCCCATCCCCGCGTACCGTGCGCCTGCAAACCCGGCCGGATAACCGACTCCGCCGGAGGACAGAACCGAGGCGCCGCAGAAAGGGATGGACGGTCCCGTCGCATGGATCAGGAGGGCCGCCCACACCGGAACCGGAAGCTTGAAAGCCGCCCGGAGCAGGGTGCCGGCGGAGAACGGGGTCGTGCTATTTCGATGTCGGATGAGGATCATGCGTTGTTCCTGTCTGTGCGCTAGAACCTGGACGTGGGCGGCAGGGAATAGAACAGCTCCAGTCTGGGGATGAGGCTGCTGTCCGGCGCGGAACGGGAGTAGGGGGAACACCCGGCTGGATCGGATGTTTCCAGAGCGCCTCTCAGCATCAATCCTCCGTTCCGGATCACGCCGGAGGACCACCGCTGCACCAGGGAGGTGATGGAAACC
>JAFGAX010000013.1 GCA_016933415.1 bacterium
CATCGGCGCGCGGCGCCTGCACACCATCATGAGCCTTCTGCTGGAGGACGTTCTGTTCGAGACGCCGGAGAAGAAGACGCGATCCATACGGGTGACCCCGCGGGAGGTTCACAAGCGGTTGAAGCGTATCGTCGAGAACCAGGATCTGACGAAATACATACTATGAAGAAACCGGCCGGACCGGGTTCCGTGAAGCCCGTGCGTTTCATCCTGGTGGATGTTTTCGCCGAAACTCCCTATGCGGGGAACCAGCTGGCCGTCGTTCTCGGCGGGGAGCGCCTCGGGACGGCCGGGATGCAGGCGATCGCCCGGGAGCTGTACTTTTCCGAGACCGCCTTCATCCTGTCCGGCGGTCCGGGGGCGGATCCGTCCGCCGCCGCGACGAGGGCATTCGATGTCCGCATTTTCACGCCCGCAGAGGAAGTTCCCTTCGCCGGTCATCCCGTGCTGGGGACGGTCCACGTTCTGAGGACCGAGGTCGCGCCCGGGCTGGAACCGCCCGTGACACTGAACCTGAAAGCCGGCCGCATCCCGGTCGGGTTCGGCCGGGCCGGGGAACCGGACATCTATTGGATGGAGCAGCTCGAACCGGTTTTCGGCGGCGTCGCCGGGGCCGGCGAGGCGGCCGCTGTCCTGGGGCTGACCCCGGACGACCTGGATGCCCGCTTCCCCGTCCAGGAAGTGTCCACCGGGCTTCCGCATGTCCTCGTTCCCCTGAAGAACCTGGACGCCCTCCGCCGCGCGCAGTGCGTCCGCGACCGGTACTTCGACTTCGTCCGGAACCGGGAGGCCAAGGCCGTGCTCGTCTTCTGCCTGGAGCCGCATGAGCCCGGGAACGACGTGAGCACGCGCATGTTCGCGGACGCTTACGGCATCACGGAGGACCCGGCCACGGGAAGCGGGAACGGGTGCCTCGCGGCCTATCTGGTCCGGCACCGCGTGTTCGGGAAATCCAGCCTGTCCGTCCGCTCCGAACAGGGATACGAGATCGGACGGCCGTCGCTGCTGCGCCTGGAGGCGGAGGAGA
>JAFGAX010000120.1 GCA_016933415.1 bacterium
CGTGGGCTGATGCCGTGGGCTGCTCAGGCCGTGGGCCCCAAATCCCCATCCGCCTAACCCACGACTCAAACCGTGGGCCCCAAATCCCGATCCGAGTAGCCCACGCCTTTAGGCGTGGGAGCCTTTAGGCGTGGGAATCAGATAAAAACCATGTAACCGGGAACCGTTTCAACGGTTTCCCGCAGATCCCATAAAATCAATCCCGGTTTTCCGGGCGATTCCCTCAGAAATCCATGGATCCGACGACCTCCTGCGATTGAAAAACAATACCTTACGAGTCGGCATGCCGTTTGCGTATTTAAAACCGTATCCATATTTACGCAACCCCGCATGATCCGAAAGGAAGCAGGCACATGAAAAGAATAATCCTCTTTTTCAGCCTGGCTCTTGCCTTCATCCTGTCCGGACAGTCCGGGCTTCAGCCTTCCGCGGCAACGGCGGGAGAAGCCGCTGACTCGCCCGCCGGCCGTTTCGAACGTCTCCGCTTGCACAGGACCGTATGGAAAAATGTCCTGGAGAGAAACGACGGTTTCACGGCCGCCCGGATCTCGGATGCTGATGACACCGCAGGATCCATTTCCGGATTCGTCTACGGCCTGGATCCGGACGCGATGTCCACGGCCTACGTGGAAGCCATCCCGGTTTTCCGTATTGTCGACCGGGACACGGTGTTCGAACCGTATCAAGGAGGGATTTCCCGGGTTCATCCCCTGGACGGGTCATTCTCGATCACCGGTCTGGCTGCCGGCCCGTATTGGGTCCATGCGTATGCGGACGGATATGCGCCTGAATACTACAACGAAGCCGAACGTGCATCGGATGCGGACACCGTGACGGTTAAACCGGGTGAGGATGTCACCGGAATCCTTTTCACCCTGGAAAAATACAGCCCCGGAACCGGAGGATTATCCGGAATCATTCTGGACGAGGCGGACGGGACGCCGCTCGCGGGTGCCTGGGTCACGGCTGTGGCCTCATGGGAACCCTACACCTACGGCAGGGCGATGACGGACGAGCGGGGCGGCTTCGTCATCGGCGGCCTGAAGTCCGGTGCCTACACGATTTCCGCGGGCGCGGAGGGATACATCGAGGAATTCTATGACAATGCGCCTGTCTGGGGACTCGCAGCGCCCGTAACCGTCACCGAACCGGACACGGTTTCCGGCCTCGTCATCCGGCTGAACGAAGGCGGCGTCATTTCCGGACGCGTGACGGACAAGGAAGGAGGCCCGGTCTCCGACGCCTGGATACAGGTTTTCTCGGACGCGTCCGGGGACGCGTCCGGCGATTCCACATGGATTGATTCGACACGGACCCAGGCGCGCAAGTTCGACGCCGGCGCCTCCACGGAAGCCGACGGCACGTACCGGATCACCGGCATACCGGAGGGCGAATACTTCGTCACCGCATACTCACAGCGGAATCCCTGGATTCAGAACCCGGTCTGGTACAACGGCGCGACGGACCCCTCATCCGCGACGCTGGTTCCGGTGCGATCCGGCATTGAAACGCCAAACATCGATTTCATATTCGATTTCGCCGCTACGGACGGCTCCGTTTCAGGCCGTGTCACCGACCTGGACGGCAGTCCGATCGAGTACGCGCAAGTCCAGCTTTTCTCCGACGGATCCGGCCCCTGGGGGAACTCGGTTTGGATGAGCGCCTCGACCGACGCGAACGGCGACTACAGCCTGTATTTCGTCCCCGAAGGCCGGTATTATATCAACTGCTGGGCCCAGGCCGGATGGTCGAGCGTATTCCGCTACTGGCCCGATTCCGAGGATTTCGCCGGAGCACAGGCGATATCCGTGGACGGTGTCACCGCGGTCCGGAACATGGATTTCATTCTGCCGCTGGCGCCGGGCACGGCCTCGGTCGTGGGAACCGTGACGGATGCATCCGGACATCCGCTGACCGGCGCGTATGTTGAAATCAGCCCGTTCCAGTCCGGAGCCGCGGA
>JAFGAX010000121.1 GCA_016933415.1 bacterium
GCCGTTTTTCTGCACCAGGCCGTTTTCGCGCCCCTGCATCCGATGATCGGCATTCCCCTGAGTTTCCTCTTCCTGTTCGGAGGCGCCTACCGTCTGGCTCGGTACAACGTGATGAATGCGGAAGTCGAGGATCACGAGTATCTGGGACTCACCATCCCCATTGCGGCCATGACGGTCACAACGTTCTGGCTTTTCCAGAACGCCTGGTTCGGCTCCAATCCGCTGCTGCCCTGGTTTTTCGTGGCGGTCGCGGTTCCCCTGCTGATGATGAGCACCATTCCCTACAACTGGCCGAGAGTGTCCTTCCGGGGCGACCGGTGGCAGAACATCAAGTCGGTTTTGGTCCTCGCCGGCCTGTGCCTGGCTCTGACCTTTCCGGAGCGGACGCTGTTTCCGATGTTCTGCATCTTCATCGCCTCCGGGATACTGAATTGGTCCGTTTCCATCGTCCGGGGCGAGGAATCCTTTTTCAGCCTGTTCATCGCGGGCAGCCGCAGGGAATTCTGACCGGGAAAGGAAAACCGCATGTTCGGTCCCGTGGGAATGGGGGAACTGCTTCTCGTTCTGCTGATTTTCCTGCTGCTTTTCGGCAGCCGCGAACTGCCCCAGGTCGCACGCAAGCTGGGAAAGGGATACCGCGACCTGCAGCGCATGACGCTGAACGCGCGGGAGGAAATGCGCAAGATCATCGACGAAAACGACGTTGAGGAAAAAAAGAAACTGAAGGGATGAACCGGCGGCGGCCGTCCGTTTGCCGGCATACGCCATTGAGAGGAGAACCCATGCCCAGCTTAGGTGTGCCCGAACTTCTGATCATACTTCTGGTGGTTCTGCTTCTGTTCGGATCAAAAAAGATCCCGGAACTGGCCAGGGGTCTGGGTAAAGGCATCCGTGAATTCAAGGATGCCACCAAGAACACCGATCCGGACGACCGGAAAAACGACGATTCCGCCAAGCCCTGAACGCATGTCCCGACCGCCGATTCCTGATTTCCCCCGGGATTATTCCTCTGTCCGCGAGGACGTTCTGTCCGGCAGAATCCGGATCAAGACGCTGGCGGAGAATGCGCTCGGTCTGGCGGAACGCCATGCCGGGTTGAACGCGTTCACCTCCCTGTGCCGTGACCAGGCGCTGGAAGACGCGGCCGCGGCGGACCGGGCCGTGGCCGACGGACGTCCCGGCCGTCTGGCGGGCCTGATCCTGGCGGTCAAGGACCTGATCGCCATGGAAGGCCTTCGGGCCATGTGCGGATCGCGGATGCTGGAGCGGTACGTCTCGCCGTACACGGCCACGGCCGTCCGGCGCCTGAGATCGGAAGGGGCGGTGGTCGTCGGCAGGACCAACATGGACGAATTCGGAATGGGATCCTCCAACGAGAACTCCGCGTTCGGACCGGTGCGGAATCCCGTTGATCCGGAACGGACGCCGGGAGGATCGAGCGGCGGATCCGCGGCCGCGGTCGCGGCCGGCGTTGTCATGGCCGCGCTGGGAACGGATACCGGCGGTTCCGTGCGACAGCCCGCGGCGCACACGGGAACGGTCGGACTGCGGACGACGTACGGGCGCGTCTCCAGGCACGGACTCGTGGCGTTCGCATCGTCCCTCGATCAGATCGGCAGTCTTTCGCGTTCCGTGGAGGATGCGGCCCGCATGCTCGAGGTCATGTCCGGACCGGACCCCCTGGACGCGACCTGCTCCGAAGAGCCCGTGCCCCGATATGCGGAGTCCGTCGGCCGGGACGTGACGGGACTTCGAGTCGGATTGCCGAAGGAGTTCCTGGACGACGGCGTGGACGCGGACATCCGGGCCGCGGTGGAGTCCGCGGCCGGCCGGCTGGAGCGGGCGGGCGGCCGGCTCGTGCCGGTCTCCCTGCCGCATGCGCCTTACGGCATCGCGACCTACTACCTGATCTGCACGGCCGAGGCCTCCTCGAACCTCGCCCGGTACGAAGGCGCCCATTACGGACTGCGGACCGGAGAAGCAGACGGACTGGACGCAATGACGGTCCGGACGCGCCATGCGGGTTTCGGGAACGA
>JAFGAX010000122.1 GCA_016933415.1 bacterium
CGGTCAATCCCCTGCTGCCGGTCGTGAAAGGGGATTTCAACGCGGGCGGCGCGAAGCATACGTTTCTGGCCATGACCGGCGCCGAGATCAAGGGATTTGATACGGACCGTGAGCGGTTCATCGGCCCGTACCGGGGTTACGGCAATCCGATCGCGATCGAGAACGGTCATTGTTCGGGTTCGATCGCCGTCGGCGGAAACGGATGCGGTGTATTTCAGTCCGACTTGGACCTGAAGCCGGGTGAATCCCGCGAGATTCTCGTGCTGATGGGCATCGGACAAGCCGCGGCGGAGGGCAGGGAAGCGGTACGCGCGTTTTCTGACCCGGGCTTTTGCCGACGCGAGTTCGAACGCGTGAAATCCTACTGGCATGACCGGCTCACCGCATTCACGGTCGAGACACCGGATCCGGAATTCAACAGCATGATGAACGTGTGGAATCCCTACAACTGCCTGATCACCTATGCCTGGTCGCGCGCCGCCAGTCTGGTATACGCGGGCGAAAGGGACGGGCTGGGATTCCGCGACACGGTGCAGGACATACTCGGGGTTCTGCCCGCCATTCCGGACGAAGCCGTCCGGCGGCTCGAGCTCATGATCACCGGACAGGCGTCCACGGGCGGGGCCATGCCTGTAGTTAAGCAGTTCAATCATCATCCCGGCCGCGAAACCGCTCCCCGCGAAGAGGAATACCGGTCCGATGACTGCCTGTGGCTGTTCAACACCATTCCGGCCTATGTGAAGGAATCCGGCGACATGGATTTCTACGGCAAGGTGTTCCCCTACGCGGACCGCGGAGAGGATACCGTCCTCGGTCATATGCGCCGCGCGATCGAATTCAATCTCAAGAGATCGGGCGGTCACGGGCTTCCATGCGGACTGGCAGCGGACTGGAACGACTGCATCCAGCTGGGCCCGAAGGGCGAATCGGTTTTCGTCGCGTTCCAGGTGCGGTACGCGCTTCGGACGTACGTGGAGATCTGCGATCTCCTCGGAAAGAGCGGAGAATCCGCCTGGGCCAAGGAGCGCCTTGAGGAGCTGGACGAAGCCGTCCGGAAACACGCTTGGGACGGCAACTGGTTCATCCGGGGAATCCGCGAGGACGGTCTTACATTCGGTTCGAAACGGAACGACGAGGGCACGATCTGGCTGAACCCCCAGTCCTGGTCGGTCATCAGCGGCCACGCATCCCCGGAGCAGTCCGAAACGGTGATGACCGTTGTGACTGATAAGCTCGAGACGGAATTCGGACTCATGATCTGCGACCCGCCTTACGAGCACGCAGACGTCTCGGTCATGAAAGCCGTGCTTTTCAACAAGGGCATGAAGGAGAACGGATCCGTTTTCTGCCATATCCAGGGGTGGGCCGTCATCGCCGAAACCCTGCTCGGCCGGGGGAATGCCGCGTTCCGGCATTTCC
>JAFGAX010000014.1 GCA_016933415.1 bacterium
ATCCTGTTTCAAGGCGGTCACCACGCTCGGCGCAACCAGCACCCGGGAGGTCGTGCATCTCGACTCGTTTATCCGGAGATGCCGGTACCCCGAGCTGTTCGACTACGTGGCGGCGCTGAAGGAGCGGTTCCAGAACTGGAAGGTCCTGCTCTTCGAGAACGATTTCGCCCAGTGGGAATTCGCAGCGCCGTATTATCAGAAATGGTGCCAGGACCGGAAGGCCGTGCTGCCGATTGTACGCCATGCGGCCTCCCAGCTGAAAACGAAAGACCGGTCCGCGGACAAGGATTCGCGGATCATCACGCTCGTGCACCCGCACGTAACCGGACAATACGTTTACGACGAGCGCCTGAAAGGATCCCAGGACCTGCAGCGGCACCTGCAGCAGCTGTATGGTCACGGGAAATCGAAGGGCAAGCTCGACGGACCGGACAGCGCCGCCACGGCGTACATCATGATCTTCCGGTGGATCGACACCGGATCGTTCAAGCCAACAGCCGAGCGCGCCTGGCCGCGCGTGCGCGGGCTGTTCAGGAAGGGCTGACCATGGCCGGCGGATCTGAAAAGATCGACGCGATGGTGAAAATCCTGGACGATTTTCTCACACAGGTCCGCACCCAGGATCGGCTGAACGCGGTCGGCCTGTCGATCATCCGGATCATCAAAACCCGCACCCGGTCGTGGCGCGACGTCGACGGCTCGCGCTTCGAGGATTATTCAGCGGCGTACAAGCGGAAGCGCGTCGCCTCGAACCTGGCCGTCACGCCGAAGGGGAAGAACACGGACTCGATGCTGGTCTGGGACCCCATCGATGGAATGATGCAGCACATCGACGCGATCGTGTCGTCCGACCTGAAGAGCGTCGTGGCCGACATCACGAGCGCGGAGAAAAAGAAGCTGGCCTATTACCACAGCGAGGGCGGGGTCGGCAGGAAGGGAGCGCACATCCGGAAGTTCTGGGGCCTGTCCGGACCGGAGTGCGACCTGCTCGCGAAAAAGTTCACGACCGACGCAGGCGACATTCTGGGCGGAATCGTCGAGATGGCCCAGCTCAAGGTGGATTGAAAGGAGGTTTCCGTGTCTCTTCTGCTCATCGTGATCGATGACGTGAAAAAATACGTTCCCCTGTATGCGGACTATCTCACGACCGCCGCGGAGGCGGCCGGTCTCACCGCAGAGGAGTTGCTCCAGCAGGAGGCCGAATTCGCGGAGGCCGACTTCATGGCGTGCATGCCTGCGGTCACCGCGGCCGCGGACATGACCACTGAGTATACCCGCCACCTGGTCAATCTGATTCGGTACCGGGTCTTCATGGTCAAGCATGCGGACACCGAATTCGAGCGGGATCCGCTGATCGTACAGGAATACAAGAACACCCGCGAAAAGCTCGACAAGGGGCGCATGGGCGCCGGCCGGTTCAATGTCACGGCGAAGGACCGAATATTCGACACCGGCTTCGTCGAGTCCGCGAACGAGGAGCAGCTCCCGTCTTCCGTCCCCTTCCAGGAGGAATAGATGAGCCTCTATGACTGCCAGCTGAGACTGAAGGAACATCTCTCGTCCGCGTTCACCCAGCCGGACATCAGAACCGTCGACATCCTCGCATCCGAGCTCGAATCGGACGGCATCAAGCAGACGGTTCAGCTCCCGGCCCTGTTCGTGATGTTCCGGTCCGGCTCCGCGAATTTCAACCGGCCGTCGTACGAAATGCCGGTCATCGTCGCGGTATCCAGCGAGTCGCACAGTAAAAAGACCGGCCAGAGGAACAACCTGGAGCTGGTCTCGAACGTCTCCCGGTTTTTGCTGGAGCACCCAGTGTTTGGATCCGAGCTGGGCGGCGCATATCAGATCGACCCTGAAATGGAGGTCGGGCTTTACGCGCTGAACGCAAGACATTGCGTGGTCATCCTGCACGTCACTGTGCACGACAATAATCCGGCCGTGTGAGCGCGCCAGGTGCGAATATTATCTTCCTGGAACTGGTATTAAAAAGGCCCCGCCGGATCCGGCGGGGCCTTTCGCTTTGGTGTTGAGGAGGAGAGGAAAGTCAATTCGATTTTCTGACCCCGAACCCGGCAGGGAAACGGAGTATGATCGGAGCGGCGCCTGGGCGCTCGATCGAGATCTTCGTTATTCTGAGCGCGCATTTCGAAACGGTGAGGATAATCGTGCTCGTGCCGGCCGGGATGTCGTCGTCCCATTCCGCTTTCCCGGCGGCAAACGACAAGGGCTTCCTGACGGAGCCCCGCACGTACTCGACAGAATATCCGGTCATCGGCCGCTCGACGGTGCCGCTGACGGTAAAATGCCAGAGCCCCGCATCCTGCTGGGTCAGATAGATCGTCCTCGCCATGGTAACCCGTCCCGTGTTCCACTGATCCACCAGTTCGCCAAATAGCCAGAACGCGCCATCGAAAACGCCGCTCGCTCCGACAAAAATCCAATCGCTCCGGATCAGATCAGGATTTGATCGGATGTACGGAAGGTCGCTCGTCGGCTGAGTAGGAGAATAATACACCCAGATCGTGTCCGATGGATCGCTCTGCAGGTCCTCGATGTAGGCCCGGACGAAGAGGCCGGCGGTCGCGATCACGCCGGAAAATTCCTTCAGCGTGTCCGTTCCGACGTCCATGCTCGCGAGCAGTTCCCCCCTGGCATTCACGGTGGACAGAAGGAACTGGACACCGGGGTCGAATCTCCGCTCTGCCCCTGTCATTGGATCATCGTAGGCATACCGCCAGGAGACCCAGAATCCTTCATTCGGGCCGACGGTGATGCTCTTGCCCGCGGTCTGGCCGAACAGATCGTTCGCATCGGCGAACAGCCAGGCCATGGCCAGCCAGACCATGATCGCGAACAGCAGGACGGGCAGGACGTTTTTCCTGCATCTTGAATAATGGACAGCGTTCATCCTTTTTCTCCTTTTTTGCGGACTTCGAAGCCCTGGGTTTGAAGCCGGGCTTCGATGGTCTTCATCTCCCGGATCATGCCGGTGTAAACCGTCCCGCGCGCGCGCTTCGACTGCGCCATGAGCTCCTCTAAACGCCTGCGGGCCTGCGTCACCCAATCCGGATCCACGGACCGCCCGGCCTGCAGGCCAGACTCCGCGCCGATCGAGTCGGCCATAACCTTCCAGAGATCCAGATCCTCCCGCTCGCGCCTGCGGATCTCGTCGAACATGAGCAGTTCCCAGCGCGGGGATCTGCCGGAGACGGAATGCACGTAATAGAAAATGGATTCCGGAAAGGCGGCGGAGTTCTGTTTCATGTCGTCGATGAGCGGGCTGACGCCGATCGCGTCGACGATGCCGGCCAGCTTCCGGTCCCACTTCATTGTGTCGACGACGCGCGCGGGATATGCGGGTTTTCCGTGGATCCGCTGGAACGCCTCCTTGACGCGCTCGACCGCCCCGGCGTTGCGCTTCAGGTAGAGCGACCCGTCGAATTCCATGAGCCCGCGGGCCACCACGAGAAGCTTCTGCCACTGCCTGCGGGCGACCATGTCGGCCAGGATTTGGATGAGGCGCTCGCTCATGGCAGCACCACGATCAGTGCGGCCGCGGCCGCGCCCAGGACGTCCCCGATCGAATCGTACACCCAGCGGGCGCGCGAGCCGTAGACCGCCTTCACGTCGTCGATCGCGACCTCGATCATTTCCCAGACGATCGCGATTCCGACCACGACCTCGAATACCAGGACGCGAGGCATGTGGATCACGGACAGGAAAAACCGCGCGCCCATCGCGGCGAGCAGGATATGAAACCAGACCCACCGGTTCAGGCAGAAGCTCCAGGTGACCAGGCGGACTCCGGCGAGCCGGCTGCCGGCCGTGAAATTCTGAATCCGAGGCACGATGTACGTCTTCCAGACGTACGCGGCGAGGTCCCGTTCGTCCTTCAGCATGCCGGCACCTTCGCCTCTCCCCAGCCGATCAGCTTCGAGATCTCGGACGTGAAGCCGCCCAGATCCTCGATGCGCTGGCAGATGCGATTCATGGCCCTGCTCTCCGCGTTGAGCACATCCAGAAAGCTGGAGCGGTCGATGGCGCGGGATCCCGGAGACGGAAGAAAGCGGTGCCATCTGCAGAGCTGGATGCGGTCCGCAGCCTCGACTTCCTCCATCGTGGGATAATTCATTTTATCCGGCATGAATCCTCCTTTCCATCCGCGTCGCCGCGGCGTTCGCCATGTGCTGCTGCAGGTCATGCCGCAGATGACAGCGCTGGCAGAGATGACGCAGGTTCGACATCCGGTTGTTCCGGGTCCCGTGATCGAGATGAGCCACCGTCAGGACCACCCGGGATCCCGTGTGCGGGTGCGGGAATCCGTTCTTGGCGCCGCAGAACTCGCAGGCGTCGCCGGACCGCCGGCGCACCCGGTCGCGGATCGCCTCCCAGTCGGCGGGATAGTTTGAACGGTTGAAGGGGCTCATCTTGTTTTCCAAAATAGGGAATACCAGAGGAACCGGATCGCATGATCTCCCCAGGGCAACAGTTCGTAACCGATCATCCATTGATCCGGATTAAATGTTAGATAAAAACGATGGCCCCCGGTCTTAAATTCCCGCAGACATATGGCGTTGATATGAATCATACGTGCCTCCCGAACGTGACCTCACGCTTCCCGTCCATCACCGTGATCATGGTCACTTTGTAATCCTTCCCCGAATAGAACGGATCCGGCTCCCAGTCGTGCCGGCATCGATACCCGCCCTTGAACGCCCGGACCGGCTTGATCTGGCCGTTGATCATCTGGTCGATGTCGCCGGCACTGAAGGTCCGCTTCCGCGACCGGTACAGCTCGATGCAGAGACGGTGAGACAGCGTCGACGGAATCCCGGTGGTGACCACCGGCGGCCCGACGTACGTGAAAAAATCGACTCCGCCGAGTCTGGCTTTCTCGTTTTTGCATTCCTGGCCATGCCCCTTCACGATCGTGCGCGCGAGCGTGTCCGCGAACTTCACGACCTTCCCGTCCACGCTCTGCTCGAATCTGGCCGCGAGCTGTTTGCTGGTCTCGTTTTTCGAAAGGCTCTCGCGTACCTGCTTCGAAATGAATCCGACCGTTTCTCTGGAATACCTCCCCCAGCGGGTCCGGTTGGTCCTCTCGATCGTGGCGACTCTGGACAGGTCCCGGGTCGCGTCGACGGACGTCAGGTCCCTGTACAGGCCGTTGACCACCGTGAGCGTGTCGTCGTATTGTTTCTCGATCTCCCTGAGCTGATGCGCCGCCGCCGGCTCGAACAGGGGCTCGATCTGCCGGACGATCTCGCGGATGTTCTCACCGGTCAGAAGACCGCGAGAGGCCTGGTCGAACAACCGGGCTCGGAAGACGTCATATGCCTCCCTGAATCCCAGCCGTTCGACCAGGCGGTCCATCTCGTCGCGGTACTGTTCGGCCCGGGTCATCGTGACGCCGCCTTCAGTTTCCGTCTGTCCTGCGGCCGGATGTGCTCCCGCACGTTCGCCACGTCGTCCAGGGACGTCTGTCCGAGGACTTCGTCAACCTCTTCGGTCGTGGTGAACACCTTCCGGCACTGCAGGCAGACGTATTTCCGCTTCACAAAGGAGTCGTATTCCTCGACGCCCCCCATGTTCTTGACGGGCTTCGTCACGAATCCCACCGGGCGCCATCCCCGGTTTTTACAGGCAGGACACCTCACGCGGCGGCCCTTCCGGCCTCGAGGTCGGCCTCGCGGGTCTCGAACCAGGGCTCGTCGTCCTGTTTCACGGTGAGCGACACCTGGCGGAGACGGGTCAGGACCGACGACGCCACGCGGTCGGATGATTTGTACGTCTCGAGGATTTTGGCCTTGTCCAGGGATGGGGTTTCCTTGATCCATCCCCAGGCGCGGAGACGCTTCACCATGGCCTCCGCGTTCATGATGGCCTTCAGCGTGATTTTTCCGACGGTCGCGACCTGGTGCATGCCGAGCCGGATCCCGATGGTGCCGTGGGCCAGCTCGCGCCGGCGCGGCTCCCCCTTGAACATGTCGGCGTTCTGCTCGACGAATCCGAGCAGATCGGCGGACAGTTTGGCAATGCGGTCCGCGACGGTTTCCCCGTTTTTGTTCAGGAGGAGCTTCCCCTTCGCCTTCTCGCGGATCGCCTGCTCCTCTTCGGTGACCCAGTTCTCGACTTCCTGCTGGCGGTGCTGCAGCTCCGAGATCTCCCGGAGGACGTCGTCCGCCTCGTCCATGTCCTTGATCGACGTCTGAATTCCTTTTGTTTTGGTCATGCCGCCTCCACGTTTTGATGATGGTACGTTGACTGAAACCCTCCCCGCCCCTCGGATCCGTTCCGCGATGAAGCCGCGGAACCGATCCTCATCCCCTCCGAGACCCCCCTCGGGCCCGCCGCGCCGGCGCCTTCGGCCCGGACGCGGCCGGCCCGGCGCCCCCCTTGTCAGGGGGGCGGAACCACTCACCTTAAAGATATTCTCACGTTTTTGAGATTGACGAGTATCTGATTCGCACATCCGCACCATGCACACCATGCCATTGCTCTGGCGGTAAGGGTGTGATTCGGATCTGCGTTAGGCATCGTTTTCTTCCACCAATCGGCAAATTCATCAGATACTTCTCCGCTCAACACCTGGGCCTGTGCCTGTACCAAGGTGACTGGTTTTAAATTTCCGGGATTGAGTTTCGCCATCTCTCACCCCTCCCCGGCCGCGGCCATCTTGCCAACGCGGACCGTCTTCTCTCCGCGTCCGTCCTCGATTGCATCGAGCGCGCGCCGGACGGATTCGATCGCGTCCTTCTTCCGGTTCGACCCGTGCAGTACGCTGTGCACTGTGCCCTTGCTGAGCCCGCCGGCCGCTTTCGAAATGTCGCTGAGCGAGATGTTCTCGGACGCTTTGAGCATCTCGAACCGCTCCAGGAGCGACGCCTCGAAGTGATCGGCGTTCAGGGTTTTGATGCCGGCCTTCCAGGCTTTCGCGGCCGCGGTGTAAATCATATCCTCGATGCCGAGCATGGTCTGGCGGACCGCGGCGACGCGCTTCCGCGCCTGCTGGTCGAGCATGTGGCCGAACGACTGACGCATGAAGTCGATCCGGCGCTCGAACGTCATCCAGCCCTCGCTCTCGTGCAGATCGTACTTCCGGGTCCGGCAGCGGACTTCTCCGAATGCGTTGACCTTCGCGGCCAGGCCGGGCTGTCCGATCAGGACGACGCTGAAAAACTTCGTCCGGCCGTTGTACCGCTTTTCCCGCATGTTTTTGATGGAGAGAATGGTCCTCTCGTGCAGCTCGTGGGCGTCTTCGATGAAGATGCAGACGTGCTTCTTGTGCTTGAACACGGCCTCTCCCAGGAGCCGGATCACCTGCAGGGACCGGGCCTCGAGGTCGCGCCGGATGGGTTCGGAACTGCTCCGGATCCGGTCGTCCATGAGGATGGCGGTCATGATGTGCCCGATTCTGACGCGGGGCACATCAAGGCTGGCGACTTCGACGAATACGATGTCATCCCCGTGCTTCTCGAGCAGCTGGCCCTGCACCTGTCCGAACAGGGTGGTCTTTCCATTCCCCCAGGCGCCGGACAGGGCGATGAGCTCGTTGTCGGACACGTCTTCGGCGAGCGACCGGGTCCAGAGCCGGGTGAGATCGTCGGAGTAGGTGCCCTGGGATTCGATTCCGAAATGATTAAGCAGCATTCGCCGGTTCACGGATGCCCTCCTTTTCAAAAAGGTTCATCTGGTATCTCGGGATCTGTTTCAGCAGCTCATCGACCCCGCCGCCCAGATTGTATCCCTTGTCCTGCAGGCCTTCGATCATCTTCTCGAACCGCTCCAGCCGGCTCGCGATGCCGTTCAGCTTCGCGACGTCCCCCCGGTCCGATGCGTCGTCAATGATGTCGCGCCATTCCTCCGCCGTTCTTGCCATACGGCAGCCTCCTCAGTTGTTGTTCCTGATCACGCCCATTCTCTGGCTCCGCGCCGCGGTCCTCAGATCCTCGATTTTCCGGGCGACGGTCTCTTTCGACAGGGTCACGGCCAGGATGGGCTCAAACGTTTCCCTGAAGTCGTCGTACGTCCATTCCCCCTCGCTGATCTCGTAGATCGCGGCGCCGATAGCGACGCGGGCGAGATCCGCGCTTCTGTATTCCGTCTCCTCCTTCCGCTCTTCGAACGGGCTGGCGGGATCCACGGCCGCGGTGCGCGGCGGCATGAATATTTTGTTTCCTTCCTGGTACATGAGCCAGCCGCGGTCCGTGTCCGGGTTTCCGGCCTTCGCGCGGGCCTCCTGCCCGAGTTCGGTCTCGATCTGCTGGCGGTAGGTGGCGGCCGGGCCGTGCTCGAAGTCGTCCAAATCGCGGTGCGGGAATTTCTCTCCGTTCGCCGGTGGAACGGCGGCTTCGATCCGGCCGTCTTCAATCGACTCGACGAGCACCTGGCCGTTCAGATTCCTGTACACGCGGACGCGCCTGTTCTGCGCCCAGTACGGGGCCCGATAGGCCAGGCCGCCGAACGAGAACAGAAGGGTGTCGGCGACGGTGCGGTAGTCGACGCGGAACGCATGCTGCAGAATATCGGATTCGATGGTGAGCTGAACGCGAGACTGGACGGACCGGGCGTACGTGGCGCCGCGGGTTTCGAAAAACAGCGGATGCTCCAGGCTGAGGCGCTCGATGGTGAATTCGTGGAGCAGTTCATTGTATTCCGAAAGCCAGATGTTCGAGCCGGCGCCCAGCCGGATGGCGAGCGGGAGCTCGAATTTATTCCAGATGATGGAGAACCGCTTCTCTATTTTCCCCTGGCTGTCATGGTTCCCGGGCCGCGTTCGTTTGCATTCGATTCCGAAGGCATCCAGTGCGGCGCGGACCTCGGCGCGCTTTATAAAGGCGCCGTTGTCGGTTTTCAGGCGCTCCGGGACGTGCCGCAGCGGGTGCGGATCGGACGGCTCGCGGTTGAATATCCGATGGAGCATGTCCAGGCCGATCACCCAGCTTTCGCCGGACGCCGCGAACGCATGACAGGCTTCGACGCGGCTGTATTCGTCGACGACGGAGGTGATCCAGGTCCGCATCCTGGCGTCGTTCACCTTGTAATGGAGCTCGCGGCCGTGCACTTTCATGAGAAAATCGCGCCGCGCCGGATCCCACTTCCGAAGCTGAAAATACTTCGACCTGGAGAAATCCATCTGCCAGACGCGGTTCGCGTACGGGGCCTCGACGCGGACCTTGGGATCCCGCTCGCGGTATCCGATCTGCTCCAGCCGCCGGTTGACGGTCGAGACGGTCAGGTGGTCCGCGCCAGCGAGCCCCTTGTCGACGAGCATCCTGATGCAGTCCGAGGTCGACAGCTCGCGCTGTACGTCGGCCCCCCGGGTGAGCATCCGGCCCTGCTCCTTGATCTTCGCGACCTCGCGGATCAGCACGTCGTCGACGTCGACGCGCCGCTCCCGCTGAACCTCGCGGGATGATCCGAACTTCTTCTGAATCGCCCGGTAGAGCGTGACCCGACTCACGCCCGCGAGGCCGGCGTGGTAATCGAGCACCGCCGACTTTCCGCCGTGTCCGGCCGCTTCCAGTTCCCGTTTGATCTGTTCGAGATCGGCGTTGATCATGTCAGGCTTTCCGCCTCTGTTTGCCGGTGACCTGCAGCCGGTGCATGACGTGAATGAGCTTTCGGGCTTCGAACTGCATGAGCATCTCAACGGAGCAGCTTTTATTCAGCACCTTCTGGATCCAGAAGAGGGTGGTCCCCTGGTTCCATTTGAGCTTCTTCTCCATCGCCGAGATCTCGTCCGCCTGGCCCTGGGTCAGGTGATCGTTCGGGGATCCGGCGGTCCCGAGGCCGCGATATCCTTTTGATTTTTCCACCTGATTTTCGGGGACTGGAGGGGAATTCCGTGCGGTGTTTCCGATGGTGCCGAACGCTGAGATAAAGTCTCTGGCCTGAGCGAAGGTCATGTCTGAGGCTGATCCGACGCCGTAGTACGTCAGGGCGGTCCGGTATTCTTCTTCCCCCCACCCACGCGCGCGCTTGATGGCGTGAATCGCGGAGATCTGGTTCTTCGTGGCCATTATTCCGCGTTCTCCAGAACGATGTTTCCGTACAGTTCGCGCATGCGGCTCAGATCTTCGCCCCACTCCTTCAGGGTTTTTGTCAGGTCGCGGATGACAGCATCGCCGTCCTCGTCCTCGATGTTGGACTGAACCAGAAACTGCACGGCGTCACGGTGGGCGTCGCGGGCCCGGTCCAGGAGCCGGCGCTTGTCCTCCATCTTCACGGCGCGGGGCCCGAACTTTTCTTCGATGCCCCGGAGCCGGTCGTTCTCCGATTCCGCCAGGCGCGCGCGCTCCTCGAGGCGGGATTTCGTTTCGGTCAGCTCGTGCCTCTTCTCGGCGACCTGGGCGTTCAGCTTTTCGATCTGGGCCAGCAGGTCGCGGTTCGTCGTGGCGATCACGTCCTTCAAGGGCAGCCGCTGGCCGTCCTTCAGGACCACGGCTTCGTTGTCGATCAGCTCGCGATAGTTGATCTCGTACTGGGTCAGGGAGTAGAATTTTTCGATGCCTATCTTGTCGACGAACTGGGCGAGTTTCTGTAAGTCATCGGATTTTTTGAAGGATAGGGCAAATTGAGAGGTGTTCGAAATGTCCAGTAACTTTACATTTTGACCTTTTGATTTCTCCACTTCATTAAATACACCGTCCGGAATATCGAGTGGATAGGCCTTTAAAAACGCCTGGCCGATTTCCTTATATTTGTATCCCTGCATCCTGCTCTTGCCCGCGAACATCTCCATAAATTCCTGCTCGGTTGTGTACCCGAGAATCCGGTAAAACTTCTCATCGCCGCAGAACCAGGCGATGGCCACGGCCTGCATGACCTTCGTCATCGTGAACAGGCCGGCCATGTACCGGGCCGCAGCGCGCTCGACATCATTGAACTCCTTCAGCGAGCCGGCTGCCGGCGCCTTGATGACCTTCGTGGACTTCGATTTTCTCGGCATGATGCCTCCCGGTTAATTGGATTGATGGAGCCCGAGTTTGAACCAAACGGTGTTCTTCCGGACTCCAAAGATGAAAGCGACTTCCTCGTACGACCCCGTCCTCCTGAGCCACTCTCTCCAGAGGGCGATCTCCGCCTCTGTCCCCAAATACCGCGCGATCGACGGCCCGGTGCGGCGGAGCCCGCGGAGCCGCATGATCCGCCTGATCTGCCGCTCGGTATGCCCGAGCCGTTCCGCGATAGCCCCCGCCGGGATCCCGGCGCCGAGCATGGCGGCGACGCGATCGTAATCGATGCTGGGTCCGACGCCCATCTATTCCCCGTCTCCGAATTCGATCCCCATCTGGCTCGCGCTCTTCCTGGCGCCGGCCTGGATGTTCGCCGTGTTCTGCATATGCTGTTTGCAGGCAACATCGAGCGCCCGGATCTTCTCGCGCGTCGGCTCATTCAGAAAGTCGAGCAGGAGGACGAAGAGTTCGGAAAATTCCTTGTGAAAATCCTGGGCGCATGCGTCCAGCTTCGCCTTCCCGGCCGGAGGACGGATGATCAGAAACCCGCAGGCGCGCGCGATCACCTCGAGCGGGTCGTACCGCCTGAAGGCGCGCATCATGGGGATAATTTCCGTGATTTTGAACTGGACTTCGGGATCGGTGAGGGAGCATTTGCGGTAAATGGTGCTTTCAGGCATTCCTGTTTCATTGATGACAGTCTCGACAGGGACCTTGCTCTTCTGTCGCATGTCCGAGATTGCCTGCTCAATCGTCCTAACCATTGAGCCTCCCGATTAAAAAAAAGTTCATATTTTTTAAAAGGTTGAATAATCTTTTTAATTGCATTTTTGTGTTATTTTGGTTATAATTCATAACGTTCAGGCAGCCAGACGGCCATTGGCGGGTTCTGTGAGCTCTTTTGCAATGGTCAATAATGCCCGGCCGTAGTCTCTGCGGATATTTCGGGCTTTTTTCGAGTGTTTTTTCCCGAGGATTGACTGGGAAACGAAGGCTTGGCTGACTTCGTGGCGTCGAGCCAGCTCCTGTTGAGTGATTTTTTTAGGCATCGGCGCTCCCGGATAGAGTTGGAGGAGTTTTATTTTAAAACTTGACGAACAAATATAACACCAAATCTGGTGTTTGTCAAGCCAAAAACACTACTTTTGGAGTAAAATATGATCGGAGATCGCCTTAAATTTGTTATGAAAAAACATGGCATCGGACAAAAAGAGCTTTCTGATGCCACTGGTATCCCGATAAATACATTAGGTCACATGATTAGGAATGAAAGTGAGCCGAATTTTTATAATGTCAGAAAAATTGCGTTTTACTTAAAAGAGGATTTAAACTGGCTGGCTTACGGGAGGGCTTTTGAGGTAATTAAATTTTCAGAAAATAAACGTGTTGAGGATTTTACAAAAATTGACTGCGATCCAAAATTAGACCAGTTATATTATTCATTAAATGATGTCGATATAAAAAATAAAATTGACGATATCTCTTGGTTTGAAAAAAATATTAAGCACGTCCCAGGGATGATAGATTTTGTGCATAGGTTTAATCAATTAAAACCGAAATATCAAAAAATGCTGGACGTTATTTTGAATTCCTTTTTAAATGAGCAAGAAAAAGACAACCAGTCTGGAGCAGCTTAAAAGCATAATTTTTCTGGCTGCGCCCGAAAAATTCAACTTTTTTCCGCTGTTTTAAATTGCCCCTAACTGCATTTTCAAATCCAGTAAATGTCATGTTTACTTAATCAAATTACATGCTTAATTATATCGGGTTTTACTTCCAATTATATCAAGCCCCTTGTGAGCGCCACGGCCTGGACGACCGTGAATCCCTGCCTGGCCCGCGTGCGGAGATAATACGTGCATTCGTCCCGCGTGGTCCGGTGAAAGAGCTCCCAGGCCGTGTCTCCGAGCCAGAAAAACGGCCGGCCGTCGTCCGTCTGGAGGTAATGGCCGGCGGAATGAACCTGTACGGGCCGGATCTCGGGATGGCTGGGTTTTTCGGCTGGTTTGCCGTCTCCTGCCTCTGCCTGCGGAATGAGAATCCCGCAGGCGAGGGCCGCGATCAGGCCGGCTGAACGGCGGCGGATCATGGACTTGTAACCATTCATTTAACGGGTTTCTCCATGCGGGTGACGCGGGCACAAAGCTCCTTGTTTTCGTTCAGGAATCGAAGGACCCCGGGATCGGTTTTCCTCGTGCGTTCCGGCCGGCAGGGCCTGAAGCACCGCCCCGGGGTCGGATCTTCATCCCGCTCCCTTGTAGAGCACTGCAGCGACGTACATGACGTAAACGACCAGCAGCAGCACCCCCCTCCTGCGGCTGATGCGATCCTTGCGGTCCGGGAAGGGGATGATCAGGGCTGTCAGGCCGAAAAACAGGGCGACCGCGACTTCGTCCCAGCGGACGACGATGGGATGAATGGAAGCGGCCACCGGAATGATGAACAGGCCGTTGAAGATGTTGCTGCCGAGCAAAGTCCCGAGCCCGACTTCGTCATGTCCCTTGATTTTGGCGATAATCGCGGTCGCCAGCTCGGGCGCGGATGTGCCGATGGCCACGAGCGTCGCTCCGATGATGAATTCGTCGATGCCGTAGGTATGGGCGATTCCCCTGGCGCCGGCCACGATCAGATTGCCGGCCGTGATTAAAAAGGCCAGTCCGACCAGGCTGAGCAGAATCGACACCCATCCGTTTTTGCCGGCCAGAACGGCCGGCGCGGCGCTCCGTTGACCGGCCGCGTCGATTGCGGTGAATGTGAGCCAGGCCGCGAACAGCCCCAGCATCAGAATCCCGTCCAGTCTCGAGAGCGAACCGTCGAGGAAAAAGAGAAACGTGAGAGCCGGCACCCCGAGCGCGACCGGAAAGTCCCGCCTGACGCTGCTGCGGGAAGACTTGATCGCGGAGATCGCCAGCGCGAGGCCGAGGATCAGGGCGATGTTCACGACATTGCTGCCGAGCGCGTCGCCGAGCGCGATCTGCGGTTTTCCGGCGAGCGCGGAATTGACGGATACGGACAGCTCCGGGCTGGATGTGGCAAAGGCGCCGACCGTGGCGCCGATGATGCCGGGCGAGATCCGCGCCCAGCGGGCGATGCCCACTGCGCCCCGGACGAACAGTTCTCCCCCGATGCCGGCGCAGGCCATGCCCAGAACTAGGATCAGGATGTCGTTCATATCGCCCTCCGGCACGGATTCGACCGCGCGATGCGAAACGGCCCCGGCGGGATCACAGGTTGAAGTCCCCGGCCGCCTCGGGCTGGTACAGTATTTCCATGATTTGAACTTTCAGCGTGCCGCGGGGCGCGGGCCACTCGATCACGTCTCCGACCCGGACTCCGATCAACGCGACGCCCATGGGGGCGTAAATGGAGATTTTGCCGCTGTAGATGTCCTCGTCCTCGGGAAACACAAGGGTGTACTCCGATTCCTCGTTCGTGTCCAGGTCTTTCAGCCGGAACCTGGAATTCATGGTGATGACGTCGGGCGGAACTTCCTTCGGCTCCACGATCCTGGCCCGCTTCAGTTCGGACTTGAGGTCGTCGCTCACCAGGCTCTCGAGACGTCTTTGATCATACCTGGTGATATAGATGGGTTTGCGTGTCATGTGGTCGCCTCCTTTTCGGTCTAACCAGCCGTCTTCCGCGGGGCGTGCGGGTTGAATGCATGCTCTGATATGTCCGTTCAGGGATAAAAAAATCGGGGAAAGGACCCTTTCCCCGGTGTTTCAATTTTAAATATAAGAAAAAAATCGAATTTATCAACCTTTTTCGGGCGCTGTCTGGAGACGGAGCCGGCGCCCCGGCCGGGTTTCAAGAAGACGCGTCGTGCGGATGGCCCGGGGAGTGAAGCCCGGCGCCATCTCTGGTATGACGTTACTCTTTTTCGAGAATCACGCGCAGCAATGCGTCATCCTCGCACCAGGTCCGCTGCGATACGGACGCGTCAATGCCGTTCCAGCGGATGTTTTGACTCTCGCTTCGATAGTCAGTCACGAAGCCGCAGACATCGGTGCCATTCACTTCGTAATAATAACGGTCCGGCGTCGGCGTATTCCGCAGGGGGATGTTTTCCGCGGTGAGTTCATGCCGCCTGAAATGATCTCCCTCCTTTGTATCCGTCTGAACCCAGCTCAGCGTGGTCATCGTGTCCAGATCAGCGCTGACAACCGCCCGGATCGTGTTGGTGACGGTGTTTCCGTATGCGTCTAGGACGGTTTCATTCGAGTTGAATTCGTACTCCTCGAACGCTCCGGGAATATTTCTCTGGGTTCGGCCGTAGACGTTGGATTCGACCGTTTCGGATGTGCCGTCCGCGTAGGTCTTGAAATATTCCGCTTCCATCGTGATGGCGATGTTGCACGTATTGAAACCCGGCGGCACGACGGGGGGGTCGCCGGGTTGAGAGGAACCGCCGGATGTGTCCTCCTGCGTCACCGTCAGATTCAGGTCCACGGCCGTTGACCCCATATACCCGTCGTGGCTCGTGCTGTTCACCACGCAGATCAGGTACTGCGTGACGCCCGCCTCCGCGTTCGTCTTCAGGTTCGCGATTTCGGGATTTCCGGAAGTCGCGGGGCCGCCGCCCAGGTATTCCAGCCGGTCCGGCTGAACAGCGAACACGAGCGCTGAGAGGCCCTGGTCCGTCACCTCGCCGTTCACGTCGATCAGGAGCCGGTCGTTCTCCCCGATGTCCGGGTCCGAGGCGTCCACCAGGAACAGCTTGGCGGAAAGGTCCGGATAAGCGCCGATGATGGGAGCGGAGGACGAAAAGACCTTTTCCGTATCGCCGTCCGGATCGATGGTCCACGTGCCGGACAGATTGCCGGATTTCAGAAACACGGACGGAGATACGCCGTACACTCCGCCGCTGATGTACGACTTGAAAAAGTCGGGCCACCAGACCGTGATCAACTCCTGCACGTTCGAGAGAAGCGCTTCCGTGGGATCCTGCGGCGCGCTCCGGCCGATGCCGTTGATGTCCTGATACGTCTGGAAGATCTCGGCCCGGGTGAAATAATCCTGACGGGACAAGAACTTGATCGCGGCCGCCATGCCACGGTCGTGACGCTCGTTCAAATAAAGCGCGCTGCCGACCATCCCGTGAAAAGGGGCCATTTCATTGCCGGGGAAGTTGAGTGGGGCCCGGAAATCCGGGTCGTCCGAGAACAGCTCCTCGGACCAGTGCATGAAGGCCAGGTGGACCCAGCTGTCCGCGGGATCCGCGGATTCACCAATGTTCTCATCGATGATACCGGGTCCCAGCATGCTGTACTGGAGCATATACATGCCGGACAATATCCGGATGATCTGCATCTGATTCGACTTGACAGCCGCCTGGTCGATGCCCATGCGCCAGAAGAGAGGATTATGTGAACAAGCCACGACGGGGCTGTATTGATCCGCCAATTCTGGACCGAACGGTCCGACCATCACATCGATCGGCAGTTGGAGCCATTTTTCCGAGAAATCGAGGCCGGTCTCATCCAGGATGATCTCCCAGTTATCCTCCAGCATGTCGTTCATCGCCTGTCCGAGCGGGCCGATGATCGGGTCCTTCAGGTTCCGGGTCACCTTGAACAGGCGCGTCGTGACTGACACATGGCCGTCGATTCCGAGGGCTTTCAGGGTCCGTTTTCTGAGGCTGGAAGAGTTTTTTCGGAAAGGCCGGCGGAACGCGGGTGTTTCGCCTCCGGACGGAGTCAGCGTGCACACGAGGTGGCCGGAGGAGTCCGAGGCCGGCCGATACCGGTAGATCCCGGCGAAGCCGCCGGTCAGGGGATCGAAGGCGGAGTCCGCCTCAGCGATGAACGTTTCCCCGGAAAGCGGCCGGCTGCACTGGATCGCCAGGCGTATCGGCCGGGTGAAGTCCTCCGGAAAACCCTCGACGCGGAACACGCGGGTGGCCCTGGCCTCGCCGAACGTGTCGTCGTCCGGATCCGCGGCCAGCCGAAGGGTGCAGTTTTCGGCGAAAGCGCCCGTGGGGACGGTCAGGGAGAAATCACCGAACGCCAGTTCGCCGCCTTCAGGCCCGATGGTCACGGTTTTTTCCGCGGTCGTTCCGTCGCCGTCCCCCGAGGGGCCGGTGGATTTCTTGGAGCATCCGTAGGCCAGGAAACAACAGACGAGAAGAACGGCCGGGCCGCGCAGGATCGCCGGTTTTTTCATGATCAGTTCCTCCCTTTTCGTCGAACGCGTTGTCGAACGGACAGGACGGTTCCGCGACTGCGCCGATGGACGATGGTTCGAAGGATATGACTGAAAATGTCGCCGAACGGCGAAGACGGCGGAATCGGATTCCCGCGCCGTCCGGACTCCCGCGGTTCGCGGATGCGGGACCCGATCAGGAGGGGCGGGGCGTGAGCGCCCTTTCGGTTTCGATCTGCCGGAACAGCTCGTGCAGAAACCGCACGTACAGTTCCTCCCGCTTTCTCTGCTGCGGATGAAACGGATACACGAAGACCAGCAGGCCCTGGACCCATCGGGTGAGGGAGGCGCTCCGGCCGCAGGTCATGACCAGGCGGCCGTTCCGGTCGAACACGGCCGCGGTCGCGGAATAGGATTCGGTGTAGGGAACCGGGATCAGGGTCATGCCCGCGATCGATACCAATGAGCCGAGAAAGGACCTGGAGAAGGACCTTGTGCGGCTGAAGGTCAGGGAAACCGTGAAATCGTGCCGGGCGGCGAGGCTGTCCCGCAGGCTCCTGCGGGCCGGATCGTTCACGTCGGAGGCGAGCTCGGTGAAGGTGGCGTACGCGCCGATGTTGCTGAGTTCGCCCAGCGCGTCGCCGAAGAAGTCGTCGAATCCGCGCACCCGGTCGTACGACGGCTCCAGCTTGGGGATGGCGTCGAGCCCGTGCGTCCGGCGGGTGTGTTTGAACAGGAACAGAACGCTCACCCGGTCCGCGCCGAGGTTGCGGGAGGCGGGAGCGTCCGGAGCGCCCCGCATGTCGGACGTGAACGTGGCGCATCCGGCCGTCATCAGGGCCAGCGCGGCGGTACACCAGCGGATCGCTTTCATGTGAGAGTCTCCCTCATGGACCGGCGGCCTGCGTCCGCCGGTCAAAGCCGCCCGCTTCATGGCGGTGTGTTTGCTCCGGGACGGCGTCCGGCGCGGAATTCACGGGAACCGGAAAGACGGAATTCATCCCCTGTGCCCCGCGGTGAACCGGCCGATGATTTTCCCGAGCTTTTTCGAATACACCAGCTCGAACCCGCCGTCCATCACGTCGGGTTCGCGGAAAAAAAGCAGAAGATAATCGCCCGATTCTTTCACGGCATAGAGTGTGACGTTTTCGGAGGCGCTGAACCGACGGTGCACATTGTACCGGATCACCTTGTTCACGATATCCGTGTCCAGCGTCCGGGCCGCGGCGAATTCCTTCTCCCCGATTTCAAGCTGGAGCGCGGATGCGGGGTCCAGCGCCTGGCCGGGGATCCGGACGACCAGGTCCAGGCCGGGCGTTCGATCGTCGTACACCGCTTTGGGATCCCTCTGAAAATACCCGGTGGACGCGCAGAGCAGGAAGAGCGCGAGCGCCGGGACAGACAGGATCCATCGCGCGGATCCGATGCTGGTTTGTGTCGCCACTCTCATTTGCGTTCCGCGTTCCGAGGCGTCCGGTTCATGCCGCCTCCCGGATGAGCAATTCCCAATACCCGACGTCAATCCATTTTCCGAACTTATGCCCGACCTTCTCCAGGTGCGCGACCTTCCGGAAACCGAATTTTTCGTGCAGACCGACGCTCGGTTCGTTCGGCAGGGCGATGGCGCCGATCAGGGCGACGGTGTCCGTTTCCCGGAGCCGGCCGAGCAGTTCCGCGAAGAGCGGGGCGCCGAACCCCGCGCCGGTCCTGTCCCTGTCCAGGTAAATGGTCACTTCCGCCGTGTGCCGGTACGCCTCGCGCTCGCGGAACCGGGAGGCGTATGCATACCCGGTCAGCATCCCCGCGTCGTCCTCGACGGCCAGATACGGATAGTCCCGCGTGACCGCCCGCATCCTCCGGCCGATCTCCTCCGGAGTCACCGGATCGGTTTCAAAGGTGACAATGGTGCCGGTGATGTAATGGTTGTAGATGCCCGCAATCCGCGCCGCATCGGATGGATCGACGTTGCGTATGGTCATCGCTGGAGCTCCGGATTGGAACCTTCCGTGAAGACCGCGGGGGCCGGGGACGGGGCGGTCCGCCGGGGTCCTGCGCGGGCTCAGCCCTTCTTTCCGCCCCGGGAATGGCCGCGTTTCATCAGATAATAGCCCGCGGTCAGGGCGATGATGATCAGCGCGATTCCGGCCAGGCTCAGGCTGTCGACTTCCTTCAAGTCGAGTATGATGACTTTCCTCGCGATCGCGATGATGGCCACGGTCAGGACCACCTCGTAATGGGGCGTGTCCTGGGTGATGTAGGTTTTCATGATGGTTTCCAGCAGTTCGATGCCGATCACCACCAGCATGAACAGCCCGAAAATTTCCAGCAAGTCATTGACGCTCAGGAGCAGAACCGGCTGTTTCATGTTGTCCTTGACGATGAGCCAGCCCAGGTCGATGGTGGCCAGCATCAGCACGAGCGCCATCAGCACCATCAGCACCTGGATGATCCTTTTTTCAAACCTTTTCAGAAGGGCATGCAGATTCATCGGTTGACTCCCTCGATTCGGAAAACGCGGATGCCGGAGCGCCCGGGACGGGACGGCGGATGATGCCTGAACGGATTTCACGTTTTTTTTCGGACAGGCCGGGAACGGCCCGGCCTCCCCGTCTGTCGCCCCGGTATGGGGCGCGCCCGCGGAGGCGGGTTCGCGCCGTACGGTTCCGGTTAAAAGGGTGTTCCGAAATGGAGACCCGCGGAATAATGCCTGTCCCCGGAGGAGACGGCGCATCCCGCGAATGGGCCGATCTCGAAATCTCCGGCTGAAAAACCATACGTCATTTCAATGTGCGTGGAATACCCGGTTTCCCAACCGCCCCCGTGATCCGAGAGGATCAGGCCGGGCGCGACGCTGATCGCCAGAGCGTGGAAGGGCTGGGCGATGAAAGATCCCATGATCCCGTAATGCCGATGACCGGCAAATATAGTTTCGAAGCCGAAGCCGATTCCGAAACGCGAGAGCCGGCCGTGATCCGAGAGCTTCAGGGACAGGTGCGCATGGAGGTTCAATCCGGTGCGGTTTTCATCATCCAGCCGGACCACGCCGGCTGAAACGCCGATTTCCCCGGAATGATCCCCGTGACTGTCCCCTGAGTGAGCGGATGCCGGCCGGAGCAGGAGGGAAAGGATGAAAATGCCGAAAAAGGGGAAAGATCGGACATGTTTCATGCGAACGATTCCCTCTGAATCAAAGGATTGGATGAAGCATCGTCCTGTCTTCGGCCTTGTCCGCGGTTCATCCGGAAGGATGGTCATCCGCGGCCGGAGCGCGGAACCCGTCCGGTCCGTTTTCCCGTCCGAACCCGCTTCTCCTTCTTGCGTCCGGACGCTGCGGGACGCCCCTGTTGCTTCCCGTCCACGGCGACCGGAGGCGCCGGGGCTCCGGCTTCCAGCAGTTTTCCGTGCACAAAGCGCAGGAACTCGCGGCCCGAAGCCAGAACCGGTGTCGCCAGCAGCGCGCCGAGAATGCCGGCGGTCGAAGCGCCGACCAGGACGCCCGCCATGATGACCAGGGGCGGAAGCGCGACGGCCCCTCCCAGCACGTGCGGGACGATGAGATTGTTTTCGATCTGCTGGATCAGCACATAGAGAACAGCCACCATTCCCGCCAGCACGAGGGGACTGACCGCGAGATGGTTCGATCCCTGCAGGATCGCGACGAGCACGGCCGGAATCAGGGAGATGATGGGGCCGATGTTCGGAACGATTTCCAGAAGTCCGGCCGTGACGCCGAGATACAGCGCGCCCGGGACACCGAGAGCCGCGAGGCCCAGTCCGCTCATGACGCCGATGACCAGCATCAGAATCAGCTCACCCCGGAAAAAGGCGCCCCACAGCCTGTCGATGCGTGTCAGAAGGCTGTCCCATTCGGGCCGGTGCGCCGGCGGTAAAAGGGAGAGGAAGGAGCCGCGCCAGGTGTGACAGGAAAGGCTGATGTAGATGGAGGCCAGGAACATGAAGATCGTCATTGCGATACGGGAGAACACGGCGCCGGCCATGCCCGCTGCCACGCCGAAGGACGTTTTCAGAACCGTGCCGAGGGACTGGATCAGGCCGCTGAGGGGCGGCGTCCCGGAGGGTTCGCCGGGCTTGGGGTGCAAACCGGCGAGCGCCGAATCGACGGCCCGGTCCACGGCGGAATCGAGCGCTTCTCCCGGCAGGCGGATGTTCCGGATCGATGTCAGGGCCGACTCCAGCCATTTGGCGCCGGCCCGCGCGATGCTTCCGTAATCCAGGCGGGCCACATACGACACCGCGTCCACGATGACCGGTACCGCGAGCAGGACGCACAGGGGCACGAGTACGGCCAGCAGCAGGTATACCAGCGCGACCGCGAGTCCGCGGCGCATGCGAAGCCTGCGCATCATCCACTGAACGGCCGGCCGTACGATCATGGCGAGCAGGCCGGCCACGATCAGCAGGGGCAGAACGGGCCGGCTCAGGAAGACCAGATAGACGGCCAGCAGGGCCAGGCCGACGCCGGCCGTGTATTTCGCGGGTTTGCTCCAGACCGGGCTCATTCGCTCTCCTTATCCTTCAGCCGTCCCTCATGCCGCCGGACCGGACCGGCCCGGTTCAGCGGACCGGTTCAGCGGCCCGCGGGCGCAGCGGAGGCCGGTTTGATGATGCGGTATTGACCGCTCAGGTGCATGAGGCTGAACAGGTACAGCAGGCCGTCGTAATACGGGTCGAAATACCCGTCCGGGTACGGCTCCAGCTTCGCGTTCCACACGGCGTCCACGAATTTCCACCCCTTGGCCCGGTCGGACATCAGCGAAGCCGCGGCCGACGTGGCCACCAGGCCGAGAGAATGACGGAGTGTGCGGAACCCGCCCGCGGGCAGTATCCATTCGGGAAGCGTGCCGTCCAGGTTGAACTGGTCCTCGAACGTGTCCATGCCCCTGGAGTAGAGGAAGTCCTGGAACCGCCCGGCGTAATCCCTCTGCCATTCCGCGTCCTTCGCGTACCAGGAATAATCCATGGCGATGTTCATGGGCACGCGCCACGAATCGAACCGGAACGCGGCCGGGAAGAAGCCGCGCTTGAGCGGCTCGCCGTCGTAATCCGTGATGTCCGCGTTCAGGCCGGTTTTCGACCGGCACGCCCGGCGCAGAAAGGAGCGGGCCGTGTCCGCGCAGTCCCGGTAGAACCGCTCGTGCCCGTCCTTCGCGTATTCCGCCCAGATCTCGTAAAACGCGGGCAGGTGGTAGGAGGGGTCGGTGAACCGCGATCCCCGTCTGTCCGGCACAAAGGTGATCTGTTTGCGTTCGACGTTCAGCAGGTTCGTGATGCCGGTCGTGGAGTCCTTGCTCCACATGGCGTCCAGGATGCGCCTGGCCTCGCCGTAATAATCGATTCCCGTCCCGTTCCCCCACCGGTTGGACGCGAACAGCAGGCCCGTGATGTAATACAGCTCGCCGTCCGAGGCCGGGCCCTGCGAGAGGCGCTCGCCGGTTTCGGGCTTGACGTGCCACGCGAAATAGGCTTCAGCCGGCCCGCTCTGGTGCTGCATGTGCCGCTTCGACCACCGCCAGAGCCGGTCGAACACGTCCTTCTTGTTCATCTGCACCGCGGCCATCATGCCGTACGACATGCCCTCGGAGCGCACATCCTTGTTTTTCACGTCCGCGACATAGGCCATGGAGTCGCCGACCTCGAAATACACGCGGTTCGGACCTTCGAACACATCCTGCCAGGCCTTCGCCACCTTCGCGTCGATTGCCTCCTGAGTGAAGCCGGCCTCGAGGAACACGTTCCGGTAAAGGCCCGTTTCCCAGGCGCCTTTTTCCCATGGTTTCATCGCGCCCCTGGGATCCGTGACGTCCCGTTCGCAGTCGTCGGCCGGAAAGACGAACGCAGGGGCGAGCAGAATGGAGAACAGGACTGAACAAACGAGTCGGTTTCGCATGGGGGATCCTCATTTCGGATTTCGAAGGAAAAAAACGGCCGTCCGCGCGGGCTTCGGGGGACGGAGCCCGCGGCCGCGGGCCGGATCAGAGAAACAGCAGCAGACTCACGGCCATGATCATCATGCCCGCGATCAGGCCGCCGATCGCCAGGTGATGCTCTCCGTACTCTTCCGCCGTGGGCAGCAGCTCGTCCAGCGAGATATAGACCATGATGCCGGCCACGGCCGCGAACACGACGCCGAACGTCGTGGCCGTAAAGAACGAACGCAGGAGGAACCAGCCGATCAGGGCGCCCACCGGCTCCGCGAGGCCCGACAGGAACGACAGCGTGAAGGCCTTTTTCCTGCTTTTCGTCGCGTACAGGATGGGCGCGGAAACGGCCAGACCCTCGGGGATGTTGTGGATGGCGATGGCGACCGCGATGCTGATGCCCAGCGTGGGATTGTCGATCGCGCTCATGAAGGTGGCCAGGCCTTCGGGAAAGTTGTGTATGGCGATGGCGAGCGCGGAGAACAGGCCCATTCGCATCAGCTTCCGTTTTTCCTCCTCGGAGGAGTTCCGGATCTTGTCCTGGGTGTTCATCTCGTGCGGGTTCTCGTACGACGGGATGAGCCTGTCGATGAGGCCGATCAGCAGGATGCCGATGAAGAACGAAACCACGGCCCAGACCGCCCCCGGTTTCTCCCCCAGGGCCGCGGACAGGGACAGGCGGGCCTTCGACAGGATCTCGACGAAGGAGACATACAGCATGACGCCGGCGGAGAAGCCCAGCGAAACGGTCAGCACTTTCGGGTCGAACTTTTTCGACAGCAGGCCGATGAGACTGCCGACGCCGGTCGACAGGCCCGCGAACAGGGTCAGTCCCAGGGCGAATGCGACGTTGCTTTCCATTTCGTCTCCATGATGGGCGTTGAGAGAGGTCCGTTTCCGTTCATGCGGACATCCGACAGTCCGAAACGATGACCGGAAAGCCGGGAACGGCTTCCCGGCGCCGGGAACGCGGCGGTGCTGAACCCGCCTATTTGATCAGAATCATTTTCCGGTTTTCCGCGCGGTCGCCCGCCTTCAGCCGGTAGACGTACACGCCGCTCCCGAGTCCGGCGGCGCTGAAATTGAACCGGTGCGCGCCGGCCGGCTTGTTTTCGTTCACCAGGGTCCTGATCTCCCGGCCCGTGACGTCATACACGACCAGCGTCACGTGCCCCGGTTCCGGCAGGGTGTAGGCGATTTCCGTGACCGGGTTGAACGGGTTCGGATAATTCTGCCCTAAACTGAACGACGCCGGCGGTTCGGCGGCGCCGACGCCGGTCACGCACGCGTTCTCCGCGACTTCGCCGATTCCGGCCGGGGGATAGTCGAAGTCGGAGACGCAGATCTTGTCCAATTTGGGCTGGCCGATGCGGTAGGCCAGCGTCAGAGTATGGCTGCCCGCAGACAGCGCCGCCTTGCCCAGTTTTTTCCACTGCCACCCGTTGGAGTACAGGCTGAAATTGCCCTGAAACGCGGCATCGTCGGTTTTGTACCAGCAGGCGTTGTTCGCGGCCCACGGGCCGTCGACGCGTATGTAAATGTTGAAGAGGCCGTCCCTGGATACCGTGAAGGGAAGGGTGATGAAGGCCTCCGGGTCCGTGGGCGCCTTGGAGGAGGCCTTGAGCCCGTCCTTCACCCGCAGATACACGCCGTTCGACGCGAGCGTGTCGGTCCCGAAGTCCCATGAAGCGCCCACGGCCCCGCACTCGATCTCGAGCCACGATTCCTCCGCCTGACTCCGGTCCCGCTCCGGAAAAGCCGGGTTGCCGGTGCCCCACCATTCCGTCCAGTAGGAATAGTCGAGAGAAGGCCAGGGATTCGTGTGGATGCCCGTGTCCGCGGTCGTGTCTCCCGCAAGGAACTTGTCCACGAAGGCCTCGATCTCGGTGCGCTGGCCCGGCAGGATGCCGCAGTGCGGATGCCCCGCCTGCACGGAGAACCCGAACCGGTCGGAGATGCCGAAGTTTTCCCAGACCTTCTGCGCGGCCCTGCAGGAGACGTATCCGGATGTGTCGGCCAGCCAGATGTAATCCGGGTTGCCGAGCACGAACAGGGCGCGGGGCGCGACCAGGGCCATGAGCTCGTGGTGATCGTGGGGCAGTTTGACGACGTTTTTGCCGGCGAAACGGAACATGGTGTTGACGAACCAGGCATTGCTGGTGGCGCCGAGGTTTTCCACGCCGGTCTGGGTTTCGGACACGCGCCATGCGGCCGCGCCGCCGCCGCCGGACTCCTGGGCGATGGTCAGCGCGATGCGCTCGTCGTACGCGCCCGCGAAGAGCGCCATCTTGCCGGCGAAGGAACAGCCGGTCACGGCCAGGCGCTTCAGGTCGATCGGCAGTTCCGCCTGAACCAGTTCCAGTCCGTCGATGAGCCGGCTGACGCCCCAGGGCCACGCGGTGTACGCGCCCATGGTGATCTGGTCGGGGTAGAGCCGGTTGATGGGCTCGTTTCCCCGGATCTGCGTGTGGGACATGACCTGGCCGAAATTGAACGGGATCATGGCGATTCCGCGGGACGTGAACATGTCCGCGGGCAGACTGCCCGAGGGGCCGCCCATGCCGATCACGGCGGCGAAGGGGCCCGGTCCTTCGGGGAGCGTGATCTTCGATTTCAAGGTGAGCGTGTTTCCGTTCTCGGTCACGTTCACCGTGAGCGTGTCGTTGACGAAGGAGGCCGTGAGCGTGTCCGGCCGGGAGGGTTTGGGCCCGGTTTCGTAATACTGCATTTCCGCCAGAATCTCCGCGCGCCTGCGGGACCAGTCCGCGAAATCCGTGGAGCGGCCGCTTCCGTCGGACCACTCGAAGGGGTCGGTCAGGGGTTCGACGACCGGCATATCGTTGAGGGACGAGTACAGCGGGGGCGGCGGAAAGGCCGCGCCCGTGTTTTCCACGTCATACACGAAGGGGATGTCCTGGGCGGACAAGGGAACAAGCATCAGTGCGCTCAGCAGGAGCGCCGTCAGGACGATTCGCGTGTTCATCGATATGCTCCTTCCTGTGGATCGATTGGGAATTGCACAACTGTGGGATGTGCCGGGATGTGTTGCGGCCAGCTCAAAACGGCATCATTGAAAACAATGAATTTGCGCCCTCCAGTGACCGATTCGGGGACGTGCGGTTATGGTCTGAACAATATTGTAAAGTAAAAAATGGGCCGTATTTATGCAAGTAACATCTTGTATTCCATACGGATTCCACCTTTCCGTGGATGAAGGCTGACATGCCCCGTCTCCCAGGAACGCGATCAATCCCTCCTGTCCATGAAATAGATCTTCACATAACTGTCCGGATCCGGGAAGGGCCCGGACACGGACTGCAGAGTCGAATAGGGGTTGTCCCCAATGTAATAGGCGGACGTGACGCACGCGTGCGCCTGGCCGCCGGACAAGCCGTAGATGATGGAACTGCCCGGGCTGGAAGGGTTGTTCTGCAGGGTCGGAAGCCCGGCGCCTTCCACCGAACAGTAAATGGTGTAGCCGTCGCTGCAAAGGGAAGTGGAATTGCACTTGAAATAGACGATTCGTTTCTCGTCGAGGTGATACTTGATCAGCATGTCCCCCCTCTGCCTGCAGACGTTCTGCTCCGGGGGATTGTAGTCCCACTGGCCGGAATAGACCTGGATGTCCTCGTTCTCCTCGTCCTCCCGCACTTCGCAGGAACCGCTCAGTTGGTTCGTCCCCGAGAATGACAGAAGCGTCCTGGCATCCTCGGAGTCCGAACCGTTCTTGTCCTCTGAGTGCGTGTTCATCGCGAGCCGGCAGTCCACCATGCAGACTTCCTTGTACCAGGGGGCCTGCGAGTCGGTCACTTCGAGGGTGAATTCGCCGCTGCCGGCCAGGGTCGGAAGCGTGCAGTTCGAATTGACCACCGCGACCAGAAGGTCGGACCCCTGCCCGAACAGGGACTTGACGTTCGAGATTGTCAGGGTGAGGTCGCCGCCGCTGATCCCTTTCAGCAGCGTCAGGCCGGTTCCGTCATATTGAAAGACCATCAGGTCGAGGCGTTCCTTGTACAGGTTCTCGGTGACAACCTTCAGGGAAAGCGCCTGGTTGTCCTCCAGTTTCGACGCGTCACAGCGGTTGATCCGGTACAGGTGGCAGCTGATGTCGCCCGCCGTTCTGGCGGTGAACGCGTGGTCGATGCTCCCGTCGGACCGGGGTGAAACCTGCCAGGTCTGGGCGGCGTGCTGCAGGATCCGATCCGCCCTGACCTGGAAAATTTGGCCGCCGATGTACCGCCGGATGTACTCGGGCCACCAGTGGATCACCGGCTCGGGCAGACGGTTGACCAGATCACCGAAGGCATGGCCCGATTCGCGTTTGTAGAAATCGACGATCCAGTCGGTTTTGCCGGGAGAGGACTCCGCCAGGAAATGGATCAAAGCGGACATGCCCCGGCCGTGAACGGCCCGCATGATTTTTGAAGGATGCGTTTGATCGATCCCCTCCGGCCGGAAGGACGCGCCTTCGTTCGGAGAAAAGAGCAGGGGGACGAAGGGGGATTGGTTCGAGACCAGGCTTTCGGCCCAGCAACTGAAGGCGATGAAGAGCCAATGGTTCTGAGTGTAGAACGGTGAATAGGTCTGGAACAGGACGCGCGCCAGATGCGTGATGGTCTCGGGAGCGTCCAGGTTGTCACGGTTGACATGGACCAAAAAGCGGGGATCCAGAAAAACCGGTATCATGCCCTGTTCAAAATAAAACCGGCATGCCTGAATACTGACATACTCTCTGGTGATGCAGGCGGACGATCGTGTAAAACCGTTCGATCGGAATTTTGACTCGATCTGTTCGACGGCGGACCAGATATATTCACAATGAGACGCGGGAAAGGTCAGCGTGAACAGGGGGCCCCCGATTCTGCCTTGTTTCGTCATATATCCGGTCAGCGCCTCCACGTGAACGCGGAGCCCGTCGTCCGCTCGTTTTTTCAACGCGGCGGTCGTGTCCGCCTCGGGCGAGGGGATGTCGAAGATCACGGCGCCCGACGAGTCCCTGCAGGCGACAAGCGAAAACACGGGAAGGGTCGCGTCCAGCTCCGGCACGGTTTCCTCGGGCCCGACCGCGGCGAATGTCTCATCGGTCAGCTCCCGGTTGACTTTCAGGACCGCGGTCAGCGGTCGGCCCCATTCGGCGGGAAGGCCGTCAATGATGTAATGGGGGCTCGCCGTGTTTTCGGTGTCCCCCTGATCGTCCCCGTGCACGAGAATCTCGACCGTCCGGACGTCCGGGAACGCCTGCGGGGGCACGGTGATCCGGATGTCCTCGTTCCCGACGGACCCGCCTTCGGGGCCGATTTCGCCTTCGCACAGAACCGTCGCGCGGCTCGGGGAGGTCGAATGATCCGAGGCGCAGGCCAGCAGAAAGAGACAGCCGAACAAAAAAGCCGCGCGTTTCATGACGGTTCCTCCGGGGTTTGTTTGCCGCGGGCATGGGCGGGACATAAGATTCGCCGTTCCCGGCCGGCGGGTCGCCCGCCTTCGTTCCGGTTGACGGCCGCGTCGGCCTGCATGAGAACGGCCGGCTCCGCGTAATCGTAACGGGAAGGGGAGTGATGGCTCCCGATGATCTCGCAGACCTTTTTCGTCTTCTTCGGGGGGAATCCGATGCCGGCGAGCGGTTTTTCGGCGACTGGAGGGCCGACTTTCTCCCGGGTGTGCCCGTCATTGCACCCCAGTTCCGCCTCGGACTGTTTGAAGCCGATGTCGTGCAGCAGGGCGGAGGCGATCAGCACCTCCGCGTCGCAATTTCCGGCTGTTTCGGCGATTCTTTCGGCGTGCTTCAGGACATCCAGGGCGTGGTGGATCCGCCGATGGTCCTCGCCGAACGTGTCGATCAGCAGACGGGTGATGGGGGCTTTGCAGGTGTCCAATACATGCGCCTTTCAATGGACGGTAACTCACAATGGACGGCAGCTTCTTGGGGGGGCATCGGAATGATCCGGCCGGAATCGGGGCTCTCCCTCCATTCGCCGGCACCCTGCAGGCCGTTAGCCCGCGGGCCCGGTTTGACTTTCAGAGCGGGAAACCGGCATCCTGCAAGCCGGCTTCATTCGGTTTTCAACGGGTCAGTATCCAGGCGACCGCTGCAAACGCGAATATCAGGACCGCGAAAACGAGCAGAAAACCGCCGGCCCATTTTTGTCCGGACGTTTTCAGATTGGAAAAATTCATGAACCGCATTTTCGCGGGATCGCCGTGGCCGTGGAGAAACCTGAATTTGCTGCCGCAATGGGAACACATCGCGGATTGATCCGGCTGTTCGTGCCCGCAATTCGGACAGATCATGCCGGGTCCTCCTTTTTCATGTCCGGGACGGGGCGGACCGGCGCCGGTTTCACCCGGTCCGCCGGGGTTGTCGGGGAGCCGTCCGGCCGCGGGCCGCGGCTCCCCAGGCGGACCGCGGTTTCGTCCTTTTTTTTCGTTCCGTCGCGGTTTTCGTCTTCGGTTTGGGTTCCGGCAGTTCCCGGGCCGTGATCCTGACCCGTTCACTCATCCATCCCCGGTCGTCGATTCGGTCCTTGATCAGGAAATAATTCCTGGCGCCGGGGTAGGGGGGCGCCTCGATCACGTCGCCGATGAAGGATTTGCCCCCTTCGGTCGGCTTGAGGTAAAACTGGTTGTCGCAGACCAGGGCGATGACCTACCGGTTGCAGTAGACCGCGTATTCCCCGAACATCTTCCTGCACGAGACGTCGCCCGCGTTCCCGATCTGGTCCGCGATAAACCGTGCGAAGTCGGGGTCAGAGGCCCTCACCCATCCTTTCGAAATCCGGGGACCGGGTCCCGGGGGACACATCGGGTGAAACGTCGTCAGGAGCTGCGGCGGCCGCGCGGCAGCCTGTCCAGACGACGCATCAGTTCCTTGTGATTCATGCAATGTTCGATGCCGTGATAGATCACCTGAAACGCGATACGAAGTTCAGGATGACGAGCAGTGTGATTCCGGCATGTATGGCAAATCCTCCCGATTTCGGGATTCCGGTGAACGGCCGGGACCGACGGGAACGGTTCAGCGGGTCCCGCGCGCCGGGCCGGATCCGGTTTTCATCGTCTTCGGGAGAGGCGGCGTTCGCGGACATTCAGCGTTCAGGTCACGGAATGGCTGCGATCGTCAGCGTTCGCCAAGGGAATACTTGAATCCGGAAAAAACCTGGACGCCTGTTGTCGAAACGGAGTAGTCTGGACCGGACTTTTTGACGTATAAATTGCCGAAACCCCGGAAATAGCCCGCCTCGACGAACAATACAAAACGGCCTGTCGTTGTCTTGAATCCGCCGCTGACGGTGCAGCCGGACGAAAAATCCCTGATTTCGTCATCGATGTTGTCCGTGAACGAGGAGCCGGGACGCTGATACCGCAGGCTGGCCTTCAGATTGTATTCCAGAAACAATCCGGCATGGACATAGGGCTTGATGACGGGCGTATCGAACGTATAGCCCGCGGACAGCGGGATATCGAGAACCTCCAGATTCATCGCCGCTTCCAGGTCGTCTTGCCCCTGGATCCTGAATTTTGAACCCTTTCCGAGAACCAGCAGACCGAGAGTCATCGACACGTTTTTGTTGAAACGGTATTCCCCCACGGGGCCGGCCCCGAAAAAGGTTTTATCGGAAATGATCAGCAATCCCTGGGGTTTGGAGACGATGGACGAAATGTTGATTCCGCCCGTGATGCCGATCATCGCCTTCGGATGTGCATTCGATCGGATCACCGGAAGGACGAACAGAAGCATGAAAACGGACGCGATTCTTTTGATCACGGGAAGAGCCCTCTTTATAGTGTGAGTGGTTTCTCTGGCGTCATGCGCGGACGGGGCCGCATCGGATACCGCCCGAACGAACCGGGCGTTCCGATCCTCCGTCGTATCGGATAAGCCGACGGCAGCGGCGACCTTTCTCCCGCGGCGCCTTTCGGTGTCGTCCCGCACGGCGGTTATCTCAAAAGCAGGATTTTTCTGGCGCGGAAGAATTGTCCCGTCTTCATCGTGCAGATATACAGGCCCGTCGGCGCACCGGTTCCCGAATCGCCTGCGCCTTCCCATGTCACCCGATGGGATCCGGCATCCTTCGCCTGGCGGACGAGGGTTTTCACGCGATGCCCAAGCACGTTGTAGATTTCGATCCGGACGAACGCGCGCTCCGGAACGCGATAGCGGATCGTGGTCGTTGTATTGAAGGGATTGGGATAGTTCTGCAGGAGTTCGAATTGACCGGGAGTGCTTTCGCCATCCGTCCGCCTGCCGGTGTCGACCGTGACCCGGGATTCGTTGGAAGGCCCGCTTTCGCCTTCCCCGTACAGCGCCGTGACATGATAGTAATAGAGGTCCGCCACGTCCGGAGAATCCGCGTAAGACAGTGTTGCGGCACCTACCGTATCGACGCATTGACCGGTGCGAAGATCGTCCGGGGTGCGGGAACGGTAGAGGCAGAATCCCGCCGGGAGACCGGCTGCGGCTGTTCCGGCCGGCCGCACGGAGAGTCCGGGACGGCCGTGACCGGCATACGCCGGTTCGGCCGGTGTCCGGCCTGGGGGGTCCCATGAAAGGAGAACACGGCCATCCGTGGACACGGCCGCCAGGTTTTGCGGCGGCATGAGCATGGCGCCCGGTAAAATCACGATCTCGGCGCCCTGCTTGTCGAAGGCAAGAGGTTCATAGAGTGTGTCGGACACGACCGCCCTGTTGATCCCCACGGGGATGCGGTCCCGATCCAGCGTGTCCGCCACCTGAAAGACCACTTCGGCGAGGGGTATGCGGCCGGATGCAAGGGATCCCCGGTCCGGATCGAAGAAAACCAGATTCAGACGGCCGGGCTCCGGACAATAATATCCGAGACCGGATGAAAGGGCGTCCGGGCCGGCCGGCAGAACCTCGGTCGGAGAGATGGCCCGGCGGTCGTAGGATATCTGCATGTCGATGCCGGACACGGGCGTGTCCGTCGTGATCCATATCCCGAGCCGGTTGTGGATGGATCCCGCAGCGGCGGAATCGGCCTGAATCGTGACGGTTCCGGCATGGGTCCGCAGGTTCGCCGAAACAGCGGCGCCGATCAGGCAGGCGACCAGGGGAAAAGCGGTCTTGTTCATGGAACACGTTCCCGGTTAGTGTTGAAAGGTTGTGATCAGTCGTCTGTTTGCAGTCTGATTCGTATCTCATTCAAGGGATCGCGGACGATTCCCCGGTATTCGTTGTAATCCGAGTCGGTGCCCCATTTTTCAAGGAACTCGGTCACGGAATCGGAGACATCGTCCCCCCTTTCCGTATACTGATCGTACGCGTCGAATGTCCCGCGCGCGGCACGCACGCCGGTCATGTGGAGGGTCACGGAACGGAAGAGACCCGGCGTGCTCTGATAGGTTTTATGGAACGTCACGGACAATTCAGTGATCTTTTGGGTCACGGGGTCGATGGTCAGCATCGCGGTGGTCTTAACCGTCTCCTTCCATCCTTCCTGTCCCGATGTGGTGTCCTTTTCGCCCCGGTAGGCGCCGTCCACCAGCCGCACGGGACAGCCCAGGCTGTAGCCGTAGGCGGCGGTTTTCTCGCGTGTGGTGACTCCCGCGGTCACGACTTTGTAACGGGATTGGAAATCCATTTTCACGCCCACGTAGTTGTACTCGGACCGGGCAGCGATGCCCTTGTCGCCGAAAACGACCTTTTGTCCGTTATCCACGGTCAGGATTACCTTGATCGGACCCGGCTTCAGGCCTTCCGGAATCTTCGTGTACAGGACGTGGGTGAAAAGCTGTCCCGTCACCGGCGTGATCCTGTCGGGCCGGATCGGAGACTGCTCCGGGAACTGTATCTGCGTGTTGTAACTCCTGTACCGCTCATTGAAATGCGGGGCGTGAACCGCGATTTCGACCGTGGATCCCGGCTCCGTATCCGGAGCGTTGACGGAGACCACCCTCGGGATGACCAGTTCCTGCATGGAGGAGAAGGAGTAGAGGGTGTCCTGGCCGGACAGCCGGTGCACGGTGATTCGGCCGGTGACCGCGTCCGGAGGAACCGTCATGAAAATAGTCTCGTCGTCCCTGTCGATGGGGTCCGCCGGGAGTCGGCCGTTTTCCGAGCGGAAATCGACGCCCAGGGATTCATCCTTGAACGATCCGGACTTTCTGATTTCCAGGAGACCGCCTCCCGCGCATGCGAGGGGATAGGACGTGCCGTATTCATCCATGGTCACCGGCTGACCGACGCCTTGTATGGAGACGATATCCATCACGGGGATGTGGACCGAATAAACGTAGTCATCGTAGGACCAATTCAGGCGCATCCGGTCCGGGATCAACGCCATTTCGAAAAAGGGCGGCTGTGCCAGGTCGTCCATGGTCGGACGAACCTGCAGACGCGGGATTCGCCCCTGATCGCCGGTCATTTCGTCCTTCGAGAGGCTGAAGGAGCACATCAGGTCCGATTCGCGGCCGACGCCGTAGGGCATCGGGATGTTCAATCGCGGATTTGCCCCGTCCGATTTCTCAAGAAGCACCCGCTTGTACAATGTCAGATTCTTGTCGGGAATCAGCGGGGCGTCCCCGTCCCGGAGCTGCCGGTTGTCAATGAAAATGCCCGCCCCCTTGTAGAAGCTGAAAATCCTGTTCCGCAGGGACAAGCTCGGCACGTTCAGCGACGCACGGATGTCGAATCCGATCCATGCCGGGTCTTCCACGGCGTTCGACAGGCCGCCGTTGACCAGCGAGAGAACGGCTTTCCACACATTGATCCTTCCGTAGCCGGTGAATGGATTCCATGCCCGGTCGCCGACACGGTCGCCCATGAAATCCGCGGTGCCCTGGATCAGGTCGATGATCCCGTTGGCGGATTTCAGGGGCCGGTCGTGCTGATGCGTGCGCCGCATGACGGTGTCGATCAGGAACATCTCGGCGGCCAGTCCGGATACCAGCGGGGCGGCAAAAGAGGTTCCATTACCTGATCTCAGGGAATAGTCGTTTTTCAGCAGGGAATTGTCATAGACGGCGGGAGCGGCCACGGAAACATTGTGGCCGAAATTGGAAGACGAGTAGGTCTCCTCGATGAGCCCTTGGCCGGTCTGGGTTCCGGCGACGGCGATGACGGACGGCGCATCCGGCGCTCTCGGGATGTCGGGCGCAAAACACGTCGGCGAGCACGAGGCCGTGCTGGTCGACTCATTTCCTGCCGAGATCACGACCAGTTTCTTGCGTTGTTCGGCCAGATCGAATTCATCCCGCATGATTTGTGCCTGGGACAAGCCGAATTGCTTCAAGATGAAGTGGATCAGTCCGCTGGTATCCTTCCCTAAGCTCATGTTGATGACTTTGACATGGGGATCTTCGGCCGCAATGATGGTCGCCACGCAAACACTCAGTATGTTGATCAAGTTGTAGGCGTTGTCGCAGATTGAGATCGGTCTGATGTTGACGTGTTTGCCTGTCCCGAGGCATACGTGTCCGTCGCCCGCGGCGCATCCGGCGACGCCGGTCCCGTGTGATGACTTGTCCCGGACGTGTGTCAGCGATCCTCCCATGACGCCCTGTCCCGAGGCGACCGGCTGTGTCGAAAGGACAATTCGCGATGCAAAATCGGGCGGGGCGGTTCCGTTGTCCGAGGCCTCATCCCCTAAACCGGTGTCCAGGATGGCCACGCGCACATCCTCCCGGAAATGAGGCCCCAATATCCTCTCGGCCAGCCGGTGGCCCTCCAGCGTGCGCATGGCATAATGGTGCTGCCACTGTGAAAGAAAGGCCAGATCCATCGTCGCTTCCGCAGCGTTGTATTTCCCGCCGAACATGGGCGGCCAGCTCTCGGAAACCGCGTCCTGAACGTCGAGCAGAAGGGAAGGGAGAGCCCACTGAAGGGGCGGTTCGCCTCTCAATTCCCCGGCAAGTTGGAAGGGGTCGACGTTGTCCGCCGTCCGGGCCTGAACCTTGCGCGTGTCGTAAGCCAGGCCGGTCAGCGTCAGGTCGTGATCCGCCAGAAAGGTTTCGATGACCGGGAGGGGCGTGTCGTTCCTGAAGTCGAGAAGGATCTCATTCTTGACGTAGGCCGCGCCGTCCGCCGTGTACGCGATGTCGCTTTCTTTCGGCATGGCGGACCAGGCGACCACCACGTGGAAATCCACGCCGTTGCTGGGCTGGTCTCCGGCGACCACATACAGATTGCCGGGGAAGGCATCCGCAGGCACGCGCATCCGGATCTCCTGGTCCGTCCACGAAAGGATGTCCCCGCCGGCCGCGGAGACGTCTCCGATGACGATCCTGCCCCCGCCGGGGGACGCTCCGAACCGGCTTCCCGTGATCACCACTTCCTGGCCCCTCATGGCCGAAAGCGGCTCGACGGTCGTGATCACGGGCGCGTCCGCGGAACGGTTGATGACGCAAGACACCGCGTTGCTCGGCTGACCGCCCGAGTGGACGATGAGGTCTCCGGAAGAGGCGATCCCGGGAACGGTGACGGTCAGCCGGGTCGTATCGGCGGTGACGATGTCCGCTTCAATGCCGCGAATCCGAACGGCATTGCTGTCCGGATGCGCGATGAAACCCCAGCCCTCGACCGCCATCCGGTCCCCGGGGGATGCGGCCGACGGCTGAATTCCGAAGACTGTCGGCGGCGGCACCGCTTTCCGCAGGACGATGTCGCGGAACCGGTCGATGTCTCCGGACGTCACCGCATGATCGAGGTCCAGATCGCCCGCGAAGATCCGCGTGGAATCCGCATCCGGCACGGCCCCGCACGCGATATCCCTGGCCAGCAGCAGGTCGAAGAGGTCGACGCGGCCGTCCCGGTTCATGTCCCCCCTTCTGCCGGAGGGGAGGGTCCGGCCCTCGATGAAAAGCGCCTGAATCTCCTCGCCGTTGAGGGCGCGGTCGTAGACGCGTATGTCGTCCAGGTCGCCCGTGAAATAGCCGTACGCGCCCTGCCAGTGTTTCGAAAGCCACAATCCGTCCCGGTCGTAATGGATGTCGCCCGATGCGGCCTGGGAGTCGAACATCGCGCCGTCCAGGTAGGCGCGGACCGCGGATTTGTCATAGGTCAGCGCGGCCATGTGCCACCGGCCGTCGTTGCAGGAGGCAGGGGAATACAGCCGGATCCAGTTGTTGTAACCGGCCTCGATGTAGGCGTACAGCCGGTTGGCGTTCTCGCCTGCGCCCATGGCGAGCGCGCCCGCGCCCGCGACGGTCATGCCCTTGCCGTCGGAAAGCGAATAATCGGACTCCGTCCTGAACCACATGACCCAGGACGTCTGTTTCGGCCCGGGGACGCCGGGAAATTCCATGTATTGGGGGGGTCTGAACCGGTAGGCGCTGTTCGGATTGCCGAACCGGTCCGCGGTCAGTTCGGCGGAATGGTTGACGCCGTGATATCCGTGGCCGCTCGCGTCGTTTGAGTTGCCGTTGAAGGGGTAATGGGCCACGAGCCCCGCTTCCAGGCGGACCTGCGCCGGTACCGGCTCGACGAACAATAGAGACACCGCGACAAGGGGAATGGTGTTTCTCATGGGAATACCATCCTGAAAGGTTATTTATCTTCCGATACACTCTCCTTCAGAAAACGGAGGATCGCCGGATTCACGGTCTCCGGCCGTTCCGCTCCGATCACGTGCCCGGATTCGACGACTTCGATCCGGACGTCCGGCATGTTCCGGGCGAGAGCCGCCGCGGCCCGTGCGTCTCCGACCACGCCGTCCCGGGTGCCGAAGAAAGCGAGCGCCGGCGCCCGCACTGTCCGCAATTGTTCCGGCGTGAAGGATTTGGGCAGAATCGGGGTCGGAACGAGGCCTTTCATGTACACGCGGAACCATTCTCCGAAGCTGTCCGTCACGCGGGGCGAGTCGCCGAACGCCCACCGGAACGTGGCGTCCTGGACCGGCCGGTACGGAAAACCCTGCGCGAGGGTCATGGCCGCGACGGTCTTCAGCGTGGAGCCGTATCCCATGGGACCCAGCAGAACGAGCCGGTCGACGCGTTCCGGGGCGTGGCGCGCGAACTGGGTGCCGATGTATCCGCCGATCGAGGCGCCGATGACGGAGATCCTTGCGACCTCCAGCCGGTCGCATATGTCGGAACAGAAGTCCGCGATTTCGCGACCGTTTTTCGGGATGTGGCCGGGGGCCTTCATCGTGTTTTTTCCGCCCTCTCCGATGTTGTCCACGGCGTACGTGCGAAAGGGCCCGCTGAGCGTTTCGACATTGTGTATCCAGGACCAGGCGGACAGTCCGGACGCATGAATGAGCAGCACCGGAGGCGCATCGGCGGGGCCGCTCGTAATGACGTGGATCCTGCCGTACCGGGTCTCGAGAAAGACCGATTCGTACGGCACCGGCCATTGGGCGAGCCGGGCATCGTACATTTCGAGCAGCCGGGAACGGTCCCTGTCCGACTTGTAGATGGATTCGGCCGGATTCAGCGCGATGGACAGGATCACGCCGGCCCAGAGCAGAACGGCGGCTGAAGCGAAGCCCCACCAGGGAATTTTGGAGCGGATTTTTTTTCGAAGAAAAGATCGAAAGAGAGGCATTGCGGTCAGGACGATTCCCAGGATGAAAGCGAATTGCAGCCGTCCTCCCATGTTCCAGACGAGCACTCCGAAGATGGCGAAAAGAATGCAAAACGCCCAGCTTACCGCGTTCAGGAAGGGTTTCACGTCGCCCCCCTTTGTTTCATCGATGAAACGAAAGTCGTCGCAGGCAATCCAGCCGGAAAGGGCACGGTTCGGAGCAAGTCCCCGCCATTCGAGCCCTGATGCGGGCGTGCAGGAAGTGAATATTATATAGAGTGTAAAATAATAGAATAATATACCGGTGTCAAGAAAAATCGAAGCGAAAGGCGGCGGGCCTCCGGAAAAAACGTCAGACTCGCGGACCCATCATCCGTTCCGGGGGCGTCGCGTTCGGACATTCCGCCGGTACGAGGCGGGGTCCGGGGCCTGTCGCCCGTATTCGCTCCAAGCCGGGGTTCGCTGAATTTTGGCATCCATTCAGGGAACATGCCTATAAATGTAATATTTGTCGAATACTCTCTGTGTTCAAATGGGTGATCGTTGATATCCGTTCAGCGGCCAGTCCTTCTTCCGCGAGCCGGATCACCAGATGATCGAAACTTTCTCCGATCTCGACGATGTTTCCGTCGAAATCATAAAACCGCAAAACCTTCTGGCGCCATGGCTGTTCCCTGACCGGGTGGATGATTTCGAGCCCTTCACGGATGACCGTCTTCTCCAGGGTCTCGAGATCGTTGTCCTCGAAATACAGTTCGA
>JAFGAX010000123.1 GCA_016933415.1 bacterium
CCCGCGGCCCCCTGCGACGTCTGCGGCGTCGTGTTGTTTTTGGAAGGGGAGGCGGCTTGCGAGGGGGCGCCGGCTGTGCCGGGCTTCGTGTCCGTGGCCGATGCCGTGTCGGTTGCGGCCGGCGTGCTGGGGGGCGCCGCCGGTTCATTGTTTCGAACATCCATTCTGGAAGCGGTCATGTCCGGACGTTTCGAGGACGCCGTTTCGCCTTCGGGCTCGGGCGAGCTTTGTCGAAACAGGAGGTAGACCACGGCCACGGCCAGGAGCAGGATGACGGCGATGATTGCGGGATGCATGCCGGTTCGGTGGGCCGGCTGAGGGGCCGGCGCCGCTGCGGCCGGCGCGGCCTTATGTGAAACCGTATCGGGCACGGCCGCCCCTGGGTCCGGGGCCGCGGCTGGCGGCGGAACACTGGGTCTCAGCGTCGCGGTCCCTGCGGCTGACACCTCTGAAAGCCCAGGTTCCATGGCGGCCTTCTCGTCCTTGATCTCCTTGGCGAGCTCCATCAACTTGATAAGACCCGAATCCTCGTTTCGTTCATCCTTGGAAGGCTGGGTCTCGGCGCTGAGGAGTGCATGAAGCGACAGATCGTCTGATCCAGAGGGCTTGGAGATCTTTGGTTGAGGCCCCGGTTCCTTCTTGTCATGCGCTTTTTCGGGCATGTTTTTCTCGTTGTTCTTATCGGTCATGATTGCACCTCTATGAGACCCCCTTTACGCATCCTATAAAATTTTACACCCCCTCACAACCGGAAAAAGAAGTACTTTATGCCCCTTTTCGCCTTGATATTGCAAGATATTTCTTGGCTCGGGCATCGGATCTGAGTGCCACCCTGGCCAAGGGTCTCGATCGATGTGTTCTTTCTCCTTGATTTTTAAGAATATTCATAGTTTCTATTTGTTTTGACTTAAAGCCCACAACCAAAAAGGAGGAACATAGAATGCGCCTGTCACTACTCACCAGCATCATCCCTCTTGCGATGATTTTTCTTGTCGGTGTGATGTCGTGCGATTCCGAGCCCGAGCCCGAAGGGGTGGATACCACCAAGGACAGCGACGACGACGGCATCCCCGACTACCTCGAGGGGGAACAGGACATCGACGGGGACGGCGTGTCCAATTACCTCGATGACGACTCGGATGGTGACGGTATTCCCGACAAGGAAGAAGCCGGCGACGATCCCGAGAATCCTCGGGATTCGGATCAAGACGGCATTCCCGATTTCCTGGACAAGGATTCGGACAACGATTTCATTTATGACATTGACGAAGGCAACGGGGATGTCGACAAGGACGGGCTGCCGAATTACATCGACCGCGACTCGGACGGCGACGGGATCTCCGACAGGATAGAGTCCGGGGACAACGACATCGAGACCCCGCCGAGGGATACGGACAACGACGGGATCCCCGACTATCTCGACGATGATTCCGACGGGGACGGCGTCCTCGATTCGGAGGAGGGCACCGGGGACTCGGACGGCGACGGCATACCGGACTACCTCGATGACGAGGACAATCCTGGCGCGGATGCGGACGCCGACATGGACGCGGACGCTGACGCGGATGCGGACGCGGACGCGGATGCGGATGCCGACGCCGATGCCGGCGCGGATGCCGGCGCGGATGCGGACGCGGACGCGGATGCGGATGCCGACGCGGATGCCGGCGCGGATGCCGGTGCGGATGCCGGCGCGGATGCCGGTGCGGATGCCGACGCGGACGCCGACGCGGATGCTGACGCCGACGCGGATGCCGACGCCGACGCGGATGCGGACGTCGACACCGATGCCGATGCCGACGCGGATGCAGATGCGGACGTTGATGTGGACGTTGATGTGGATGCTGACGCGGACGCCGACAAGGGCGCCTGAACCTATGGATCCTGCCGTGCCTTGATCTGAGCCTCGGTTCTGCTCCGGTGGGATCGACCGAGGCATTCAGCCAATCCAGCGCAGAACGTCTTCATGTCGGGGAGCATTTCCCGGAACAGCGTATCGCCGGACAGACCCACCACGCCGATGCCTTGGGCGAGCGGCAGCGGCGCTACGAGGACCTTCCTCACGCGAAGCTTCTTGAGCGTGCGCCGGATCAGGAATTTCAGGGTCATTTTGTTTTCGAGCGCCGGGCCGGCGAAACTGGAGAGGTCCTGATACAGGCCCCCTTCCTGGTGTTCGACGGCCAGATTGAGGGCATGGACTTTTCGATAGGGGAAGGTCAGGTCGGGGTTGGACTTCACCCTGAGCTTCCTGAGATGGGCCTGGATGTCGTCGAATCCCGACAAGGCGACGCGGAGCCGCGCCGGGCCGTCCGAGGCCGGCACCAGCACGGACAGGCGCAGCTGCGCCTTTTCGAGGAAGACCCGACTTGCGGCCTCCAGGACCTTGTGCTCGACCGGTTCAGCCTGTGAAGCGCATGACGCCGCCTCGTCGAAAACGCCCATGACGTGGAAAATAGCACACCCCCGGCAGGGGCCCGAAATATTTTGCCGCTCGTTTCCCCTTGGAATCGCCGGAAGCTTCGTGACATAGTGCGGCCTGTGAGAAGAATGCCCAAACCGGTTTCCGCATGGTGGTTCCTTCTGGGACCGTGCTTGCTCGCCGGGTGCTCCGGGGATTTGGGCTGTTCCAGGAGATTCGACGGGAACGCCGCAAGCCCGATCGCGACCGATCGGCCTTCCACGGAAGGTCCGGACGCCGGCCCCCGGGTCGTCTGTCCCTTTTGCGGCCTTGCGTTCGGCCGGGATCGCGCCAGGGCCACGCTCGAGCATGGGGGACGAACCTATTATTTCTGCCTCGAGGATCATCAGCTGGCGTGCCGCAATGACCTTGCGGCCTGCTTCCCGGACGCGGGGGATTCTGGGGGGCCGTGATGGCGTTCTCGGTCGCCCATCTCTCGGACTTTCATTGGCCGGCGGTTCCCGAGGGCGGCGTTTTGGATTTCGCGAACAAGCGGCTGCTCGGGATGGTCAATCTTCGATTGAGGCGGCGCCGTATTCACAGGATGACGGTTCTCGATGCCCTGCTCGACAAGCTCGCCGAGGTGAAACCCGATCACCTGGCCGTGACCGGCGATCTGGCGAACC
>JAFGAX010000124.1 GCA_016933415.1 bacterium
CTCCGCCATGTCCGGCGGGTTGAAGAAAACCGGGTCGTCCGGGTCGATCAGGGAGCGGAAATCCGGCCGGCCGGCCGCCAGACCGGCGAACGCCCCGTAGTCCAATCCGGACGCGCCGGGCAGGCTCTCGCGCAGGCGCTGGAGTATCCAGAGACCGGTCACGTTTTTCAGCGTGCGCACCGTTCCCATCACGCCTGCCTCGTTGGACATATTGAACGCGAATGCCGCGTCGGTCACCACGGGTTCACGACCCTCGACGCCGACCAGAGACCATGTTCCGGAGCTGATGAACGCCCAGTCCTCCCCTTCGGCCGGCACCGCGGCCACGGCCGAGGCTGTGTCATGACAGCCGACCGCAACCACGCGGCAGTCCTCAAGCCCGGTTCTCCGGCTGAGTTCGGGCAGCAGCCCGCCGAGCGCCGTGCCTGGCGTCACCAGGGACTGGAGCAGGCGCTCCGGAATGCCGAGTGAGCGGACGATTTCCGCGTCCCATTTCCGCGTGCGGCAATTCAGCATTTGCGACGTGGATGCGATGGTGGTCTCCGAGATCCGCGATCCGGAGAACAGGTGATTGAACAGATCCGGGATGAACAGAAGCGCTTCCGCATTCTCCAGGGCGCGGCGGTCCTCCCGGACCAGCGCCGCAAGCTGAAAAAGCGTGTTGAATTCGAGAATCTGAACACCGCTCAGATCGTACAGCCTGCGCCTGGGAAACGATTCGCAGAAAGCGTCCGGAATCCCCTTTGTGCGCGGGTCGCGGTAGGACACCGGCAGGCCGGCCAGACCGCCGTCCTTCGAAAGCAGGCCGTAATCCACGCCCCAGGCGTCGAAACCCACGCTCCGGATCTCCCCATTGAACAGGCCTGCGCATTCTTTCATTCCGTCGATGATTTGCTCGCGGAACCGGTGCACATCCCATCGGAGCCGGCCCAAGACAGGCAGACTCCCCGTGGGAAACCGGCGGATCAGCCGCGTTTCGAGCCGCTCCGCGTCCGGGTCCAGGCGGCCGGCTGTAACACGGCCGCTCTCGGCGCCGAGGTCCGCGGCGATGAATGCATGCTGGGTCATTCCGAACATCCGCAGTATTCATGTGGGATTTGAATGACGCATTTTAGGCATTCGAGGCTCGAAAGTCAACGGCTTTCTGGCCGGTAGCCGTTGTTTTCGCGTTTGACTTTGAATGCGGTTTTCCGTAATTTGAAAAAGAACAGCCTCGCACTCGCGGTCTCAACCGGGGATTCCAGATGCCGATATATCTGACCATTGACCTGATACTGCTGTTCGTATCCTTCATCGTATCCGCCTCGTTCAACATCATCATTTTCGGCGTCTCACCGATGCGGCCGCTGGGCCGGGTGTTCGCGGCCTTCAATTCCACACTTCTCGCCTGGATTTTCTGCGCCATCATGGTGCGCCTGTCATTGATCCTCGGTCCCCGGTTCCCCGAAGCCGGTTTCTTCCAGAACACGGAATTCTGGCTGAACCTCACCAGCGTGCCCCTCGGACTGATGTGCGTGCTTTCCCTGGAATTGACCGTGCGTTTCCTGGACATTCAGAGCCGCGCCTCCCGAGCGGCCCTGGCCGCCGGCCTCGTGCTGAACGCGGCCGTTCTGGCGCTTTCACTGAGCGGAAACCTCCTGTCCGCTCCCCAAATCACGTCCACCGGCACCTTCTCGCGCGAGATGACCGTATTCGGATTCATTGGCGGATCCATCGGCTCTCTTTACATCATATGGGCGCTCCTTCTGTTCCACAGGGACGGCCGGCGAAAGCAGGAGCGTCTTCTGCCGCTGGCCATGGCTCTTCTCTGGGCCGGGTTCCTGACCAGCGCACTCCTGGCCCGGCCCTCGATCGTCATGCCTCTGACCAACATGCTCAGCGTTCTCATCCTGGGCTACGCCGTGCTCGACCGTCAGCTCTTCAACCCCCTGAAGGAGCACAACCTTCTCCTGCAGAAGGAGATCCGGTCGCGCATCCGCACCGAGGAATCGCTCAAGACGTCCCTGCAGGAAAAGGAACTTCTGCTCAAGGAAGTCAACCACCGGGTCAAGAACAACCTGCAGGTCGTGTCGAGCCTGCTCAGTCTCCAGATCAGCCGCGTCAGGGACCCGGCCACGGCCGCGGCCTTGCATGAAAGCCAGGCCCGCATCCGGGCCATGAGCCTGGTCCACGAGATGCTCTACAAGACGCGCGACTTCAACCGGACCGATTTCGCGGAATACACGAAAGCCCTGGTTCAGGACCTGATGCGCTCCTACGGGGCGCAGGACGGGCGCATCCGCTGCGAGATCGGCATCCGGAACATCGCGCTGCCCATCCACAAGGCCATACCCTGCGGGCTCGTGGTCAACGAGCTGGTTTCGAATTCCCTGAAATACGCGTTCCCCCCCTCCTTTACGGGCAAACCGCTCATCGCGATCCGCATGCGCAGGCTCGCTTCCGGCAGGACCGTGCTGACCGTCCGGGACAACGGCGCCGGCCTGCCCCGTGGATTCAACGCCCGCGGCAGGGAAGAGACGCTCGGAATGCGGCTGGTCACGCTCCTGGTCGAGGATCAGCTCAAGGGGAAATTGACGGTAGAGAAGGCCAAAGGCGCCGCGTTCTGCATCATGTTCCCGCCCTGACCTGAGACCTGCCGGGACGCCCGGCGTTCGCTCCGGAGGGGGAATTCCAGATTATGAGACAAGGAGAATCGGATGCCGGAAAATAACAGCCGGAAGACCGGCGCGGAAATCATCGAAGTGGGAAGGCGCATGTGGATCAAGGGATGGGTCGCCTCCAATGACGGGAACATCTCGATCCGGCTGAAGGGCGGGGGATTCCTCGCCACGGCCACGGGCGTCAGCAAGGGATTTCTGACTCCGGCCATGCTGGTGCGCCTGGACCGAAACGGCCGGCCGGCGCCTGGCCGGAACCGGCACCGGCCCTCCAGCGAGATCCGGATGCACCTGGAGGTGTACCGCCGCAGGCCGGATATCGGCGCCGTGGTGCACGGCCATCCGCCTTATGCCACGGCCTTCGCCGTGGCCGGAATCCCGCTGGATCGGAACATACTGCCGGAAGCCGTTCTGACGCTGGGGGCCGTTGAAGTGGCCCCCTACGGAACGCCGTCGACGGACGAGATCCCGGATGCCATCGCCCCCCTGATCGAGTGCTCGGACGTCGTGCTCCTGGCCAACCACGGCGCGCTGGCGTTCGGCGCGGATCTGCTCACCGCGTACCACCGCATGGAAACCCTGGAGCACACGGCAACCATCACGCATCTGGCCATGGGCCTCGGACGCGTCAAAACCATCCCGAAGGCGCAGATGAAGAAACTCATGGAACTGCGGGAAAAGCTGGGGATTCAGGGGAGGGTTAAAATAAAGAGTTCATAGTTCAAGGTTCAAAGTTCAAAGAAAAAATGAGACGGGTGCAATTCTTCCCGGTAAACACCATCCCTTGACCTGTTTTGTATCTCTTCACTTTGAACTTTGAACCTTGAACTTTAAACTTTCAACTATCGTCCTTCCCACTCCGTGACTGCCGTCCGATCCGCCCCCCTCCCCGCCTCGTACCACCGCATGGCGGGAATGCGCTGGACGGGCGGCCCGTTTCCCGCGTCCGGACCGACGGCCGGCCAGGTGTATTCCGCGGGCAGAAAATCCGGCCGGCTGCCGTAAAAAAACGAGACTGTCGCAAGACCGGTTTCGGCCGGATCCCATTCGACGTCGTGTGATTCCTTGTGCGTACGCGGACGCTGTTTACGGTCCCGGCCGAACGTGTCCCGGAACGGCTTGCAGGAATCGTAACGCACGCGGGCGCTTCGGGTCGGCGTGCTGATGTTCCCGAGCACAATGGACTGCGGCGCCCGGTACAGCCTCAGCAGTCCTTTCCCGTTGAATCCGTGGTACACCCAGTTCCGCAGAAACGTGTTGAAGGGCCCGTTCGCGCCGTGCGAATTGTCGGCGTACACGAATTCAACGACATTGTGCTCGAACAGGTTCGCGTAGGGGTACCGGCCGTGCAGACACAGATCCGCGCCCTGGAACAGGTTCGGCAGGCCGTGATAGGTCCACGTCTGTCCCCTGGAATAATTGAAGGCGAACACATTTCCGTTCACGCCCTCGCACACGGCCATGGCGTGCCGCAGGCGGTCGAAGGCGTTGTTCTGGATGAGGCACCGGGACGTGCAGACCTCGAGCAGGACGCCGTACCCGTAGGAGTTTTCGTCCCGGCTGACGGCTTCGGCAAAGGAACTCCCCTCGACGAGCAGGTGTCCGCTGCGGTTCACGCAGACGTGGTGCCGGCAGGTGTTGCGCCCCGCCACGCCGCGGATCCAGCAGTTCACCGCGACATCGAAAAGAAAATTGTCTCCGGAATTGTACGCGTTCTGGGACGAGGGCTCGTTGTCCAGACGCCGGAGCGTGAATCCCTCGAACCCGACGTTCCGGACCGGATCGATCTTCCGGATCCAGAGCCCGTGAACGGTCCGGTACGTCTTGTTCGCCCCGGTTTCAAGCGATCCTTCCCGGCCCGCGGTCTGCCGGATGCGGGTGATCTCGCCCACATTCTCCGGATCCGCATCCGGAAAGCCGGATTC
>JAFGAX010000125.1 GCA_016933415.1 bacterium
AACGCCTCCCTCCGCGGAACCGGACTTCCGCAGCATGCCCTCCGTCAGGATTCCGCCCTTCAGTGGAGCCGCGTTCCTCCAGACCGGACCGGCTCCGGCCAGCGCCGGGATCGTCCGGGATGAGGACGACGGCTTGAGCATCTTGACAACGCGCGCATTCCCGCCCGGACCCGCGGCCCGGACCAGGCCGGCCGCGAGCAGCACGAGAACAAAAAACATTTTCAATGAACGCATGGCTTCTCCTTCGCATGAGAAAACTTGAACGGAACCATTCCGGAAAGCCGCGGCCTCAGAACCGGCGTCTGTCCTGATCAAAGAGAACGGACCCGTCCAGGCCGTCGATGAAATAATCCCATTGATTCATGCCGCCGCCGAGCGTGACGTGCCAGGCCAGACGCATGCCGGACGGGGCCGGGTAGAAAACGAGCTCGGTCCGGTCCACCCGTTCCATCCGCCGTTCCGCTGCGGCATCGAGCGCAATCCTTCCGGCTTTTTCCGCGCTCACGGACGGTTCCGCCTTCAGGTCGAAGGACGGGTGATAATGGCCGTCGAACCGGTACAGGGAGGATTTCGCATTGACATGGAGAATGAGCTCGTCCAGGTAAACCGGAACGCCCCCGTGGACCCGTTCGAAGCGGAAATGGGTGAAGCCCAGCGCATCGTCTTCCGCTCGAATCAGCCGGAGTTCCTTTTCCGGATCGCTCAACTTGAAGAGAAACGTGTTCTCGCTGAAAAACCGGATCAGCGCTTCCGGGCGTTTATTCTTTTTGATCCCGGACAGATCCGCCAGTTCGCCGCTGATCCGGGAGGGTGTGCCCAGCTTTTCATTGCCCGTGATTTCGACATCCTTCCGGCCCTCCAGCCTCAGCAGGGATGGATCGATGTGATTGGCGCAGCTCAGGCCGAGCAGGGCGGCGGTCAGGAAAAGTATTTTCACGGGCTTTCCTCCTTGCGATTCTATGCTCAATTAAAACCGTGTGATACGGCCATCCTCATAACAACTCTAATTGTAAGTTATCGTATTTTTATCATTTCCGCAACGGCATTCTTCCCGAACCCCGGGGGCTTCCGGCCGCTCTGAACCCCAACCCTGTGCTCCTTCGCTCGACCCGATAGAGGCAGGACCCCAGGCAGAATGAAAAAACCCGCCCATGAAGGCGGGTTTGAAGCACAGGTCAACAAGCCCCGGGAGATGAAACCGCGGCCGGGTATCGTGCGCTATTTCTTTTCCGGCTTGCGTTTCAGCACCATTTTCATATCCTCCCCCTCCATGCCGGGAACCTTCATGACGATGGAATCCGCGGCCGCCGTGCAGACGTGATGGATGACCATCTCGCCGAAATTCACGTCGAACGTGAAACGGTCGGTCTCTACTTTCCCGTTCTCGATCTTGAACTCCCCGAAATCGGACCGGTTGCATCCCGTCAGTGTGTCTCCGTTCACGTGGAATTCGAATTCCAGCGCCATCTCGCCCTGCGGACCTTCCATGCGCGTCGTCCAGACCCCGCTGGGATCCGCGGCCCATGCCGAACCCGCGGCTGCGACAATGCAAAAAACACCGATCCATAAAAACCGTTTCATCAGGACCTCCTCGTTTGGTTTGGCTCCGGACCGGAACCCGGTCCGTTTTCTCCGCGAGTGGATATGGTCAGCCCCGCAGGTTTCGTCATTCGAACCGTATCCAGTCCACGGCAACGGGTCCGCCCTGGATCAGGGAAACGCACACGTTGCGGACGCCGGATGTCCTGTTTGCGAGGGCCGACTGCGCCAGGGTCCAGTCCGGGCCCGGCGAAACCGTAACGCGCGCGATCAGGCGGCCGTCGGGATTGCAGGACCGGATTTCGACCGTTCCTCCGGATTCGGACACGGCACACACCACGACGGAACCGAAACCGGCGGTTCCGAAATCCACGCTGTTGTACCGGATCCACGCGCCCGGCTTTCTCAACTCCGTTTTCCAGCCCAGAAACCGGTCCGATGTGTCCAGAAAGGCGATCGATGCGCCGCTGGTGTCCAACGCCGTGTGCCGGTCGATCTGGATTTTCCGGTCCGCGGGCGTGATCCCCGCGCCCCGGAGGGTCGGCACCACCTTGCGGATGGATCCGTCCGGCTCGAAGAACAGGCTGTCCGCGCGTATGGACCGGTTCTTGTCGAAATGCGGGGACAGGTCGTTGTGGTGATAGAACAGAAACCACTGGCCTTTGTATTCCAGCACGGAATGGTGATTGGTCCAGCATCCGGTCGGAGACTCGTCCATGATCACGCCCTTGAACTGGAACGGCCCCAGGGGGTTGTCGCCCACGGCATACTCCAACCGCTCGATCTTGTTCTCCACGTGCGGGTATGTAAAATAGTAAATGCCGTTCCGCTCGAACACGAAGGGACCTTCCTTCATCCCCTTGGGCAGATCCTGTATGACCTGCCGTTCCGTCGCGAGCTCCGTCATGTTGTCCTTCAGTTTCGCGGCCGACATGGCGCCCATGCCCGCCCAGTACAGATAGGCCTGACCGTCCTTGTCGATGAACACATTGGGATCAATGCCGCCCACGCCCGCGATGGGTTCCGGTTCCGGCGTGAAGGGACCGGAAGGGGAATCGGACACGGCCACGCCGATGGACATGCCGCGCCGGCCCTCCTTCACCCGGGCCGGAGCGGGAAAGTAGAAATAGTATTTCCCGTTCCGCTCCACGCAGTCCGGCGCCCACATGCTGTAGGCCGAGGAATCCGCCCACGGCACCTTCTTCTGCGACACGATCACGCCGTGGTCCGTCCAGTCGGACAGGTTTTCGGACGAAAAAACATGGTAATCGGCCATGCAGAACCACCCCGGCCTTCCCTTTCCCGGTTCGACCGGTATGTCGTGGGAGGGATATACGAAGACTTTCCCCTGGAACACGCGGGCCGTCGGGTCCGCGGTGAACTGGTCCGTGATGAGGGGATTCTGCGATCGGGAAACCGACGGGAAGAGAAACATCAGTCCCAGCGCAATACGGACAGTGTCGCGCCTTTTCATCATTCTGTCTCCTTGTGTTTCATGCCTGCCTGCGTCCGGCCGGTCTTTATGCGTTCGCCTTGTCTTCATTCGGATTCTCAGGGTTCCCTCCGTTCCGACCGGACTTTTCCGCGAGCCGGTCGGCCCAGTTCTCCGGGTACCCGTCGAAATACCGGGTCCAGGGTTCGCCCCGCTTCCGCTTATAGGAACGGGCGTAGAGAAAGCGGCTGACCGAGGGGACCCCCACAAGCAGGAGATACAGGGGGCCGAGACGGCGTGACTGTACCGCATGACCCAGTTCGTGCAGACGATTGTCCGTCCTTTCGGACGGTTTGGACACAGCGGCCGGATCCGTCATGGACCAGAATATGAAACTCCCGAGGCTGAGGCCGAAATCGGGTACCCGCAGAAAAATCCGGCCGCCTTCGGTCTCCCGGCTCAAGACCCGTTTCCGCACGACCCCCCACACCGCCAGACCGAGCAGGTTCTGGGGAAGTTCCCAGAGGAAGAACAGTATACCCCTGGCCGCATGTACAGGCATTCGCATCGTTCAAATGATATCCGATGATTCGTTCCGTGTTCCGGGTTCGGAGTTTCGGGTTGAATTCGTTCATGAGCCCGGCCAGGACTATCTTTCAACACGGAACCCGGAACTCGGAACAACCTGTCTTCACCGCCCTTCCAGCTTCAACGCCTCGTTCACCAGCAGGATGTACTCCGCGCAGATGTCGATCACGGCCTCGTTCTCACCCCACAGGAAGGGCCAGTCGTCCATGTGTTCCGGAAGGTCCGGCTTCAGAATCAGGATGCCCGGCACCACCGCGCCTGCGATGAATCCGAAATCGGCCCGGTTGTTCCCGTACATGATGCGCTTCGGTTTGACACCCACGGCCGAGACGAAGGACACGTTCGAGTACGGGTGACAGCCGAAGAGGTAGTCCAGGCCCCGGGTTACGGTTTCCGAACCGATGAGTTCCGGGTACGCCTGGTGCAGAAGGGCGTTGGTGACGGCCCAGCTGATGATGCCGGAATTTCCGGCCCATCCTCGGGTCGAGATCGCCACGCCGAAGGGGTTCTCCTTCAGCAGGCCGTCGTTCAGGTCCCGGAAATTCCGCACATAGGGTTTCAGGCGTTCGCGGTACGCCGCGTCCATGAACGGCAGGGCCCGCGCAGCGGTTTTCATGCTGAACTGGAGTCCGCGGTCCAGCGACGGCCAGAGCAGGTTCTGAAACCGCCGGGCGGCGGCCGTGTCCCCAGAGGCGATCGCGATCTGAAGAGCGGCCTCCATCTCCCCGCCGCCCGCGAAACCGTATCCGGTCCGGGCTTCCTGCGCCGGCCGGCGGTGTTCGTCGTCCCAGGCTTTTTTCGCCGCGGCCATGCATTCGGAAGCAAGTGCGTCATTGAAACCGCGGAGCGCGCGCGACGCGGCGGCCAGCGCGGCGGCTGACGCGTAATTATTTTGAGAGGATCTCGAGGTGAACGCCCAACGGTCATCGGGCGTGCCGCTGAAATCGCCCTTGATCTCGTAGGGCTTCAGGGAGGGATCGTAAATCCGGTTGTCCGTCATGGCCGCGCCGTCCCCCAGGTGATGATACTGATGGAGGAATGGCACGATGATGCCGGGAATCGCGCGGCCGAAGGCGCGGTGCTGGGCGATCAGGGCCAGGCTGCCCTGCTCGATCTGCTGCAGCACGTCCGGTGTTCCGTCCGGATGGTGGATGTCGACGTACCGCTGGTCCTGATCGACCAGGGTTTCGTCCCGCTCCGGACGGTGGCGCTCCCACAGGTCGACGAAGTGCAGAACCGTGGCCGCGTGCGAGCCGGTGCGAATGTCGAAATCGCCGGCGTCGAACCATCCGCCCACGGCGAGGCCCGGGATGTGCTCTCCGGGCTTGTATCGCGTCTCTGTGCTGTCGCCCATGCGGTAGCCGTCAAAATGCTGGTGGTTCACAGGCGCCTGCCGGGCGTCGTCCAGATGCGCGGCGCCATGCCAGATCCGGTAGGCCTCGTTCACGGCCAGGTGGGCCATCTGCACGGGAAACCAGACGTCGAGCGTCGGCTGCCAGACATTCGCGTACACGTCCCCGCCGATCGGAAACGGACCGCTCGTTGTTTTCCCGTAACGGACGGCGTACAGCCCGGTCCCGGTAACGCC
>JAFGAX010000126.1 GCA_016933415.1 bacterium
CCACGCTGACGCCTCCCCAGCCCTCCGTTCGAATGAAGCTGAAAGCATGGCTCGAGGGCGCCTATGTGTCCGGAGGCTCCATGTCCACCAGCCTGCAGTCGGCAGGCCCCATTCCTTCCGTTTCCCCCTACAGCGACGGCCGGGACGGCGGGTTCGTTCCCGCGTCGGCGACGGATTGGGTGCAGGTGGAACTTCGGGAAACACCATCCGGGTCCCCGGCCGCGGTACAGTCCTTTTTCCTGAAGAGCGATGGGAGCCTGATCGAGCCGGACGGATCTACAGACCTGACTGTTCCGGGGGCGGGCGCCGGCGGGTACTACGTGGTTCTGAAGCATCGAAACCACTGTGCGGTCATGTCCGCGGACACGGTGGGTCTTGACGATGTGCACGCGGCCGAATATGATTTCAGCGACGGAGCCGGCCGGTATTACGGATCCGGCGGGGCCAAGGAGTTGGAGTCCGGCGTCTGGGGAATGTGGGCCGGGGACGTGAACCAGGACGGGAATGTGACCACCACGGATTACACATCCTGGTACAACTCGGCCCGGCTCGGGGAGTCCGGGTACAGGGCCACGGACATCAACCTGGACGGCGTGGTCACGACATCTGACTATACGATGTGGTACAACAACGCGAGGCTGGGCGCGGCGTCGCAGGTGCCGTGATTCCTCATACCCCGGGGTCTCGTGGATCCGGAGATGATTGATACGGAAAGTCCGGCGGCAGGCGCATGGGGACCCCGGGGTCAACGGCAGGCTGGGGGCGGCATCCTCCCTACCGTGAACGGAATTAAAAGTGCCAGGCACCTCGGAGGTGCCTGGCACTTCCCGATACATAGAGAGACAGAACCTCCCGCGGTATACTGTAAACCCGCGGGAGGTTTTTTATGGTAACCATTGACGGAACCGCGGCGAACCGGTGCTGGTCTGTCGGTCTGTATCAGGCAAACCGATACCCGTTGCATGAATCAGAAGGCATCCGTATATTTTAACATCCTAAAAGACTCCTCCTGATCGAAATGCCCGGAAGGGATATCTCATGAAAAAGATACCATTTTACATACTCTTCCTCCTCATCTCCTGGCAATGGTCGGCCGTGCTCGGCCAGGGTTCCCTGACGTTCGTGCGAACGACCGTGACGGATCTCTGCGCGCAGGGGAAGGCGCTTGGCGACATCAACGGAGACGGTTACCCGGACGTGATCATCGCGGAGGGGGAATTCACGCCCGGCGCATTGGCCTGGTATAAATATCCGGCCTGGCAGAAATACGACATCCACCCGACCGCTTTTTCCGAACTGGATTACGTGCCGGATTGCCAGGCCGCGGACATGGACGGAGACGGCGACCTGGACGTGATCGTGCCCAACAGCGACAACGCTGACCCCAAGAGCCTGTGGTGGTTCGAAAACCCGCTGGCCGGCGGCGGGGACCCGGAAACGGATGGGTTTGTCCGCCACGTCGTCTGGTCCGCCAATGACACCCACATCAAGGACGTATCCGTCGCGGATTTCGACGGGGATTCCAGGCCGGACATCGTGCTCCGGCACACCGGGAAAATCGCAGTTTTCTATCAGAATTCCGCGGACGACTGGACACAGAAGACCTGGAGCATTTCCGGATCGGAAGGCATGGGCATCGGCGACTTGGATGATGACGGCGACATGGATGTCATTGTCAACGGCGTGTGGTACCAGAATCCGCACAACCGTTCGGATGCCTGGACGGCCAGAACCATCGCGGCGTATACACAGGGCGCCGACTGCCGGGTGCAGGCCGCGGACATGAACGGAGACGACAGGCCCGATCCGATGTTCAGCACTTCCGAGGCGGCAGGTCACAATGTGTCCTGGTACTCCGCGGCCGATCCGGTGAACGGGCCCTGGACCGAACACGTGATCGGCGCCGTGGACTACTGCCACACACTCCAGGCGGGCGATGTGGACGGGGACGGGGACATCGACGTGGTGGCGGGCTCCATGCCACAGGCTGCGACGGATGAGGTTGTCCTGTTCGAAAATACGGGAAATGCGGCTTCCTGGACCCGGCACACGGTGGATTCCAAATCCACCTACATCGCCAAGATCGCGGACATGGGGTCGGACGGAGACCTCGACATTGTGGGGAGCCGCAGTTTCGACACGGCGCCTGTCGATTTCTTCGAGAACCAGCTGGATCCCGTTCTGCCGCTGGATCAATGGCAGTATGTCCGGCTCGACAGCACCCGGAGCGCGCAATCCTTCGGCCTGTCCGCTTTGGACGCGACCGCGGACGGTTACCTGGATATCGCCTCAGGCCCCTACTTCTACAGGAATCCGGGCGGGGACATGACCGGCTCCTGGCCGAGGATCGATCTGCCCGGAGGTGTGGACGCCGTCCTTCTGATGGACGTGGACGGAGACGCGAACGGCGACATCATCGGACAGAAGGACACGGGCGACGCGCTGAGATTCTACTGGTTGGAAGCCGCCGAAGCGACCGGCTCCTCCTGGGCGCAGGTTTGCGAAATCGGTTCCCTGGCGCGGGCCACCCATACGCTGGGGTCCCAGGGCCATGCCGTGCTTCAGATCGAGGCGGGAGGCGGGCCCGAGATCGCGGTCACCAGCGGAAACGGCATTTATTACTTCCGCATCCCCGCGAGTCCAGAATCCGGATCGTGGCCATCCGTGCATGTGAACGCCAATCCCACGGACGAGGGTTTCGGTGCCGCAGACATCGACAGCGACGGGGACCTGGACCTGGCCTGCGGAACGGGCGATACCAAGCGTGTCGAATGGTACCGGAATCCAGGTGACGGATCCGCGGGATGGACCGCTTTTCACATCGGCGACATGACGGAGGCCGTGTGGACGGACCGGTTCGCGGCCGCGGACCTCAGCGGGGACGGCAAACCGGACATTGTCGGCACTGAGGAAAACGGGCTGGACAGTGGCGCGGAAACCTGGTGGTGGGAACAGCCCGCGGACCCGGCGTCCGGCGGGTGGACGCGGCGTCAGATCGTTTCGCAGGCCACGACCAATTCCATGAGCGTTGCGGACATGAACCGGGACGGTCACACGGATGTGGTCCTCGCGGAGCACCGGGGCACTGAAAAGCTCTCCATCTGGGCGAACGACGGCACAGGCGGCTTCACGGAAAACGGCGTGGATGCGGGCAAGGAGAGCCATCTCGGCGCGCTGACCGTCGATCTGGACGGAGACGGGGACCTGGACATTCTCAGCATCGCATGGGACGATTACGCCGACCTGCATCTCTGGCGGAACGACGCCATCCAGTCCGGAGTGGAAACCGTTTCAACGCCGGTAATCAGCCCCGCCGGAGGCACGTTCTCCGGGCCGGTTTCGGTCACTCTGACTACGACCACGTCCGGCGCTTCCATTACCTACACGCTGAACGGAGATGAACCGGATGAGGCATCCAGTCTGTACGTCAGCGCGTTCGACGTGTCCTCGAGTCTGACTGTCAAGGCGCGTGCGTACAAGTCCGGTATGAATCCGAGCGGCATCGCGTCCGCTGATTTCGTCATCGAAGCGGATGTCACGCCGCCGGTGATTCTGTCCGTGTCCGCCAGCGGCAATCCGAATCGCGTCCAGGTCACCTTCAATGAAGACATGGACGAGACCACGGCGGAAACCGCCGCCTCGTATGGAATCACTCCGGCGGTGGCAGTGACCTCGGCCGTTCTTTCCGCGGACCATCGAACGGTTCTGCTCGGGACCGGGACCCTTTCAACGGGCGTTTCCTATACCCTGACCGTCAACGGTGTTGAGGATATCAGCGGCAATCCCATCGCAGCGGACACCGAGCGGTCGTTTCAATATGTCGCGGTTCAGCTCGGCGAAGGGCTCGCCGCCTATTACGCGCTCGACGAGAAATCCGGACAAACGGCTCACGATGGATCCGGAAACGGCCATGATGGCGTTTTGACCGGCGGCTCGTGGTCGAACGGGCACATCGAGGGCGCGGCTGCATTCGACGGCACGGACGATCGCGTCGATCTCGGCGGCCTGGATATCTCGGGAAGCGGTCTTACCATCGCCTGCTGGTTCCGGGCCGATGATTTCGGAAACGAGGACGCCCGCCTGGTTTCGAAAGCCACAGGGATTCAGGAAGCGGACCATTACTGGATGCTGAGCACCACGTCCAGCGGCGGCTTTTACAGGCTTCGATTCAGGCTGAAAACCGGCGGCGTGACGTCCACCTTGATCGCGGGATCGGGGAACCTCTCGGCCGCCACCTGGACGCATGCGGTCGCGGTGTACGACGGGTCTTCCATGACCCTGTACAAGGACGGGATTCAGGTCGGCACGGTCTCGAAATCCGGCGCGGTGAGCGTCGATCCGGCCGTTTCCGCCTGGATCGCTTCCAATCCGCCGACTGCCGGGAGCAACGCCTTTGACGGGCTGGTGGACGAGGTTCGGATCTACAGCCGCGCCCTTTCATCGGACGAAATCGCGGCTCTGGCGGACAGCCCGGTCCGGGTGGCTGTCCGTGTCTGGCTGGAAGGGCCTTATCAGCCGGAAACGAACGACATGTCCGCGATCCTGAACGGCACGGCCATACCGCTGACGTCTCCGTATGCGGAAGATCCGCGGTCGGTGGGCGTCCTGCCGGCAACAGTGACAGACTGGGTGCTGGTCCAGTTGAGGGAAACGGCCGAGGGTCCGGCTGTCGTTTCAAGGAGCGCCCTGCTCCGTCAGGACGGGACAATCGTATCCGATGACGGGACAACGGAAGCGGTGACCTTAAACGTTCCCGCGGAGTTCTATCATGTCGTGGTGCGGCATCGGAACAACGCGTCCGTGATGAGCGCATCCGCGACCGCGCTCGAGTCGGAATCCGTGGCGGAATGCGATTTCAAGACCGGGATCGGCGCGTATTACGGCTCCAACGGAGCTAAAGAGTTGGAATCAGGCGTTTGGGGACTCTGGGGCGGGGACGTGAACCAGGACAAAGTTGTGACAACCACGGACTACACGTCGTGGTACAATTCCGCCCGGCTCGGAGAGTCCGGGTACAAGGCCACGGACATCAACATGGACGGTGTAGTGACGACCTCCGATTACACGATGTGGTACAACAACGCGCGGCTGGGCGCGGCGTCGGGCGTGCCGTGAGTGTCGCCAACCCCGGGACCGGAGACCGGTTGCGAGCGGAGCCGGCCGTGTCGTGACTCCATGCTTGTCTCGGAATCGCATTGGGGGAGACCGCGCGACTCCAGGAGGGCTCGAAATGAACCGCTCCGAACCCTCCAGAAAGACACAAAATATCCTTGACATTCTTGTATTTTTTCAACATCCTATACCCGTACGATAATCCCATTCTTTCCGCTTTCCCCCATCAGGCGCGGCGCCAACGCCACGGCGGCCCGCCCGGCGGGGACAACAGCCGCATAGGAATCCCTGAATGAAGGAGGACCGGTCATGCTGATCCGCAAACCCCTCCCCCTGCTTCTCTCATTCGTCCTGGCCGTGTCCGCGGGCCGAGCCAACAATGTTGCCGTCTCGAACCTGTCCCTCCAGGATCAGGACCTGCCGGGCCACACTGTATCCGTGCAATTCGACCTGGGCTGGGACAATTCCTTCCGCGACGCCGTAAACTGGGACGCCTGCTGGGTATTCGTCAAGTACCGCGTCGGCGGTGGAGCCTGGGCCCACGCCACACTGAACACAACTGGACACACGGCCTCGACGGGAGCGACCATCAATCCCTCGCCGGACGGCAAGGGCGTCATGATCTACAGGGACGCGGCCGGATCCGGCGGCAACAGTTTCACGGGCAGCCGGCTCCGTTGGAACTACGGGGGTGACGGCGTGGCTGACGACGCCGAGGTCACGGTCAGGGTCTTCGCAGTGGAAATGATTTACGTGCCCTCGGGCACGTTCGCCGCGGGTGACGGGCTTTCGGACGCGAGCCAGTTCACGCTCACGACCATCAATACAAGCGACGCGACCACGACTCCGTCCGGCAGCGGGTCGTTGGGAGGGGAGGCAGGAGGCTATCCCACGGGCATGACGGCTCCGGACAACGCCTCGTGGCCGAACGGGTACGACGCGTTCTACTGCATGAAATACGAGCTCACGCAGGAACAGCTCGTGGAATATTTGAACACCCTCACCTACACCCAGCAGGCGGCGCGGACCGTGAACGCGCCCAATTCCGCTGCGGGCACGAGCGCCTTTTCCAGCGGCTCCGGGATGGGCATCGAAATCATGACGCCGGGCGTCGCCTCTTCCACGCCGGCCGTGTACGCCTGTGATTTCACCAACGATGGGTCCTACAACCAGTCTGACGACGGCCAGAATGTCGCCTGCAACTACCAGAACTGGGACGACATGGCGGCTTACGCGGACTGGGCGGGTCTGAGGCCCATGACGGAGATGGAATTTGAAAAGGCCTGCCGGGGCGCGGGCATGCCGCCGGTGGCCGGGGAATTCGCCTGGGGTTCGACTTCCATCGCAAGCAGCGTCTACACTCTCAGCAATTCCGGCACGGCCGGCGAGGGCATTGCGTCCAATTACTCCACAACGGCCGGCAACTGCGCCACGACGCAGACCGCCAATCGGCCCTACCGTGCCGGTATTTTCGCGGCAAATGCCGGCAACACGGGCCGGACGACCTCCGGCGCGGCCTATTACGGCATCATGGAAATGAGCGGCAACCTGATAGAGTACTGCGTCACCATCGCGAATGCCGCGGGCAGGGCGTACACCGGAAACCACGGGAACGGCGTTCTGGACGCTGGCGGAAGCGCGGATGTGACGGCATGGCCGACCATCAGCAGCGGCGGGGGAGGGATGCGGAGCCACAGCTGGGGCTCCTCGGGCTCCTACCTGCGAAATCGGGTGTCGGACCGCACCACTGTCACGACCTTGTACGGAAGGGGATCAACGAACGGAGTCCGATGCGCGCGCACGGCATGGTGAAACGGCGTCCGTAAGGTCCCCATTTCAAATCAGCGAGAGAAGAAACCATGATCCTGATACGGAAAATTGCACTTGCCGCGGCTTTCTGCCTTGCGGTGGTTCCGCTTTTCGGACAGGGTAAATACAGCGGCGGCGACGGGGACGGATTCGCCTCGCTCACGCGCCTGATGACCCTCACCAGCGGGACGGTCGCCAAGTATTACGGCGGCAGCGGAGACGGATTCTCCGAAGCATCGGTGGACGCGGTCTGGTATGTGCTGGCCAGGGTGAACCTCTGGCTCGAAGGCGCCTGGCTGGGCGGGGGCGCCATGCGCACGGATCTCAAGACCGGCGGCTCGATTCCGACGACGTCGCCGTACACGGACGGCCGGACGACGGACCCCGTGCCGTCCGGGATCACGGACTGGGTGCTGGTCGAACTGCGCGGATCGGACGGAACCACGGTGCGTTCGTACCGATCCTTCTTTTTGAAAAGCAACGGCATGCTGGTGGACACGGACGGCTCCACCATGAACTGTAAAATGCCCGCGGTCGGCGACGGTGATTACTACATCGTGGTCAAACACAGAAACCATCTGGCCGTGATGAGCGCGGAGGAACAGGCCCTGAGCCACGGCGACGCGTCCCTCTATGATTTTACCATTGAATCCGGACAGTACAACGACGCAAGCGGCGCAAAGGAGATCGAGACAGGGGTCTGGGGGGCTTGGGCGGGGGACGTCAACCAGGACAAGGTGGTCACGACCACGGATTACACGTCGTGGTACAACTCCGCGCGGCTGGGCGAGTCCGGGTACAGAGACACGGACGTCAATCTGGACGGCGTGGTGACGACTTCCGATTACACGATGTGGTACAACAACGCGAGGCTTGGGGCAAGCTCAACCGTGCCGTGAGTGTCGCCAACCCCGGGGTCCCGTTGCGCCTGCAATCGGATGAGCGAATTATTCTCACCATGGATGCGGGAGACCCCGGGGTTGGATGCAGGCTGGGGGCGGCGTCGAAGGTGCCGTGAGTGTAACCAACCCCGTGGTCGCATCGTGACGTCATTAGCACGATATTGTCAGGGTTTTTTCTTCAAATAAAAATCAACCCATCTGTTCAAGAGAACGGATCAGATCAATCCGTTTCATGCGATCTGAAGTTCGCCGACCCGGCGGATATTGGGAATCTGGCCGCTGGTCAAATCTTTGTACAGATCCTTCAAGTTCTCCATCAACTCTTCGAGTGATTCCCCCTGGGTTCTATAATCCGGGAATTCCTCGAGCCAGCCGATGAAAATATTTTCTTCCTGATAATAGATATACTTTTTAGTCATGCGGCCTATCCTCCTCTCGGGAAGCGGATTTTTATCTGTCGGGGGTGTGCTTCCTTCAGTAAAATAATATATGCCGAATTTCTTGGATTATCAAGTAAAATACGCGGCCTGAAGCCCGCGGCTACCGCGCAGATGGGATGCCTCCGTTTTCCCCCTTGCCTTTGTCCCCCCTTTCCCGTATCTTTTTTGAAACGAACCCCACAGACGGAGGACGAATGGCAGTCCGATCGCGCAAACCGTCCAAGGCCGCGCCTGTCAAATCGGGCGGCGCGTTGAATCCGAAGGGCCCGGCAGGCATACCGGCCAACGCCTACACCCCCCTGAAACCCGGGGAAAAATACATCCCGTTCGTTCCCGCCGGGAAAACGATCCCCGAAGTCACACGCAGGTCTGTGCTCACTGGCGTTCTCATGGCCGTGCTCTTCTCCTTTGCCGCCTGCTACCTCGGCCTGGTCGCGGGCCAGGTGTTCGAGGCGGCCATTCCCATTGCGATTCTCGCTGTGGGACTCGCCGGTCTCTACGCTCGGAAAAGTTCCATACTGGAAAACGTCATCATTCAGTCCATCGGCGCGGCGTCCGGCCTGGTCGTGGCAGGCGCCATTTTCACTTTGCCCGCGCTCTACATACTCGGGCTCGAGGTGAATCTGCTCCACACGTTCATCGCGTCCTGCCTGGGCGGGTTCCTCGGCATCCTGTTCCTGGTCCCGCTCCGACGGTATTTTGTGGCCGAGGAGCATGGAAAACTTCCGTTTCCCGAAGCCACGGCCACGACGGAGATACTCGCCACGGGCGAGCGGGGCGGCAAATCCGCGAAAATTCTCGCCCTGTCCATGGCGATCGGCGGGGTCTATGATTTTCTCGTGGAAGCGCTTCAGGCCTGGCCCAAGACCCTGCGGACCGACGTTCTGCTCGGCAAGTTCGGACATGCCCTTTCCGAAAAGGCGAGGTGGGTTTTCAAGCTGGACGGCACGGCCGCGCTGTTCGGGCTCGGGTACATCATCGGCCTGCGCTATTCAGCCGTGATCGCGGCCGGGTCTGTTTTCTCCTTTCTCGTTCTGGTTCCCCTGATCTGGCATTTCGGCCAGGCCCTCCCGTCCATTGTTATCCCTGGAACCCTGCCGATCGGGCAGATGACGGACGGCCAGATCTTCTCGGCCTACGCGCAGAAAATCGGCATCGGCGCCATTGCCATGGCCGGCGTGCTGGGCATTCTCAAGATGGCGAAAATCATCTTATCCTCGTTTTCCGTCGGCGTGCGCGAGATTTTCCGCGGCACGACCGCGTCTCCGAAATCGACGCTCCGCACGGACACGGACATTTCCATGAAATACAACCTGGCCTTCATCCTGCTCACGCTGGCCGCGGTGTTCGGTGCGTTCGCGCTGTTCGCGTCCGGAGCGGGGGAGCCGGCCTTCGTGCTTCAGGTCGCGGCCATCGGGTTGGGTATCGTGGCAGTGCTCGCCTTTCTCTTCACGCCCGTGGCGGTGCGGGCCACGGCGATCGTGGGCGTGAACCCCGTATCCGGCATGACGCTCATCACGCTGATCCTGTCCTCACTGGCCCTGGTTTCCATCGGGCTCACGGGCGCTGCGGGCATGACCGTGGTGCTGGTGATGGGATGCGTGGTGTGCACGGCCCTGTCCATGTCCGGCGGTTTCATCACGGACCTCAAGATCGGGTACTGGTTGGGCGCCACGCCACGCAACCAGCAGAGATGGAAATTTCTCGGCGTCGTGGTTTCGGCCCTGTCCGTATCGCTCGCCCTTCTGCTCATTCAGAAGGCGTACGGCTTCACGATCGGCGGGAAGGGGATACTCGACGGCGGTGTGCCGAACCCCGCGATATCCGCGCCGCAGGGCAATCTGATGGCGACCATCATCCAGTCACTGATGGTCGAGTCGCAGATTCCATACGGCCTCTACGCGCTCGGCGCCCTGTGCGCCCTGATGATCGAAATGCTCGGCGTGTCGCCGCTTGCCTTCGCGCTCGGCATGTATCTGCCCATTCAGATCAACATGCCGCTGCTGGTCGGAGGGCTGGTGTCATGGGCTGTCATGAGAGGTTCCGGGTTTCGGGTTCCGGGTTCCGGGAAGAAAAACGGCAGTGAACAATCTCCGAAGGAGAGAGGGATTCTCATCGCCTCCGGATTCATCGCCGGCGGGGCGTTGATGGGCGTGATCGGCGCGGTGCTGAACCTGAACGAAATCGGAAAGCCTGTCCGCTTTCTCTCCATCGGAGCGGAATACGCGGCGCAGGTGCTCCCGGACAGCGGCCGGACGATTTGGGATGTCGCGTCGTATGCGCCCTATTACCAATCCGGACCGGGCCAGTGGATCAGCCTGGTCTGTTTTTCGGCGCTGTGCGCGTTCTGTTATTTTTTCGCCAAAGGCGGCAGGCGCTGATCAGAGTGCAATCCGAAGCGGTTCGAACGGCCTTTCATCATTCACCGCTTGATTTATGGGCATTTTTTCGCTATTTTATTAAAGCAAGAGGCAATTCAGAGTCACTGGATCTTTTTTACTCACCCCAAGGAGAAGGAAGATAAAAAATGGCAGACAAAGCGGGTCCCATGACCAAATCCCAGCTGATCTCCGTTCTGGCGGAGAAAACCGGGATGTCCAAGAAGGATGTCGTCGCGTTCATGGATCTCCTCGTCGATACCGCGTGCAAGGAGGCCAAGAAAAAGGGCCAGTTCATCATGCCCGGACTCGGGAAACTCGTGAAAGTGCACCGGAAAGCCCGCATGGGCCGCAACCCCGCAACCGGCGAAACCATCAAGATCGCGGCCAAAACGGTTTGCAAATTCAAAGTCGCCAAGGCCTGCAAGGACGCCGTTCTGGGCGCCAGGTAAACTGCCATTTGTGAGATTTCAGAAGGCCCTCCGGTCTGAGAACCGGGGGGCTTTATTATTATCTGAAGATAAATTGAGTGTTTTCCGCAGATTAATAATCCACAAATCCGGTTTATCCCAGCCTCTTCCGAACCCGGAGGGGAAATCCTTGAAAGGATTTCCCCGGTTTTTCCCCTCCCGTAACCACGGCTGAAGCCGTGGGTTATATTCGTTATTACTATATCCCCATGGTTAAAGCCGTGGACATTCCCACGGTTAAAACAATGGGTTGGGGGCAGGATGGAGGTTTTTAGTGAAATTTATCACAATAATCCTTGACTTTATTTCCTGAAATTCTTACATTTTTTGAATCCAGAAATGACCGGGTACTGATTCTATGGTGAACAAAAAGGTGGTTGCCCGGCTGTCCAGTTACCGGACGGCGCTTATCCGGTTCCATGAACTCGGCTTCGTCAAGGTGTTTTCGGACACTCTGGCCGAAGCCGTCGGCGCCACCTCCGCCCAGGTCCGAAAGGATTTTTCTCTTTTCGGCATTTCCGGAAACAAGAAGGGCGGTTACCAGACCGATGTTCTGATCGAGAAGCTCCAATCGCTTCTGGGCAAGGACCGCGTTCAGCCCGTTCTGATCGTCGGCATCGGCAATATCGGCACCGCCCTGCTCAAGTACCGGGGATTCGAGGATGAAGGGATCCGGATCGTGGCGGGGTTCGACCTCGACCCGACGAAGGTCAACCGGAAGCTGAAGGTGCCCATACTGCCGGCGGACGAAATGCCGGACTTCATTCGGGAACAGCGCGTGACCATCGGCATCATCGCCGTTCCGGACGCCGCGGCCCAGGCCGTGTGCGACACCTTGGTCGCGGCCGGTATCCGGGGCATACTCAATTTCGCGCCGATCGTCCTGCGCGCGGAAGAGGGCGTGGTCGTCAACAACGTCAATCTGCAGAACGAACTGGAGAACGTGATCTATTTCGTGAATACGCTGGCGAAACAGATCAAGGGCAAATGAGACGTCCGCCGTTTGGAAGCCGGCGGTTCGCCGGAAGGCGTCACCGGACAGGCGTTGCGGCGTTTCAAGGGCCAATTCATCGCTCCGCCTCGGGATGGGGAGTGACGCCATTGAAGTCGATCCTGTACGGCAAGTGGAGATGAATAAAACCCGTCGGCGATGTCAGAAGCCAAAGGTGGCATTGTAAACGGTTTGAACGAACAAAACGCGGGCGTCTGACAGCCCGATTGATTGGAGAACGGGATGAGAGCGGTTAAGCTGAAGAAGAGCCACTTGAAGGGCTTTCTGACCTGCGTCGGCGGGTGGGGGGAACTCTGGGGGCCAGTGAAGCGGAACGGACGGCACGTGCTGGAGTCGATCGGGGACATCAAGGATATCGACCTCACGGCCCTGCGCACGACCCTGCCCTTCAAGAAACTGCTGTTCCCGCCGAAATTCAGCATGTTCCGATATGACGCGAACGGCTTCCAGGACACTCTGTCCGCCATTCCGAAGCGCGTAATTTTCGGGCTACACGCCTGCGATATCAAAGCGTTGTGCATTCTGGACGAATTTTTCGCCAAGGAATACAAGGATCCCTACTACTACGAGCGCCGGAACCGCACCGCCATCATCGGTCATTCCTGCATCCCGGACGACAAGTGCTTCTGCAACGCGACGGACAACGAGACGGTCACCGAGGGCTTCGATCTCTTCCTCAGCGACCTGGGCGATTTCTACCTGGTCTGGGTGGGATCGAGCCTCGGGGACGATATGGTCCGCGAATGCCCCAAGCTCATCGATACGAACGTGGGACACGAGGACCTGAAGAAGTACATCCAGTTCCAGAAGCACCGGTCCGAACAGTTCAAGCGGCAGATCGACCTGACCGGCATGCCCGACATTGTGGAGCTGAGCATGGACAGCCCGGTCTGGGAGGAGGAGGGGGAGAAGTGCCTGTCGTGCGGCGCCTGCACCATCGTCTGCCCGACGTGCCCCTGCTACAACGTCAACGACGAAAACGATCTCGGCAAGCCCTCGGGCGAGCGCATGCGGCAGTGGGATTCGTGCATGTTCCGCGAGTATTCCCTGGTCGCCGGCGGCCATAACTTCCGCGAGGCCCGGGCCGAGCGGCTGAAACTCCGGTTCACGCACAAACTGCAGTCTTTTGTCGGCAAGTTCGGAAAGCCGGCCTGCACCGGATGCGGCCGCTGCATCGATACCTGCCCGGTGGGTATCGACATCTTCACCATGGTCAAGAAACTGCAAGGCGAGGAGGTGCGCTCATGAGCGCGGCGGTCGAAATACAGAATCCCTACCTGCCCGAGCCCTACCGGCTCATCCGGCGGTACCCGCTCACCGACGACGTGCACTTCTTCCAGGTCCGGGCGGTGGACATGGACCGGGCCCTGTCCCTCAAATATTCTCCCGGTCAGTTCATGATGGTGTCCATCCCGGGCATAGGGGAGGCGCCGTTCTCGATTTCCTCAACCCCGTCCCGGCCGGGTCTGATCGAATTCGGCATCCGCCGGGTCGGCCGCATCACGGACCAGATCTTCAAACTCAAGGAAAACAGCGTACTCGGCGTGCGCGGCCCCTACGGGACCGGCTTCCCTGTCGACAAGATGGAAGGGAAAAATCTCGTCATCGTGATGGGCGGTCTCGGCGCCATCCCCCTGCGGTCCCTCCTGCAGTACGCGCTCGACAACCGGGACCGGTTCGCCCATCTCGCGCTCATTTACGGCGCGCGGACCCCGGGCGACATGCTGTTCCGCAAGGAATTTCTGAGTCTCATGGATCGCGACGACATCCAGTGCCTTCTCACCGTCGACAAGGACGACACGGGGAAATGGCCCGGCCACGTCGGACTGCCCACCGTGCTTTTCAAGCACCTGACGAATCTGAACCCCAAAGATACGAACCTGGTCGTGGTCGGGCCCCCGGTCATGTACAAGTTCATCGTCGCGGAGGCGCTCAAGCTCAACATCCCCAAGCACCAGATCCTTATGTCGCTCGAGCGCCGCATGAAATGCGGCATCGGCAAGTGCGGCCACTGCATCATCGGGGGCTACATCTACACCTGCCTCGAGGGTCCCACATTCTCGTACTGGGACGTCACCCACATGAAGGGTCTCATCTAACCGCAGGAGAGACGGTCTTGGAACGCAAGAAACTGGACATCGGTCTTTACGGGTTCACCGGTTGCAACGGCGACCAGCTCGTTATCATTCACAGCGAGGACAAGCTTCTTGATTTCTTCGCTTCCGCGAATATCCGGTCGTTTTCGCTCGCGAAGAGCGACAACGAGCAGACGCCGCTCGACATCGCGTTTATCGAAGGTTCCATTTCCAGCCAGGAACAGGTCGAGCACGTCCAGGAGATCCGCCAGCGGTCCGCTCTGCTCGTCGCAATCGGGAACTGCGCCTGCTACGGGGGGATCCAGGCGATGGAGCTGGGACGTGAAGGATGGGACCGCCGGTTCCAGTCGGTTTACGGCGAAAATTTTTTTGAAGTCCGGACACCGATCGAATCCAAGCCGATCGACGCGTTTGTCGCCGTGGATTTCCGGCTTCCCGGATGCCCGATCGACGCCGACCAGTTCTTCGCCGTTTATAGCAGCCTGATCCGAAAGACCAAGCCGCAAATGCCGGATTATCCGGTCTGTGCGGAATGCCGCTGGAGGGAAAACGAGTGCCTTCTGCTCAAGGGCCAGCTCTGTCTGGGGCCGCTCATCGCCGGCGGATGCAAGGCCGTCTGTCCCTCGCATAATCTGCCGTGTGTGGGTTGCTTTGGCCCCGTGGAAGAAGCCAACGTTTCATCGGAATTCGCATTGCTGAAGGAAAAAGGATTCACGGTCGAAGAAATCAGGCGGCGGCTGCGCATCCATTCCGGAAGCGGAGTCCTGAAGTCCCTGAAAAACCTTTTTGGAGAAGTCTGATGCGAGAAATACTGGTCGAACCCCTGGCGAGAGTCGAAGGGGACGGAGGCATCACCATCCGTGCGGAAGGGAAAAAGGTGCACGAGGTTCGCTTCGACATCCTCGAAGGAACCCGGCTGGTGGAAACGCTGGTCATCGGCAAGACGCCCGAAGAGGATGTCAGCATTACTTGCCGCATCTGCGCGATCTGCACCCTGTCGCACCGGTATGCCGCCCTGCGGGGTCTGGAAAAGGCGCTGGGGATCGAAGTGCCGCCCAAGGTGCAGGCCCTTCGGAGCCTGATGCACCTCGGCGAGCTGCTCGAAAGCCATTCTCTGCACGTGTTTCTGCTGGCCCTTCCCGATTTTCTCGGATACCCGAACGCCGTTGCCATGGCCGAGAAATACGGGCCCGAAGTGGTGCAGGCGCTGGCGCTGAAGAAGTTCGCCAACCATGTCATGACCGTCACGAGCGGCCGGATGATCCACGGGGAGAATCCGACCGTCGGGGGATTCGGCAAATATCCGGAAAAGGACATCCTGCTCGATATCGCCCGGCAGGCGCAGGCGATGATTCCCTTCGCCGAGAAGGCGGTGGGCCTGATTGCCGGACTGTCCGTCCCCGATTATTTCGAGGACGATACGGTGTTTATGTGCTGCGAGCCCGGTGATGACGGATTCGGACTGATGGGAGACCGCATCCGGATCTCCGACGGAAAGGTCGTGGACGCGAAGGAATACAGGACGCTCACGAACGAGAAGTTCTCGCCCCATTCCGCGGCCAAGCACTGCCTCTACCAGGGCAAACCCTACACCGTCGGCGCCATCGCCCGCTGCAACAATCTCGGCGAACGCATGAACGGTCTGGCCGGAAAGCTGTTCAAGAAGCACTGGAACAAGCGGTGGCTGAGGAATCCGGTTTTCAACAACCTGGCCCAGGCCATCGAAATGGTATGGGCGCTCGAACAGGTTTCCAAAACGGTCGACGCGGTTCTTCAATACCCCGACGATCCCCCGATCGTCAAGCCGACCCGACAGAGCGGAGAAGGCGTCGGCTCCGTGGAAGCGCCCAGAGGCACGCTGTATCATGCCTATCGGATCCAGGACGGGTTGGTGGCTGAGGCGAATCTGATCATCCCGACCGGCCAAAGCCTCGAGGATATCGAAAAATACATGCGGAAGGCGGTCGAGATACTGCTGTCGCAGGGAGCGGACGACTCGGCCATCCGGCTCCAGGCCGAGATCATTGTTCGTGCATTCGATCCATGCATCAGCTGTTCCACGCACATGGTCCGGTTCGAACGCCATGATCCCCGATGATGCGCGGGCTTTGCTGGCCGGTCTGCTGAACGATCCCGGCGTCGCGGTGATCGGGCTGGGAAACCGTGACCGAGCCGACGACGGCGCCGGCATTGAAATCGCAGGGAGAATGAAATCCGCCTTTTCGGGGCGGATTTTTATTGAGCCCGAACAGGGCGCAGAAAGCGCCGTTCTGGAACTGCTGGATGACGAGCGTTTCCATCATGTTCTGTTCATCGACGCAGTTGATTTCAAGGCGGAGCCCGGCACAATACGGTTGTTCGGCATCGGCGATGCGGATGATTTTCTTCCGGCTTTTTCGACCCACCAAGCCCCGGTCGGTCTGTTGATGCGGCTTCTCAGCGAACGGGGGAAAAAATGCCACCTCTTCGGGATTCAGCCCGGATCCACGGAGATTTTCGGGGACATGACCGAATCCGTGAGAACGGCCATCCTGGAACTGAACGAGAAAGTCATCGGGGAAATCGATATTGAAGCTCCCCGCCGCCCGCTGCGCGGGATCAAGCTATCGTATTTGTGAATTATTGAAGACAAGCGGCGGGGAATCTTCTATCTGTAGAGAAGAGACATCTTATATTCGCTCGCTTACCCCGGGGCCCGTCCCACTGCGTGGGACCAATCTACAGATGCCTGCTATTGAAGGCTACGTGGGATCAAGCGATCATAATGATGAATTATTGAAGACAAGCCCCGGGGAATGCGCTCGCTGTCAGATTCACGGTATTCACGGAACGCGTCTTTTCATCGAACAGAGGTGAGGGCGGCTGGAGAGATTCGATTTTTCCGGAGATGATCGGACAAGGGACGGTTCTTCGGCCGGGTTCAGTCCGGTTCGGTCGGATGGTGATGGAAAAAAACATGAATGGGCACGCCTGAAACATCAGTTTGTTCTTGACAATGCCGAAAAAAATTTTTATTTTCGTCCAACTTACCTGCTAGCCCCTCGATCACGATCTTTCTGAAAGAGGCGGAAATGATGAACCTGTTCGCATTTACATCCCCCCTCCTTCGAGAAGAACCGACACAGACAACCGGAAAACTC
>JAFGAX010000127.1 GCA_016933415.1 bacterium
GCCGGGCGTGGATGACAAGAAGCAGGCGTAAGAATTCACCTGGCGGCGGACAGCAGCGTTCCGGAACGTGCGGTTTCAGCATCCCGACTCCGCTTCTTCCCGATGGACCGGAAATGAAGACGGGCTTCACGGGCAGGCGAAACCTCCGGAATCGGGCCGCCGGCTTTCTCATTCTCGCATTTTCCGCCGTATGGGCCGGATCCTGCGGCCGTGAAGACGTTTCACCCCCGGGTTCGGCCGACTCCGTCCATACGGCGGCTGCGGCGCCGGCGCGTAAAACATTCATGACCGTGGCCGCGGTCGGAGACGTGATGCTGGCCGGATCCGCGCTCCCCTTCATCGAGCGTTTCGGGCCCGATTATCCCTTTGATTCCACCAGGACTTTACTGCAGTCCGCTGATTTCGCGATCGCCAACCTAGAGGCGCCTATCGGCACGGGCGGCAGACCGTTTCAGAAAACCTACACGTTCCGCGTCCCGCCCGGATTCGCCGGCGGCCTGCGCAACGCTGGATTCGACGTCCTCAACCTGGCCAACAACCATATTCTCGATTACGGCGTGCAGCCGTTCCGGCAGACGCTGAGGATTCTCGACAGCCTGGGCATTGCGGCCTGCGGCGCGGGCATGAACCGCCGCGCGGCGGAGGCGGGCGCAATCGTCGTCCGGGGCGGTTGGAAAGCCGCGTTCCTCGGATTCTCCCTGACCTATCCGGACGCCTTCTGGGCCACGGCATCGAGGCCGGGCACGGCGTTCGCCGTAAAGGAACGGATCGCGGCGGCCATCGACTCCCTGCGGCCGGCCGCGGATCTCGTGATTGTCTCCTTCCACTGGGGCAAGGAACTGCACCGAACGCCGCAGCCCTATCAGCGCGAGTTCGCGCACGCCGCAATCGACGCCGGAGCCGATTTCGTCATCGGGCATCATCCGCATGTGCTTCAGGGTTTCGAGCTCTACAGGGGAAAGCCGATCGCCTACAGCCTCGGCAATTTCGCCTTCGGTTCGAAAAGCGTCTCCTGCCGCGAAGGCGCACTTTTCCTCGCGTCCTTCGATTCCTCCGGATTCGCGGGCGGACAAGTCATTCCGCTCTGCGTGGACTACCGGAAGGTGCAGTATCAGCCGCGTCCGATGACGGGCGCGGCCGCGGACCGTCTGATCGCGGAACTCAACCGGCTGTCCGAAAAACTCAACGGCGGCGTAAAGCCGCTTCTGCCCGGGGGCGAAATGCCGGCCGCGCCTTCCGCTCCGACACGCTAGATCCGGCGTCCCTCCATGGAAGCGCCGGGAATTACACCGCTCGTCACCCTTTTCGCCGCCAGTTTCGCCATCGCCTTTTCCGGCGCGCTCATGCCCGGCCCGCTTCTCACCGCCACCATCGCGGCAAGCGCGCGCCGCGGCCCTTCCGCCGGACCCCTGATCATTGCGGGCCATGCGGTTCTCGAATCCGGCCTGTTGGTCGCGCTCATGCTGGGCCTTTCCCCGATTCTCGCCAGGGACGGGGTTTTCACCGGCATCTCCTTTCTGGGAGGCGCGGTTCTGGCCTGGATGGCGGCCGGTATGTTCCGATCGCTCTCCTCCCTGACCGTTCCCCAAACACAGCAGAAAGGCGGCGGCAACCGGCTCGTGTGGACCGGAGTGGCCATGAGCCTTTCGAATCCCTATTGGACCATCTGGTGGGCGACGATCGGGCTGGGCGCCATTCTGCAGGCGAGGCGTTTCGGCGCTGCTGGAGTGGCGGCTTTCTTCTCGGGCCATATTCTCGCGGATCTCGGATGGTACAGCCTGGTATCTTTCGCGGTGGGAAAGGGCAAGCGGTTTTTTTCGGACCGGGTTTACCGCAGGCTGGTCGCGGTGCTGGCGGCGCTGATGCTGGTGTTCGCAGCGGCTTTTATTTTCGCCGGAGCGGTGAGGCTGAGGGGGATGATACAATCCTGACGGAATAAAAGAATGTAACACGGATCGCGCGGATGCGGGCCGATTTTTTTCTGTGGTAGCCGCGCCCTTCAGGGCGCGCGACGGGCGGTAAACAGGGATGTCCGCTCATAAAAAAGCGCAGAGGCGGGAGCCCCTGCGCGGCAAGGGGAAAAACAGGGAATTCTGGTTCCGGCCTTTCATCCCATGCGGATGAAACCCTAAAGGGTGAATTCCGGCAGACCGATCCTTTTATTCTGAACCCAATCCCTGACTTGTTTGTGTCAACCTGAAATTTCTCCCATCCTTTGAACTTTGAACTTTAAACTTTGAACTTCTTCCCCCGAACCTCACGCCCGCATGCCCGGAACCGGACCGTCCAGGCTCGTGCGGATGAGCTGCAGCATCTGATCGAGCATGAACGGCTTGGGCAGGAATCCCAGAAATCCATCGCGGCCGAGCGCATCCGGGTCGGGAAGACCGTAACCGCTCGTCAGCAGGGCCTTCACGGCCGGCCGGATCTCTCGGATCTGTTTCAGCGTCTCGACGCCGTCGAGCCGCGGCATCACCTTGTCCACGATCATCAGGTCGATCCGCTCGTCCGGATCGCCCGCCAGCCGCACCGCCTCCTCGCCGTCTCCGGCCGTCAGCACGCGGTACCCGAACTTCTCCAGCATCCGCTTGCCCATGCGGCGGATGACCTCCTCGTCGTCCACGAACAGCACGGTTTCCTGGCCCCGGGGCAAAGCGGGATTGGAACCGGGAGCCGGCGCCGCGGTATCCTCGGGCGATTTCTTCCGGACGGGGAAAACCAATTCAAAGGTCGTGCCGCCGCCCTTGCGGCTCGACGCGGCGATGCCGCCCCGGTGCATGCGCACGGCTTCGAGCGTGATCGCGAGCCCGAGTCCGTTTCCGTTCTTGTCGCCCTTGGTCGTGAAATAGGGCTCGAATATCCGCTTCAGCGTCTCCGAGTCCATTCCGCATCCCGTGTCCGTGATACGAAGAAGAACGTATTCCCCGGGATCCACGCCGAACCGGGCAGACGAATCCGCGTCCAGAACCGCGTTTTCAGATTCGAGTGTCAATCGCCCGCCGCCGGGCATGGCGTCGCGGGCGTTGAGGCAGACGTTCATGACCGCCTGCTGAATGCGCGTCGCGTCGCCCCGGATCTCGGAGAGGCCGGCGAACGGCGTCCAACGGATTTCAACGCGTTCGTCGAACAGGTTGCGTATGACACGCAGGGTTTCGCCGACAATGTCGTTGACGGACGCGGTCTTGGTCGGTCGGCACTCGCCGCGCGAATACGCGAGCAGGTGGCCGGCGAGGTCCGAGGCCTTGACCGAGGCCGAGACGACGGCCTGCAGGTCCTCGGTCAGGGGATGGTCGGGCTCCAGGCGCGACAGCATCATCGACGCGCAGCCCATGATGCCCGTGATCAGGTTGTTGAAATCGTGCGCGATGTTGTAGGTCATCTGGCCGACCGACGCCATCGCCTGGTTCCGGACGATCTGCTCCGCGGCCAGTTTTTTGGACGTGACGTCCGTGAGAATGACCTCGTGGCCGAGAATCCGGCCCTCGGGGTTGCGGACCGCCTGGCTTCCAAGCACGACCGGCACCACGGCGCCGTCAGCGCGCCGTACCTGAAGCTCCATCTGGTCGATGAGGTCGCTGTGTTCGATCAGGTGCCGCAGGCGGGGGCCCTCCTCCGCGGGATGGAGGACACCGGTGTAGAAATTGGGCAGAACGGTTTCGTTCCCGCCGGACAATCCGATCAGGACCCGGAACGCCCGGTTGACCCGCAGGAGGGCGCCGTCCGCGGCCAGAACGAAATACGGAATGTTCGCGCGGCCCAGCAGGTCCTCGATGCGCGACGAATGGCTGCCTTCGCGGTCCTCGATGCGCCGGTTCTCGATCCTCAGGCCGATCTGCGCGGCCAGCAGGGTTGCGATATGCAGATCGCGCCGGCTGAACGAGGCCTTCGGCGCGCCGTTCAGCAGAAGCACGCCCAGCGTGCCGTTCCGGCCGCGGAGCGGCACCAGCAGGGACGTGCCGCGGCCGGCCGTGCCCGAACCGGACACCCCGTCCTCGCCGAGAAGCGGGCGGGGTTTCTCCGCGGTTTCCCACATGTCCCGGCCGGAGCCGTTCAGCCATTCCTCCCATTCCCGCACTTCCCGGAGGCTCAGTCCGACACTGGCCTGGCACGTCACCATTTCTCCGTCCGGGCCGGCCAGAAGGGCCGCGCTGGTGAATTCCACGAGCGCGTTCATTTTCTGGAGGACGCGGGACAGGGAGGGGGGATTCCCCTCGCTGAAAATCGTGTTGAGCCAGTGCAGTTCAGAGGCACTGATCACCCGGTCGCCGGCCGCTTCATCCCTGCGCATGCGGGTTACCTGCTCAGCCAGAATTAAATCGGCCATCACCATATCAGACGACTCCCGTGCGCTTGTTCCGATGCATTGTGCAATCCGGATTTTCGGGTTTTTTCATCATCAGTCCGGTCACGCTGGAAGGGTTTTGTGTAAGCCATTGATTTAGATCTGTTTATAGCTATTATAAAGTGCTTTGTCACACGATGCATGCTTTTCATTATGGGGCAAATCGGCAAACAACATGCCTCTTTCGGTTTTATGTCGGTTTTTTCACAATACCACGCGGCGGCTTTTACACCCGTTTTTTCAGGCCGGGACTCGAAATAATTATGGAACCCCTGCCGCGGTTCTACGTTCAAATGATGAATGAACCGGTTTTCTCATTACTGGGAGAGTCAGCCATGACCTGGACCAAACGGTTACTCGCGGCTGCGGGATTATTCCTGTCGATCAGCCTTACGGGATGCTACACCGTCCTTACGGTGCCGCAGGCCGAACAACCCCGACCGCGGGAGGAGCGGGCCGATTCCGAGCCCCTGCTGGAACCGGTCGGCGAGGAGAGCGGGTCTTATTCCGATTACGATTCGGAACTCGACACCTGGGACCGCGAAGACGAATCGGAACGGGACGTGACCGTCAACCGCTTCTACATCTACGACAGCTGGCCCGGCCACTGGTATTACGATCCGTTCTGGGACTCCCCGTTCGCCTGGAGTTATTCGACCTGGTGGTGGGGTTCCATGGTCAACCCCTGGTACACTCCGTGGCCGTACTACTCCGGCTGGGGTTGGCGGAACACCTATTACCCCTTCTACCACGGGTATTCTCCGTGGCATTACCCGGGATACTACGATCCCTACTGGGTCTATGCCGATCATCACTGGCACAATCACGGCGGCGGTGATCCGGACCAGCGCCGCCCCTTCAACCGGCGCGATCTCGTGCACACGCGCGACGCCGGCCTGGCAGGCGGAGTCGCGAGTCCGGCTTCGACTCGGTCGTCGGTGACCGGCATCGGCAAGGCGGAATCGCCCGCCATGGTTTCAGGCACGAGGCGCGTTCAGCGGGCCGGAAATACGGGGGCCGCAAAATCGTCGGCCGGAACCGCACCCGCTTCCACTTCGCGCCGCGTCAAACGGCAGGACAGCGGATCCCCGGGCGGAAGCGGATCGGTTCAGCGCACCGGCCGGAGCGCGCCGGCCGGAAAGGCCAAGACGAGCGGCGGATCATCCGGTTCCAGCCGGAGAGAGCGGAAGGATTCCTCCAGTTCCGGGAAATCGACGCCTTCCTATAATCCGCCCTCGAGTTCCGGATCATCGGGCTCGAGCGGATCCGGAAGCTCGGGCGGCTCAAGCCGGTCCGGAGGATCCAGCGGCTCCAGTTCATCCGGCTCTTCCGGATCCGGAGGCGGACGCCCCTCGCGTCGCTGAACGGTTGCCCGGCACCCACGGCCAAACACGGAGGATTGCATGAGACCCCAACGTCTCGCACTGGTATTGATCGCTTGCATCGCCGGCCCGCTGAGTCTGACCGGACAGGACATTCCAATGGCCTGGGGACAGCCCTGGGGCGTCGGGGCCAGGGCAGCGGGCATGGGTGGCGCCATGACCGCGGTCGCGGACGATCCGTCGGCCCTGCATTACAATCCCGCGGGGCTCGGGCTGGCCGAACACACGGTTCTCACCGGCACTTTCTCGCATCTCATGCGGACGAACACGGCCGATCTGGAGGGCCAGATGGTCCAGCTCGATCCCGCGTTCACGCGGCTGAACGAATTCGGGCTGAGCATGCCCGTTCCCACCGCGCGCGGAAGCCTCGTTTTCGGCCTGGCCTATCAGCGGGTGCGCCAGTTCGACGACGAAACGAACATGCAGATTTCCGACCCGTTGGCCGCGGGCCTGCTGTGGAACCACGACCGGATCGAGGAGGGTTTTCTGAGCCGGACCTCGGCCGGGGTCTCGGTTGAAATGGCGCCCGGCCTGTTTGTCGGAGGCGGGCTGGCGATCTGGGGCGGGAGCAACGATTACACCTGGCGTTTCCAGGAATCCGACGTTTCCGATCAATACACGTTTCTCGATTCCACTTCGACCGAACACATTGCCACCGATTACAGCGGCGTTCAGCTCAACGTCGGCGTGCTGATCCGGGCCGGTAACGTCGCCCGGCTGGGCCTGGTGCTTGAATCGCCGTTCACGCTCAAGGGCTCGGAACGCTGGGATTACCGCGACACGTTTTCATGGGATCCGGACCAGGCCGCGGAGCCCGCGGTTTACGCGGACGCGGGAACGGACGAATACCGCATCCGCGTGCCGACCGTGATGCGGGGCGGACTCGCGGTGACCGGCGGGCCGGTCACGGTGTCGGCCGAGGCGGAGTTGATGAATTACCGGGAGTTCGAATTCAACAGCGATCCTCCGGGAGGCGGCATGAGCCGCACCGAGGCCAACATGCAGATACGGGACAATTTCCGGAACGTGCTCAACACCCGGATCGGCGCGGAATACAGCCTGCCCCTGGCCGGGGCGCGTCTGCGCGCGGGGTACGCTTCTCTGCCGTCGCACCGCAAGGACGCGTTATCGGACGAGAACCGCAAGGTGATTTCCTTCGGCGCCGGTTTCAGGCTGCAGGACAGGCTGTCCCTCGATCTGAGCCTGGCGAGAACGGAGTGGACCTCGGCCGGGTATACGGTGTTCTACGAGAGCGATCTGGGATCATACGGCGGGGTTATTGGAGAGAAAAAGGAAGCCTCTCAGTTCATGGTGTCATTCGTATACGGATTGTGAACGAAACGAATCGGATTCCTGCCGGCGGGCTGAACCGGATCAATTTGTCAGCGGGCGGCGGGAAATTTAAAACGTGAATCTTGAGGAATATTCAATTCAAACGGGGCCGTTTAAGGCCCCGTTTTTATTTTTCCGTGCCTGCGTCCGCATGTCGGGAATATCGCTGAACCTTCCTTTTATCAATCACTTCAGGTGAAATATTTTCGCTTTCAGAATATTTCTCGGCTATATTTGCTTTTTAATCGATAATTCTGTATATTCAATGTCATATTACCGGATGAATATCCCGTTTTATCCGATGTTCCATATCTGCTTCGATCCGTCGATATCGGGCGGACTGAATAATCTGAACCCGCGTTCCGATCGATTCGCTGGTCCGCGGAGCGCCATTCCGAAAAGGCCTTTCAAGCAGGAGGGATTCGCACATGGGGAAGAAAAACCGGCATTACCACATTCTGAGGATCATCGAGTCCAGCCCCATCGAATCACAGCAGGACCTTCTGGACGCCCTGGGCCGGGAAGGACTGGATGTCAGCCAGTCGACGCTGTCGAAGGACCTGAAGGAACTGGGCATCATCAAGGTCAGGGGCAAGGAGGGCCGGTTCCGTTTTCTGCAGACCAAGGAACGCGAAATCTTCCACGTCGGCGTTCTGCTGAAAAAGGAACTGCAGGACTTTCTCACGGCCACGGTGCCGGTCAGCAATTTCATTGTTCTGAAAACCGTTTCCGGAAACGCAGGCGGAACCGCCAAGTGCCTGGACGACATCGGATGGCCCGAGATCATCGGAACCGTCGCGGGCGAGGACACGGTTCTGATCATCACCCGTTCGCAGGAACAGGCGCAAATCGTGGTCGACAAGCTTCAGGACGTGCTGGCGGCGAAGTGACCGCGGGCGCTGGACGGCTTCATTCCGGTTTTGCCGTTCCGCGGTCCGGAGCGGCGGAGCGCGGCCGCGGCATATCGCCATCCGTTTCCATCATCAGGAGTCATCCATGCAACCAGTGAAAAAGGTCGTCCTGGCCTATTCGGGCGGCCTCGATACGTCCATCATCATCCCATGGCTCATCGAGCACTACCGTTGCGAGGTCATCGCCGTGACCGCGGACGTGGGGCAGGAGGACGAGCTCGACGGCCTGGAGGAAAAGGCGCTGAAATCGGGCGCGAGCAAATTCATCCTGCAGGACCTGAAAAAGGAATTCGTCACGGACTACATTTTCCCCATGGTGAAGTCGGGCGCCGTGTACGAGGGGAAGTACCTGCTCGGATCGGCGCTGGCGCGGCCGCTCATCGCCCTGCACCAGGTGAAGGCCGCGGAGGCCGAGGGCGCGGACGCGGTGTCGCACGGCTGCACCGGCAAGGGGAACGACCAGGTCCGCTTCGAGCTGACCTACAAGGCCGTGAATCCCAAGCTGGCCGTGATCGCGCCCTGGCGGGACCCGAAATGGAACATCCGCTCGCGCGAAGAGGCCATCGACTACGCCCAGGCGCACGGCATCCCCGTGGCGCAGACCAAAAAGAAAATTTTCAGCAATGACACCAACCTCTGGCACCGCTCCAGCGAGGGCGGCGTTCTCGAGGATCCGGCGCAGGCCCCGCCGGACGCGGTATTCTCCATCACCGTTCCGCCGGAAAAGGCGCCGGACCGCGCCGAGACCATCGAATTGAAGTTCGAATCCGGCGTTCCGGCCGCGCTGAACGGCGAACGGCTCGAGCCGGTCAGCCTCATGAGCCGCCTGAACCAGCTGGGATACAAGCACGGCATCGGCGTGGTGGACATGGTCGAGAACCGTCTGGTGGGCATCAAGTCCAGGGGCGTGTACGAAACGCCGGGCGGCACCATCCTGTACGCCGCCCACCGCGAGATCGAAAGCCTGGTGCTCGATTCCCGAACCCTGCACTACAAGGAGATCGTTGCGCTCACCTACGCCGAACTCATCTATTACGGCCTCTGGTTCAGCCAGCTGCGCGTCGCACTCGACGGGTTCATCGAAAAGACGCAGGAACGGTGCACGGGCACGGTGAAACTGAAGCTGTACAAGGGAAACGTGATCGTCGACGGCCGGCAGTCGCCCTATTCGCTGTACCGCGAGGATTTCGCGACCTTCGGCAAGGACGATGTGTACGACCAGAAGGACGCCGGCGGTTTCATCAACTGCTTCGGACTGCCGCTCAAGGTGCAGGCCATGCTCAAGATCGACGGCATCGGCACGCACAAATACCAGGAAATGGATTACTCGAAGTTCAAGAGAGACTGAGAATACAGTTCAAAGTTCAAGGTTCAAGGTTCAA
>JAFGAX010000128.1 GCA_016933415.1 bacterium
GAAGGCGGGGCTTTCATCCCAGAGAAGGAGGAGGGAACGATCAGGGTTCCAGTATGTTTCCCGCGGGCTCCGGCACGTCGCTCACGAACGACACGGCGACGCTCCGGATGTGGGCCGTGGCCGCGGCGGTTCCGGCTTCCTCCTGGACCAGGTCAACCGGGACCGACGTGTTTTCCGCGCGGATGGTGTAAATGGTCGGGTCGTTCTTGACGATATTGGCCGTTTCCGCCCATACGGTGTAGTTGCCCTTCGCCACGGCCGCGCCCGCGTCGTCCGTCATGTCCCATACGGCCTGGAAGTCGCGGACGGCATCCGATTCGAAAAGCGGGCTCGCCATGGTGACGGCGTCGAAGGAGGGCGCGACGCCCATCTGGCCGCCGGTTTCCGCCTGCAGAGCCTCGTAGGTCACGCCCGCGGACGCCGCGAAGGCGGGCAGGTGGTCGACGTGGGAATAATTGCCGACGCTGACGACGCTCGGCGTGACGGCCAGCGTCTTCACGTGGCGGCCGTCCTTGTCCGTGATCCAGACGGCGACATCCGTCGCGGGCAGGGCGGGCAGGGGGGGCACGGTGTAGGCGGTGCCCTCGTAGCGCGGGCCGCTGGCCGACAGCACGACCAGCAGGTAGCGGTCGTTCCTGTCTATCGATTTCTTGTCCTTCGAGCAGGACGCAAAAAAGCAGGCCGCGGCCGTCAGGCCGGCAGCCGCAAAAAGCCATTTACGATTCATCCGAAAGCCTCCGTTTTTCTGGTCCGACGCGTTGTCCATGCCCGCAATATACGGCATGCGGGCCGGGCGCGTGTCCGGTTTCTGTCATTTTTTGTATCGAATCGTCACGCGGACTACAGGCCGATTTTCAGCTGTCCGCCGGCCTGCGGCTTTCTCCGCTTCGCCTTTTCCAGCCGTCCGACGAAGGTGTCCTCGTCCATGATTTCGATGCCGAGGTCGAGCGCCTTCCGGTACTTGGATCCGGGTTCCGCGCCCGCGAGCACGAAGTCGGTGTTCCGGCTGACCGATCCCGTGACCACGCCGCCTTCCGCCTCGATTCTCCGCGTCGCCTCCTCGCGCGTGAAACCCTGGAGCGTTCCGGTGAGCACGAAAATTCGGCCCTGAAAAACGCCGCTTTCCGACGGTTTCTTCCGCTCCTGCTCCATCCGCACGCCCGCGCTCTTCAGCTTTTCCACAACCCTCCGGTTGCCCTTTTGCGAAAAGAACTTCGTCACGCTGTCCGCGATGACCGGGCCGACGCCCTCCACCGCGGCCAGCGCTTCGGGCGACGCGGCCGCGACCGCGTCCATGGAGCCGAACCGGTCCGCGAGCAGGGACGCCACGTTTTCGCCCACGTGCCGGATGCCCAGGCTGAACAGCACGCGGTCCAGGGTCCGCTGTTTCGATTTATCGACCGCGGCCAGAAGATTGGCCGCGCTTTTTTCGCCCATGCGGTCGAGCGCCGCGAGCTTTTCGCGCTTCATCGCGTAGAGGTCGCCGAAATCCGAGACCAGGCGGTTTTCGAGGAGCAGGCGGACCACCGCGTCCCCGAGTCCGTCGATGTCCATGGCGCCGCGCGAGGCGAAATGCGTGATCCGGCGGAGCACCTGGGCGGGGCAGGCGACGTTTTCGCACCGCACCGCGACCTCGTCCTCGGTCCGCGACACCGGCGAGCCGCAGACCGGGCAGTCCGCGGGCATTTCGAACGGCCGCGAGTCCGGGAGCCGTTTCGCCAGCACCACGGACGCGATTTTGGGGATGACGTCGCCGCCTTTCTCAATGAGAACGGTGTCCCCTTCGCGTATGTCCTTGCGCCGGATCTCCTCCTCGTTATGCAGGGTGGCGCGGCTGATCGTGGACCCCGCGAGGGAAACGGGCGCGAGCTCGGCCACGGGCGTGATCGCGCCGGTCCGGCCGACCTGGAAGTGGATTCTGCGGAGCACGGTGGCGGCCTGCCGCGCCTTGAATTTGTAGGCTACGGCCCAGCGCGGGCTTCTGGCCGTCACGCCCAGCCGCTCCTGCTGGCTGATGGAATTGACCTTGACGACCACGCCGTCGATCTCGAAGGCCAGGCTGTCGCGCCGCTCCTCCCAGGAGCCGCAGAACTCCACCACTTCCCACATGGATTTGCACAGGGCCGAGTGGCGGCTGACCGGAAGCCCCAGCTCGCGCAGAATGTGCAGGCGGTCCAGCTGGGTGCCGGCCGGTACGCCCGAGATCAGGCTGTACGCGGTGAACTGGAGCGGCCGCCGGGCCACGGCCTTCGGATCCTGCAGTTTCAAAGTGCCGCCCGCGGCGTTGCGGGGATTGGCGAATAGCTTCTCGTCCAGTTTCTCCTGCTCCCGGTTCATTTTCTCGAATCCGGCCCTGGGAATGTACACCTCGCCACGCGCCTCGACGTCCGCCGGCAGTCCGGAACCCGAGAACAGACGGAGTGGGATGGAGCGCACGGTCTTCAGGTTTTCCGTGATGTCGTCGCCGCGTTCGCCGTCGCCCCGGGTCGCGCCGCGGACGAACCGGCCGGCCTCGTAGACCAGGCTGACCGCGATGCCGTCGAACTTGAGCTCGGCCACGTACTCGACCGGCTCGTCGGGAAGCGCGTTCCGGATCCGTTTTTCGAATTCCATCAACTCGTCCGTGGAATACGAGTTCGAGAGGCTCAGCATCGGCGTCGCGTGCGTCACCGAAGGGAATTCCTTCGTGGGCGCGCCGCCCACGCGGCAGGTGGGCGAGTCCGGGGAGGCGAATTCCGGATGGGCCGCCTCCAGGTCCGAGAGCCGGGCCATGAGCCGGTCGTATTCCCGGTCCGAAACCTCCGGATCATTCAGCACGTAGTAGCGGTGGTCGTGCCGCCGGATGGCCTCGCGGAGGGATTCGATCTCTTTTTCCATGTCGGAAGGCATGGGGACTCCTGCATGCGGGGTGGGCGGTGACCCCATAAACTATCACAAAATTTATTCTTAGTCAACAAAATATTTCTTGTTTTCAGCCGGTTTTAGTTGTATCTTACTGCCCGCGTTTTTGGGCGACGGACCCAAAAGCGGTTTTTTATGCCTTGTGCCAAACAGGAAAGGTGAATAAAAACAACCCACTATGTTTACCGACCTCCAGAAACTGCGAAACATCGGGATCAGCGCGCACATCGATTCGGGCAAAACCACGCTCACCGAGCGCATCCTGTTCTACACAAAGAAAATCCACGCCATCCACGAGGTCCACGACAAGGAGTCCGGCGCCACCATGGATTCCATGGACCTGGAGCGCGAGCGCGGCATCACCATCTCGTCCGCATCGACGAACGTGGAGTGGAAGAAATACTCGATCAATATCATCGACACGCCCGGCCACGTGGACTTCACCATCGAGGTCGAGCGGTCGCTCCGCGTCCTCGACGGCGCCATTCTCGTGCTGTGCGCCATCGGCGGCGTGCAGTCGCAGTCCCTGACCGTGGACCGCCAGATGAAGCGCTACAAGGTGCCGCGCATCGCGTTCATCAACAAGTGCGACCGCATGGGCGCGGACCCCGAGCGCGTGGTCAACCAGATGAAGGACAAGCTGGGCGACAACGCGGTGCTGATGCAGATTCCCATCGGCCTCGAGTCGGCCTTCGAGGGCGTCGTCGACCTGATCCGCATGAAGGCGTACTATTTCGACGGATCGAACGGCGAAACGGTGCGGGAGGAGGAAATTCCCGCCGCCCTGATGGAGAAGGCGAAAGCCAGGCGCGACGTCATGCTCGACGCGGTGTCGCTGTTCAGCGACCGGCTGATGGAGGCCTATCTCGAGGACCGGGTCGAGGAGGACATGATCCACGAGGCCGTGCGCGCCGGCACGCTCGCGCTCGGGCTCACCCCGGTCTATGTCGGGTCCGCGTTCAAGAACAAGGGCGTCCAGCTTCTGCTCGACTCGGTGCTGGCCTATCTGCCCGGGCCCGCGGACGTGAAGAACACCGCCCTGGACCTCGACCGCTCCGAGGCGCCGGTCGAGCTCAAGCCCGACATCCAGGCGCCGCTGGTCATGATCGCGTTCAAGCTCGACGACACCCGGTACGGACAGCTCACCTACGTGCGCATCTACCAGGGGCAGATCCGCAAGGGCGACGAGATCACGAATTCGCGGACCGGCAAGAGCGTTCGCGTCGGCCGCCTCATCCGGATGCACGCCGACGAGATGGAGGACATCACCGAGGCGGGCGCCGGGGACATCGTGGCCCTGTTCGGCGTGGACTGCGCGTCGGGCGACACGTTCACCGGCGGCGGCGTCCGGTACGCCATGACCTCGATGTTCGTGCCGAACCCCGTCATCTCGCTCTCGCTCAAGCCGAAGGACAACAAATCACTCGAAAACATGGCCAAGGCGCTCAACCGGTTCACCAAGGAGGACCCGACCTTCCAGACCTACGTGGACCCGGAGAACAACGACACGATCATCCGCGGCATGGGGGAACTTCACCTTGACATCTACATCGAGCGGATGCGGCGCGAGTACAAGGTCGAGCTCGAGACCGGCGCGCCCCAGGTGGCCTACCGCGAGAGCATCTCGCGGAGCGCCGAATTCGACTACACGCACAAGAAGCAGACGGGCGGCGCCGGCCAGTTCGGCCGGGTCTGCGGCCGCATGGATCCCTTCCACGAGGGAGAATTCGAATTCGCGGACGAGATCAAGGGAGGCGCGATTCCCCTGGAATTCATCCCCTCCTGCAAGAAGGGATTCGAGGCCTGCCTCGCCAAGGGATCGATGATCGGGTTCCCCATCGTGGGCGTGAAGGTCACCCTCAACGACGGGGCCTTCCACGCGGTCGATTCGTCCGACGTCGCGTTCCAGCAGGCGGCCATCGGCGCTTTCCGCCAGGCCTACGGCAAGTGCAGGCCCGTTATTCTCGAGCCGATCATGAAGGTCGTCGTGGAGTGCCCCTCCGAGTACCAGGGCACGGCCCTCGGCACCATCAACCAGCGGCGGGGCATCATCCACAGCGCGACGGAGGACAAGAACTTCACCGTCATCGAGTCCGAAGTGCCGCTGGCCGAGATGTTCGGCTATTCCACCGTCCTGCGGTCCGCGACCCAGGGCAAGGCCGAATTCACGATGGAGTTCTCCCAGTACAAGAAAGTGCCGGAATCCATATCCGAGGAACTGATCAAGAAATACGCTGACAAGGCCAAAGGCCGCTAACCCCGGTCCACGGACCGTCATCCGAAAGGCTTACCGTATGGTGAAAAACGAACTGAATCAGAGAAGCCCCATCCGGGTCCTCGAGAAGTCGATTCACGGGGGACTGGGACGCGGCAACCTCGGGGTATTCGCATCCAAGAAGGGCGTGGGGAAGACCGCGTGCCTGGCGCACGTCGCGCTCGACTGCCTGCTCCGCGGGGAGAAGGTCCTGCACGTGTCGTTTTCGGACAATCCCAGTCACATCGAAAGCTGGTACGAGCACGTGTTCCAGGAGCTGGCGGCGACCTTCCGGCTGGAGGACGTGCGGGACGTGCACGACGAGATCGTCTCGAACCGGCTGATCCTCCATTTCCGTCAGTCCGACCGCACGCTGCAGCAGGTCCGGACGCACATGGACACGGTCACCGCGGGGTCCGGATTCACGCCCGCCTTGATCATCGTGGACGGATTTTCGTTCGCGGCCGCGACCGACGCGGACTGGGCGCTGTGGAAGGAAATCGCGGATGCGCGCGGGGTGGAGATCTGGTTCTCCGCGTCCCTGCCCCCGGGCGAAATCGTCACGGACGATTCCGGCATACCGGCGCCGGTGGCCGCGGGCAAGAAATACTTTTCGGTGATCATCCAGCTCCATCCGATGCAGGACCACATCGATCTGAAACTGCTCAAGGACCGCGACAGCGCCGATCTCGAGAAACTGCGGCTCAAGCTCGATCCGCGGACGCTTCTGATCGCCAATCACCGCGCGTGACCGTCCGGGGGCACGAACCCGGAACAGGCGGCCCGAACCGCATCTGAAATGAAAAAGCCGCCCCCCGGGGGGCGGCTTTTGCTTTTGGTTTCAGGCGTCCGGATCGGTCAGCGGGCGCGGACCCCGGGATTGTCTTCAATCATTTGAAAATATAGCCGGTTGATCCCGCGCGGCGGGCGGCGGGGAGCTTCAATCAGCCCTTCGCCGAGGTCTTCGCGTCCTTTTCGAACACTTCGCGTATCACCCGGAGCAGTTCGGTCAGCGTGTAGGGTTTCTGAAGAAAGCGCCAGCCCTGCTCCTGGATGCGGGGCCACTGCGACTTATGGTCCGTGTACCCGCTCGAGAGCAGGATGCGCAGGTCCGGCTTTTCCTTTCTCAGCGTCTCGACCAGGTCGATGCCGTTCATGCCCGGCAGAACAACGTCGCTGAACACCATGTCGAATCTGCCGGATTCGGCCCGGAACAGTTCCATCGCCTGCTCGGCGCAGTCGGCGACGCCCAGGCGGTAGCCGCACTGTCTCAGCGCCTTGCTGACGAATTCCCGAACGTTTTTCTCGTCCTCGACCAGCAGAATGCGTTCGTCCATGCCCTGCACCGCGGTCGCGGACGTCTCCTTTTCAGTCCTGCGGATTTCCTCCCGCTCGCTGTGGCCGGGCAGATAGACCTTGAACGTGGTGCCCTGCCCCGGCTCGCTGTACACGTTGATCCAGCCGCCGTGCTGCTGCACGATGCCGTAGACCACCGAGAGCCCCAGGCCGGTGCCCTTGCCCGGGCCCTTGGTGCTGAAGAACGGCTCGAAAATGCGCTGGACGGTCTCGGCGTCCATGCCCATGCCCGTGTCGGTGACGGAGAGCCGGACGAACCGTCCGGGGCGCGCGTCCGGCACGGACTGGCAGTAGGCCTCGTCGAGGGTCACGTTCTCCGTCCGGATCGAGATCTTGCCCCCGTTCGGCATCGCGTCCCGCGCGTTGATGGCGAGGTTGAGAATCACCTGCTCCAGCGTCACCCGGTCGGCCCGGACGCACCAGAGCTGGGCGTCGAGCGACGTGCTGATGCCGACGTCCTCGCCGATCAGGCGGTGGAGCATTTTCAGGAGGCTCTCGAGGACGCGGTTCAGCGAGAGGCTCGTGAATTCCATGGGCTGGTTGCGCGAGAACATGAGGAGCTGGCGGATCAGATCGGAGGCCCGCTCGGCCGAGATCTGGATCTCCCGGAGGTCCTGCACGATCGGGTCGTCGGGCTTGATGGTCAGCATGGCGATGTCGACGGACCCCCGGATGGCGGTGAGCAGGTTGTTGAAGTCGTGGGCCACGCCGCCGGCCAGCGTGCCGACCGCCTCCATTTTCTGGGCCTGTCGCAGCTGTTTCTCGAGCTTCTTTTTCTCGGCGATGTCGCGGAAGACCAGCACGGCGCCGGTGATGCGGCCCTTTTCGTCCTTGATCGGGGCCGCGCTGTCGTCGACCGGAATTTCGCGGCCGTTCCGGGAGATCAGAATCGTGCCCTCCGCGAGCCCGGCCACGGCGTCGTCCTGCAGGGCGGACGCCACCGGGTTGACCACGGGCACGCGGCCCTTCTCGCTCACGACCCGGAATACGGCCTCGATCGACTTGCCCGACGCGTCCGCGGCCGTCCATTCGGTGAGGCGTTCCGCCACGGGGTTCATGAACGTCACGACGCGCTGGGTATCGGTGGTGATGACCGCGTCCCCGATGCTCTTCAGGGTGGTCGAGAACCACCGCTCGCTCGCCCGCAGGCGCTGTTCCATCTGGTGACGGTACAGGGCGATCTCGATCGTGGTGTGCAGCTCGCGCTCGTCGAACGGCTTCAGGATGTACCCGAAGGGCTCGCTGATTTTGGCCCGCTCCAGGGTCGTGCTGTCGGAATAGGCGGTCAGGAAGATCACCGGCACGTCGTGCGCCGCGCGGATGCGTTCGGCCGTCTCGACGCCGTCCATGGGCCCTTCGAGCATGATGTCCATCAGAACCAGGTCCGGGTGCGTCTCCGTCATCTTCCGGATCGCCTCCTCGCCGGAGGGGGCGACGCCCGTGACCGTGTAGCCCAGCTTGCCGAGCCGGTCCCGGATTTCCATCGCGATGATGACCTCGTCCTCCACGACGAGAATTCGGGTTTCCTTCATGAAGACGCCTCCCCTTTCCTTATGCGTTGAACGTGATCGTGAAACGCGCCCCGCCCGCGCCGTCCGGTCCGCCGCAGCCGTTGGCCACGTCGATTCTGCCCTTCAGCTGCTGGGTGAGACTGCGGATCAGCTGCATGCCGAGGGTCTCGCTCCGGTGCAGGTCGAACGAATCGTCGAGTCCCACGCCGTCGTCCAGGACGGTCAGGGCCACCGTGTTGTCGGCGTTCTTCGCGCAGTCGATGCGGATCGTGCCGTCGCGGTCCCCGGGAAACGCGTATTTCAGAGCGTTGGTCACCAGTTCGTTGACGATCAGCGCGCAGGGAATGCCCTTGTCGATGCTCAGCATGACGTTTTCGAAACGCGTGTCGATGCGCACCTTCTTCAGCTGGGTGCCGTACGAATTGGCCAGGTGGCCGATGAGGTTGCGCGTATATTCCGCGAAGTCGACGTGGATCATGTCCTCCGACTGGTACAGCTTCTCATGGATCAGCGCCATGGAGCGGATCCGGTTCTGGCTCTCCACGAACATGTCCAGCGCGCCGGCGTCCTTGATTTTCCGCGACTGCAGGTACAGGAGGCTCGAGATGACCTGGAGGTTGTTCTTGACCCGGTGGTGGATCTCCTTCAGCAGAACCTCCTTCTCCTGCAGGGACTCCCTCAGCCGGTTCTCCACGCGGATGCGCTCGAAAATCTCCTGCATGAGCTCCTGGGTGCGCTCCTGCACCCGCTTTTCCAGGTTTTCCTGCGCACGGGTGAGGGCGTGGTCGCGCTCCTGAATCTGCGAGAGCATTTCGTTGAACCCGTCGATGAGCTGGCCGACCTCGTCGCGGCTTTTTTTCTCCACCCGGATCGAATAGTCGTTCTTCAGGGAGACGGTGAAGGCCACCTCGGCGAGGTTTTGAATCGGCTTGGCGATCATCTGCTGCAGACGCGACGCGACCGAAAACGAGATCATGGCCGAGGCGAGAATCATGACCAGCGCGATGAGGCCGTACCGGGTGAAGCGCGCGTGCATTTCCTGGAGGTCGTACTTGATGTACACCGTGCCGATCCGGTCCTCCTCCAGCAGGACGGGCCGGGTCAGAATCAGGTGGTCCCCCGTGAAGATCTCCTGATCATCGGCCGAGGCCGGCGGAAATTCGGGCTTGGCGTTCTCCCGCAGATAGGTCGCGAACACCTGGCCGTCGGTCTTGTAGATGCAGGCCGAAACGATGTGTTTCTGCGCGAGAAGCGCGGAGAGAATTTCCTCCGCGGTGCGGCCGTCGTCGAAGGCGAGCGCCGCGGTGCTGTTCCGTCCGATGATCTCGGCCGTGACCGTCAGCTCGCGGAGCACCGTGCGGCGGAAGGATATCCGCTCGTACACGATGAACGCGGTGCAGGCCACGCAGAGCGCGAGGGTCGTGGTCAAGAGGTCGATCATCGTCAGCTTGCGCTTGATCGACAGGTTGCGGAAGAACCGGAACAGGTCCGGCGCATGTTCGAATTCGTTTTTTTTCATGAGATGTTCTTATCCGGGTCTATTTTTGCAAATTACATGCCATAAATAAATGCTTTGCTTTATTTTAGAGGTGTTCTTATTTTGCGGAAAACCGGCTTTTCGTCCGTGTTCGGGCCATACGGATAAGGACTGTTTAAACAAAAAGATAATGGAAAATGCGCATTTTTGAATATCAGGCCAAATTTCTTCTGACGCAGTCCGGCATTCCGGTTCCTGAAGGATTCGCGGCCAGCCATTCCAAAACCGTACAGGCCGCATCAAAATGCATTCAGCCGCCCTTTGTGGTCAAGGCCCAGGTCCTTTCCGGGGGCAGAAAAGAAGCGGGCGGGATCAGGATCGTGTCCGGCCGGCTTGAAGCCGTGTCCGTCGCTTCCGGGCTTCTGGGCTCGGTTCTGAAGCCGGCCGGGAGCGGGCCGGTCTTGGTCCGCCTCGTTCTCGTCGAGCGGATGGAGGACGTTGCGGCGGAATTGTACGCAGCCGTAGCCCTGGACCGGGATTCGGGCCGCGTGTCCCTGCTCGTGTCCGGCAAAGGGGGAACGGGGGTGGAAGAGGCGGAGCCTGTGCGTTTTCCGCTGACCGCTTCCGGCCCGGAACACGGGTTCTCCCCCGGTCTGCCCCTGGAGGCCGCGGCCGCGATGGGGCTGTCCGGAACAACGGCACTGGATGCGGCCCGGGTTCTGTCTGAACTCGTACGTTTCTTTTTTCTGCATGAATGCACTTTGGTCGAGATCAATCCGCTCGCCCTCACGCGGGACGGACGCATCGTCTGTCTCGACGCCAAAATGGAGATTGACGATTACAGCCTGTTCCGGCACCCGGAAACAGCGGTGCTGTCAGAGCCTTCGGTTGCCTTTTCCTGTCTGGACGGTCCGGCTTCCGGCCGCTCCGGAAGGTCTTCGTATGATTTCACGGAATCGGATGCCAGGGGAATCGCGGAAGCGCTCACGCTTTCCGCTTTGGAGGAAAACGCATCGATTTGCGGGGGCCGCATTCCCTTTGTGCGCATGGCCGGCGAAGTCGGGGTGCTCGCGAACGGCGCGGGTCTCGCCATGGCCACCACGGACGCGCTGGCCGCGGCAGGCGTTCCGGCGTCCGCTTTCTGCGACATCGGGGGCGCGGCCTCGGCCGCGGACGTGGAGGAAGCGGTCATCGCCGTGCTGTCAGCTCCCGGCACGCGGCGGCTCGTCGTGCACGTGTACGGCGGAATCGTGAGGTGCGACGCCGTGGCCGAGGGCCTCGTGTCCGCTTTGAAGAGGACTGGGTTGTCGCCGGAAATCACGGTCCGTTTCGAGGGAAACCGCAAGCAGGAGGGCCTGGATTTGCTCGCCGCGTCCGGGATTCCGTTCCGGATCGCGGGGTCGTTCGAGGAGGCGGTGGGGGGCGGCAGGTTGGAATTGTAGGTCCGATATGCCCCGCGTCTTTTCAGCGGGGCTATCGGACGCTTTATCCTTCTTGATTATTTAAATTATTTCCTTATATTCTCTTTAAACCGATACCTGCCTCCGAGAGGAACCTGCGTGCCGACCGCTTCGCGGAATTTTCAACATCCCGGTTCATTCCGTGGACATCTCCGGTCCTTGTTCGCTTTCGCGCTCTTCCTCTGTTTCCCGCCCTGTCATTCGAAGACGCATGTCATCACCGCGGATTCGGCGCGTGTCGCCCGCGATGGAATCGATTTGAAATCCATTCTGGGCATTCCTTGGAAGATACTCGAATGCCCGGATGAAATGGATGCGTCGGTCAAAGGTTTTTTCCTGAACCAGAATCAGGGCTGGCTCGCGCATCACGATTTCGGCCCTCTCCTGCATCACTGGAATGGAGGACGCTGGTCCCGTATCCGTTTTCAGGCCCATCCGGATCTCAGCGGATCCGCGGTATTCGCCCTCAACCCGAATGACGTCTGGCTTCCATTTCAGACCGACATTCCCTACAAGCAGAACCTCCTGCATTTTGACGGCACCGAATGGAGGGAAGTCAGGACTCCCAATACACTGAGGATCAAATCGCTCTTTTTCACGTCCCCGAATTCGGGATGGGCGGGATGCGAATGGGGTCAGCTCATGCGGTATGACGGGAGTCTTTGGAAAATGGTTCCGTTCCCCGTATCCAGGCACATTGACGGTCTGTATTTCGACTCTCCGTCACACGGTTACGCGGTTACGGACGTTCCCGTTTCGATATGCGAGTATTCCCGGGAAGGATGGAAAACACTCCCGCCGGATTCAGGCAATCCCGATCTCAGGGATCTGATGCTATTCATGTGGGGCGACCCCGGGAGGTTGATCGGAGAAACCCGGAGTCTTCTTGAGCGATACGGCGCAGGCGTCCGCCGGGAGGTTCCCCGGGACACCATACGCCTGTCCGTGCCCGTCCATTCGACGGTCTTGGTCAATCGATCGCCGTCCCTGGTACGGACGGACGCAACGCTCCGGCTGGATCTTTCCCGCCCGGGTCCGCACGACATCGTCTATGCGGGCATCACGGCGCGCGAGCCAGGGCCGGGCGGACTCGATCATCGCACCTTTGCGCTGTATTCCAGGTCCGGACCAGAGCGCATGGTGACGCTTCAGACCCCGCGGTTCGCCCGAAACATCGTGACGGCACGGATTTTTGACACACAACCCGAGCATCAGCACATGTATGAGCACGGTGTAGCTATTTCCGACCTCACCGGCGACGGACACGAGGACCTGTACGCAGTGGTGACCAAGAGCGCCAACCGGCTGTACCGGTACATGGGAGATTACTATCATCAGGACGAAATCGCCGAGAACGCCGGCCTCGCCGCAGGCACGGTTCTGGACAACTCGAAACCCAATTACGACGAAGGCGCCTCCTCGGCGGATACGCGCAACGACGGAAGCCAGGACCTGTTCGTGACCTCCCTGTACGGACCGAACATCCTGTTCGAGCAGGCCCGTCGCGGGATTTTCAGGAATTTCAGGCGATCCCGGGTCAGCGTGCGGATGGGTTTCTCCCCGTCGGCCTCCTGGGCGGATGTCAACAACGACGGATACATCGACCTGGTCGTGTGCAATTCGGATTCGGGGAACAGGATTTTTCTCAACAACGGTGCGGGAATTTTTTCGGACAGAACGATGGAAGCCGGTTTTCGGGAGAAACCGGGGTCCGGGAGCGCTTCGTTCGGAGACGTCGACGGAGACGGCAGGCAGGACCTGTTCATGACGCGCGGCGGGAAAAGGAGCCTTCTCTTCATCAACGAGGGGCCCTGCGGTTTCGGGCGGGTCCCCAGGTTCAGGGAGGAGGCCTTGAACCGGGGATTCAAGGGAGAGGACACGCTGGCCCTCGCCTCCGGCTCCGTTTTCGGAGATGCGGACAACGACGGCGATCTCGACCTCTTTATCACGAAAACAGCGGGTCTGTGCCGACTGTACCGAAACGACGGGAACGGACGTTTCACGGACGCAACAGCCTTTTCGGGCATTGTCGAGGACGGGCTCCGCGAGGCGGCCCTGTTCCTGGACGCGGATAATGACGGCCGCCTCGACCTGTTCGTCGGCGGCTTCGACACCAGTTCGCTTTACCTCAATCTCGGCGCCGGCCGGTTCGTAAGAAGCGCCAGGGAAAGGCACAAGTGTTTTGTCTCCGGCTTGGCCTGGGGCGATCTCGACGAGGACGGAGATCCGGACATTTACATGGCCGATTCATTTTCGGAGAGCCGGTGGCTTGTCAACCGGACGGACACGCGGGGGTATGTCAGGCTGAAAGTCCGGGGCACCCGGTCGAACGCCGACGCCGTGGGCGCGCGTGTCTGCCTGTACGACGAAGGATCCGCCGGAGATCCTGCACATATGAAGGCGATGCGGGAGATCAGCGGAAGCTCCGTGTGCAACAGCATGAGTTCCCGCATCGTTCTTTTCGGCGTGCCGGACGGCAGGCCGAAGGATGTTCTCGTCCGGTTTCCCTCGGGCATCGAACGCACCTGGGCCTCGGTGGCCCCTGGCGGAAAAACCCTGGTGCTGTTTGAAGAGGACGGATGGCCGCGTCTGCGTTCCGGAATCGTCAAATTCCTCGCCCGGAACGCCCGTGATCCTCTTCGGCAGATGCGCGCGGCGGTCCTCGCGCTGTTCCTGGTCTTCACCGGTTTCTCGATGATGGTTCTCGCAAGGAGGAGCCGGCCGGAGGGGAAAGTCATCCGGTTCTCGATGACAGCCGCCGCTCTCATTTTTCTGCCGCTTTTCCACGTGCTGCGGGACGCCGCTTTTTTCCCGGGCGTCGTGTTCCCGTTCGCGTTCGGATACGCCGTTTCCCTCGCCGGATTTCATTACGGCAGCCGGATCTGGGGCGGCGAGGCTGTTCGAATGGAGGCGCTGGAAAAAAGCTTTGCTTCCCTGAACGCGTTTTTTCACGGCGAATGGGGCGCACGCAAGCTGAACCGGGTTCAGTTGTACGCGGGCAATCTGGATCCGGAAGGTGGCGTTTCGGAAGAGATCCGCCAGGGCCTGGAGGAGTCCATCGGGGATTTTCACAAGCTGGTTGTTCCCGAAATCGAAAGGCTTGTTGAGCATCTCCGCGTTTCCGGACGGTTCCGGACCGGCGTTTCGGAGATCCGCGGTCGGCTTCAGGCTTCTGTCTCATGGCTGAACAGGCTTGCCTCCCGGGACACAACGGGGTCAGCTCAGTGGCGTGCGCCTCTCGGGTCCAGAGCTGTCGAATCGATTCAACTGCTGCATGAGAGCCTGCGGGACATTCGCAAGGACATCGAAGCGCATTTCACCTGCCGTCTGAACGACAGGATTCAACGGATAGTCAGGGAGTATGAAAAAGCCGGCCGTTGCATCCGATACGAACCCGGGCCGGGTTTCGGCGCGGCGGCCCGCATCCGGGAAGCCGAATTCGACCAGATCCTCGACAATCTCATCTGCAACGCCTTCCGTGCGGTCGGAGGCGCCGAAATCCGGATCCGCTGCCGCGGACATGCGGACCTGGTTTTCGTGGAGGTGGAGGACGACGGTCCGGGCGTTTCCGAGCAGGTTAGGGAAAAACTCTTCCGTGAAAAAGTGACCACGAAGACAGGATCGGCCGGTTTCGGATTGGTCCATTCGGCTCGAATCATGAGGAAATACGGGGGTGATCTGCGTCTCGTTGAAACAGGGGAGGGTAAAACGATCTTTCAAATTCAATTCAAGAGGACGGACAATGCCTGACCGCCTGCACGTGCTTCTGGTGGACGACCACAGGGATTTTATCAATGATTTCGAGGCTCTGAGCCGGGACGTGTTCACGATGGAGAACGCGGAAAGCGGGGAGGAGGCTCTGCGAATACTGAAGAACGGCGTATTCGACTCCGTGCTTCTGGACCTGCGGCTCGGTCAAGGGATAGACGGAATCGAGACGTTGAGGCGTATCAGGCGCATTCAGCCCGATCTGCCCGTGATCATGATCACGGAATTTGCCTCGGTCGAAACCGCGGTCGAAGCGATGAAACTGGGCGCTTTCCATTACATGTCCAAGCATCCCAACATCCTCACGCTGAAGGCGATCATCGAGAGGGAATTGAGCGCCGCCCGATGGAAGCGGATATTTATCCGGGAAATGGAGAGTAAGTACGGCAGGATTATCGGAGAGTCGGAGGCCATGAAAAGGGTCCGTGCCATGATTTTGCGAGTCGCGCCGACGTCGGCGGCGGTGCTGATCGAGGGGGAGAACGGAACCGGTAAGGAACTGGTGGCAAGGGAGATACATATACACAGTGGAAGGTCCGAAGGCCCCTATATTACTGTCAATTGCGCGGCCATTCCGCCGTCCCTCTTCGAAAGCGAGTGTTTCGGACACGAGCGGGGCGCCTTCACGGGAGCCGTGGGCCGTCACATCGGACGATTCGAGCAGGCGGACGGCGGGACCATCTTTCTGGACGAAATCGGGTGCATGAATCCGGACATGCAGGCCAAAATGCTGCGGGTGCTCGAGAATAAAACGCTCACGCGCGTGGGCGGAACCCAGTCGCTCCGCGTGGACATCCGTATCGTGGCCGCTTCCAACCGCATCCTGACTGAAGAGATCGCGGCCGGCCGTTTCCGGGAGGATTTGTACCACAGGCTGAACGTGATCACCATACAAATTCCTCCGCTGCGGGAAAGGCCGGCAGACATCCCCATACTGGCCGAGCATTTTGCGGGGCTGTTCCGGCCGGACGCAGGCGAAAAGACCCGGCATTTCAGGCCGGAAACGATCCGGATGCTGAAGAACTACGCCTGGCCCGGAAACGTGCGCGAGCTGCGGAATGTCGTGGAGAGGTCGGTGATTCTGGCCTCCGGATTCCCAATCGGGGCGGAGGAATTGCGTCTGGACCATCATCCGGTCGAAAAGTCGAGTGTTTTTGCCGACCTGCTGGGGCTGGAATACAAAAAGGCCAGAAAAGCGGCGCTCGAACGGTTCAAGAAGGATTACCTGTCGGATCTCATGAGCAGGAGCGGGGGCAACGTCACGCAAGCGGCTGAAAAGGCCGGACTGCCCAGGACGAGCCTGCAAAGGATGCTGAGCGGCAAAGGCGGGTGAAACCGACGTTCCGAACGGGTTCAATGTGAAAGAGGCGGTCTATCAGGCCGCCTCTTTTTTGTGGCAGGGGTAATTACTTGTTAATATGATTTATGGAAAACCATTAGTTTTTTTGGGGTGTAACATGGATGACACATCCTCTCGATACTCATTATAATTCCATATCTATTTGAGTAAAATTAATCAAGAAATTACAGAATGTTACGGTCACTTGTAATGGTCCAATGGATCATGGTATACTATTTGAATACATTAATTAAATAATTAATAATTAAAACATTAAAGAGATTATGTCTCGAACTGGAAAGATCGGAATCCACATTTTCGTTGTTCGTTACGAATGACTTTTCTGAACAAGCAGAGAACCGATGACCATTCATGCATTTTGCATTGCGATGTATTTTACAAAAATTTCTTATTCCATGATATCTTGTGACGCAATTCTCTTTCACAGATACTGTTACCTTCGATCTCATTCGCAGTCAAGGATGGATCATGTTCATGCGGGGCGTAAACTTTGCCTGGAACTAAAATGTAATCATTCTCCATTTTTAGCTGATCGGCTGATCACCCGGGCCGAATCTTTTCTTCGGATGCAGATAACGCATCATATTTCAGTTATTGCCCGTCACTCTCACTGATTCCAGACTGAAGACGAAAAGAGGATTGCGATGAAAAACAGACTGTTGAGTGCTTGCGTCGGTTTCTTCCTGCTGTTGAACGGATCCGTTTCGGGCCAGTCCCTGGTCAATATCCTCGAACCCGCGGGCGGGATATTGGAACAATACAGAACATACAAAATCGTTTTTACGACTTACCAGTGCGCGCATTATACCTATTCCTTATGGGTCGCGCCGGAGTGGATTCAGATCGTGGCAGACAAGTATATCGCGGGCGATGGAACCTATGAGGAATGGTGGACGGTTCCGGGTACACTCTCTCTCGGTTCAGGGCGGCAGATATATGCCGAAATACGCTCGTCCTCGACAACCATTACCAGCGCTTACAGCCGGAATTTCACGATCGGCAAGTGGCTTCCAAGCCATATTCACGTCACCTATCCCAACACTGGGGGGATTGCGTGGGAACGGGGCTCCCAGCAGACGATTACATGGGAATCCTTCGACGATCCGATTTCCAATGTCAAAATCGAGATTCAGAAGGGGACGACCTATCAGCTGATCGCAGCAGTGGCACCCAACACGGGTAGTTACACGTGGACCGTACCCGCGGACCAGGAAATCCGGTCGGACTGCCTCATCGGCATCACCCATTCCACGAATACGGACGTTTATGACTACAGCGACTGTCAATTCGCAATTGTGCCCGCATCCACCCTCCCGAAACCGGACCTGGTGTTCGGCAGTTTCACCTGCCAGCCCAATATCCTCACCGAGGGGCAATCCGCATCGCTGAGATTCACCATCCGAAACTCCGGATCGAGTCAGTCGGGCGCCAGTCATGCGAGGTTGACGGTTTCCATGGGGAATGACTTGAACCGGTCGGACGACTACTGGGTGTCCGAGAAAAAGACAGTCAACGCCCTTTCTTCGGGTTCTGAAATGGCGGTTACCTGGACGCTGTCTTCTTTTCCGGATTTAATGAGCGGCAATTATAACGTCTGGTTCGTTCTGGAAGTCGACTGCGACTCGGAGGTGGCGGAGGGGGATGAGAGCAATATCTATAAAATGGATGCACCTGTCTATGTGCGATCCGTGACCGCGGTCGAGGAAGATGGACACATGCCGGCGCGTTTCGGCCTGATGCAGAATTTCCCGAATCCTTTCAATCCTTCGACTCTGATCCGTTTTCAGACCGCTCGAAGCGGACACGTCAAACTGAGGATCTTCAACGTCCTGGGACGGATGATCCGGGTGTTGAATGATTCCGAAATGGCGCCCGGCGATCATGCCATCGCCTGGGACGGATGCGATGATCAGGGGATTACGGTGGGTTCGGGTCTTTATCTGGCCGTTCTTTCACAGAATGGCGTTTACGACAGGCTGAAATTGATAAAAGCCGAATAAGATCAGCGGAAAATAAAATAAAAAATATAATCATGAGTGTCCGGTCAAACCTCAAGGCAACCCCCCGTTGCCCCCCTTGTCAGGGGGGGGCGAGGCGATAATCGTCCCCCTGACAAGGGAGACGGGCGCGCGGAGTCTTCAACAGTGCATACAGGACACTTGGTTCCGCAACGCGGAGAGCGTCCAGGGGGTTGCCTCAATGATATCAGGAGGAAATCGTGAATAAAATCGGTCCCCTCTCCATTGTATGTCTCCTCGGTATCCTTGTATTTTCCAATACAGTTCTTTTTGCCCATACCGGAAATGAATTGAATATCCCGCGCAGCGCGGTTTCCGTAACCGTGGACGGCGTCAAGGAAGCGGCGTGGTCGTCCGCTGAAACGATCCAGATGGATGCTTATCTGAACGCGGAAGGGGTGTCCCACTCCTGGGACACGAACGACATTTCAGCTTCGTTTCAGATCCTGTGGAAAGACTCTTTTCTTTATTTGTTCGTCACAATCCGGGACGACTTCAACCGGGCCCACAGCTCGAGCTGGTGGTTGAGCGACGCGATCGAGCTGTATCTGGATGCGGGACACGAAATGTCGGGTTCGTATGATTACAACGACATCCACGTCGGCTTTGTGAGAAGTGACGCCAGCGTCCACATTCCGACCGGAGGCGGTTCCTTCCGGGACTCCTGGTACATCAATAACGTTCAGTTCGTCCCCGTTAATACGGGCACGGGCTGGACGGCCGAGATCGGACTGGAGCTTGTACAGCTCCGCATTCCAACCGTGGAGGGGTACCGGTTCGGTTTCGATCTTCAGGTGAACGACAATGACAGCGGCACGCGCGATCACATGCTGAAATGGTATAGTTCGAGCAATGATTCCTGGAAGAATCCTTCGCTTTTCGGAGTGGCCCGGCTCGGGGCGATGGCGACCGATCCGGTTCAGGGGAACGGCGTTCACGGCACGGTGACCTTCTCCGACGGGACGCCGGTTTCATCGGTGCAGGTTGAACTGGTCAATGTGGACAATGTCTCCGAGATTTACGGTTCCATGACCAATTCGAGCGGTTATTATTCGATTTCCATGCCTCAGACCGGGGTTCGGGACAATGGTCGAAGACGGCCCGAAGGCTTCAGCCTGGGCCAGAATTATCCGAATCCTTTCAATCCGAGCACGGTGATCCGTTATGGAATTCCGGCTTCCGGGCCTGTCCGCATGGAGGTGTTCGACATTCTGGGCCGAAAGGTGCGGACTATTCTAAACGGGTATGAGAACGAGGGAATGGGGCAGGCGGTCTGGGACGGAACGGACGACAGGGGAAATGCGGTGCCTGCAGGGGTGTACCTGTACAGCCTGATTGCGGGGGACGCGGTACAGACAAGGAAAATGGTTCTGTTGGACGGGAGCAAGGGAGGGAGGTTCACTGCCGGGGGTGTGCCGCAGTGGACTTCGGAGAATGGGCCGCTCGGCAAGGTCAACGCGGGCAATTACCGGATCATCGTCTACGGGGCCGGCATCGTGACGTACGAGCGGTTCCTGGGGCAGATCACGGGCGACATGACAGTGGATATCGTGGTTCAGAGGAGCGGATCGGGAGGGAGCTCCTGCACGGTTTCACAGCCCTGGCAGCCGAGCGGCCCGGATCAGGGAAGTGTGGGGGAGGAGATCTGCTTTTCGACCGGAGGTTCCAGCTGCAGTCAGGGCCATCCGGTGCAGTACCGCTTCGACTGGGGGGACGGAAGCGGGTACTCGCCGTGGGGATTGGAACGTCAGTGCCACACGTACCGTTCCTCCGGGCAGTATGAGGTCATCGGCCAAGGGAGGTGCGCGGTGCATTCGGGGATTATCCAAGATTCAAGAAGAATAACAATCAATATTCTAAGTAGTTCAAATACTGTGACAATAACCATAAAGATGAGTACATGGTTCGAATTATTATCTTTGTATGTTGATGGTATTTTTGCGAAACTAAACGACATGGAAGAAGCTGTCTTTGAATGGCACCCAGGCGAGATTCATCATGTTCATGTGACAGAAGAAGTTAACATGACTGGTGAGCACGATATTTATGCGCACAAATTTTCACACTGGAGTGATGAAAATATTTCAAATGATCGAGATATTGTTGTCCCATTTATTAATACAACTTATACTGCATTTTATGATACGTATTATTGGTGTGGTATTAAATATATAACGAGTCCGAGCTGTGGAAGTGCGCAAATGACCCCGCAAGGAAATCCAAATTATTACGGTTTGACGAAGGTGGGAACTATTCTCACGTTTATCGCCACACCTACACCAGGACATACTTTTGAATACTGGTCACGAGAAACTCATGATTGGGGGACGATTAATTATGAGCATTTATATTCGAATCCAATTACGTTTACTTTTGAAGGCCCAAACACTTATATGATACCAGTTTTTACTCCTCCTATGTGAATAAGTGAGAGGACAATTAAACAAACCAATCTGCAAGTATTTGTAAAAATATTTAAATAAATTAATTTACGTCGACAAATAAGTGTGTTAATTGATTGGCGATGTAGCAAAGTTGCATGAAACCCAAGAAATAGCTTGACTTTTATCAAAAAAAATCGGATTTCTCAACTATCAGCCGCTA
>JAFGAX010000129.1 GCA_016933415.1 bacterium
GGCGGCAGCGACTCCGCGGTCTTCGACAATGTCCTCGAACTGCTCGTGCTCGCGGGCCGCTCCCTGCCGCACGCCGTCATGATGATGATTCCCGAGGCGACCGGCGGAAGGACCGGTCTCACGGAGGACAAGCACGCCTTCTACGAGTTTCACTCCTCCCTCATGGAACCCTGGGACGGGCCCGCGGCCATGGCCTTCTGCGACGGCCGCTGGATCGGCGCCACGCTCGACCGAAACGGACTCCGGCCCGCCCGGTTCACGGTCACCCGCGACGGACTCATCGGCCTGGCCTCCGAAACCGGCGTCCTGGAATTCGCGGCCGAACAGATTCACCAGCGCGGCAAGCTCCAGCCCGGGAAAATGCTGCTCGTGGACCTGAAGCAGAACCGGATCGTGCCGGACAACGAGATCAAGGCGGAGATTTCGCGCCGGAAGCCGTACCGGCGCTGGCTCCGCGAGAACCGGATCGAACTGCGGGGCCTGTTCATGCCCTCCCAGGCGCCCCACGTGGACCCGGAGCGGCTGACGCGGCTTCAGCACGCCTTTGGATACACGGACGAGGACCTGCGGATTCTGATCAACCCGATGGCTTCGCGCGGCCAGGAGGCCGTGGGATCGATGGGAAACGACGCGGGACTCCCGGTTCTGTCGACGCGGCCCCAGCTCCTGTTCTCCTATTTCAAACAGCTGTTCGCGCAGGTGACCAATCCGCCCATCGATCCGCTCCGCGAGGAGCGGGTCATGTCGCTCGAAAGCAACGTGGGCCGCGAGCGGAATTTTCTCGATGAAAGCCCGGAGCACTGCCGGGGTCTCCGCCTGCATCACCCCATTCTCACGATCGACGACATGGTCCGGATCGCCGAGGCCCGGCATCCCGACCTTCTGAGCCGGCGCATCGACATGCGTTTCCGGGCGGACGGCGGCGGCGCGGCCCTGGCCGAAGCGATGGAGCGCATCTTCGCCGAGTCGGAGGCGGCGATCGCCTCCGGCGCGGCGATTCTCATTCTTTCGGACCGGGACGTGGACGCCGAATGGGCGCCTGTGCCCTGCCTGTTGGCCACGGCCGGACTGCATCACCACCTGCTGCGGAAGGGCCTGCGCACGTCCACCGGCATCATCGTGGAATCCGGGGAGCCGAGGGAGATTTTTCATTTCGCCCTGCTGATCGGCTACGGCGCGGACGCCGTGTGCCCGACCCTGGCGTTTCAGACGGTGCGCAGTCTGAGCGAGTCCAGCCTGCTCGAACAGCCGCTGCCCCCGGAGATCGCCATGGACAACTACATCACCGCGGTCAAGAAGGGCCTGCTGAAGACCTTCAGCCGCATGGGCATCTCCACGGTGCACAGTTTTTACGGATCACAGATCTTCGAGGCGGTCGGCATCGGCCCGGACGTCATCCGCCGGTTTTTCCCGGGCACCGCGTCCCCGATCGGCGGCGTGGGCCTGGAGGCCGTCGCGGCGGAAGCCGTTCAGCGGCTTCGCAGGGCGTTTCCGGCGGACGGCCGGGTTTCGAAACTGCTCGACGCAGGCGGGCAGTATGCCGTGCGCAACGACGGTGAGAAGCACCTGTGGACCCCCGAGGCCATTTTCATGCTCCAGACCTCGGCGAAGATGAACGATTACGATCTGTACCTGAAATTCGCGGAACTCATGGACCGGCTCACGGCCGGGAACGCGACGCTCCGGGGCCTGCTCCGGTTCAAGCCCCGTGATCCGGTTCCCCTCGACGAAGTGGAACCGGTCGAAGCCATACTGCCGCGTTTCGTGTCCGCGGCCATGTCGTTCGGATCCATCAGCCGGGAAGCCCATGAAGCCGTGGCCGCGGCCATGAACCGCATCGGCGGGCGCAGCAATTCAGGAGAGGGGGGCGAGGATCCCGGCCGGACCGTCCCCCTGCCGAACGGAGACCGGTTGTTCTCGCGGATCCGACAGGTCGCCTCCGGCCGTTTCGGAGTCACCACCGAATATCTCGTGCACGCGGACGAACTCCAGATCAAGATCGCGCAGGGCGCCAAACCCGGCGAAGGGGGGCAGCTTCCCGGGCACAAGGTCACGGATGAAATCGCGCGCGTCCGCCACACCACGCCCGGCGTGACCCTGATCTCTCCGCCCCCGCATCACGACATCTATTCGATCGAGGACCTGGCCCAGTTGATCCACGACCTGCGCACCGTGAATCCGTCCGCGCGGGTGTCCGTGAAGCTGGTGTCGGAAATCGGTGTCGGCACCGTGGCCGCGGGCGTGGCCAAGGCGCGCGCCGATCTCGTGCTGATTTCCGGGCAGGAGGGCGGCACGGGCGCTTCACCGCTCACGGCCATCAAGCACGCCGGCCTTCCCTGGGAGCTCGGCCTCGCCGAGGCCCAACAGGCGCTCATGGCCAACCAGCTCCGCGGCCAGATTCGCGTTCAGGTCGACGGCCAGCTCAAGACCGGCCGCGACCTTGCCGTGGCCGCCCTGCTGGGCGCCGAGGAATTCGGATTCGGAACCGCACTGCTCATCACGCTCGGGTGCGTGATGGTCCGCAAGTGCCACCTGAACTCCTGCCCGACGGGAGTGGCCACGCAGGATCCCGTGCTCCGTTCGAGGTTCGGCGGAAAAGCCGATTACGTGGAGCGCTTTTTGCGCTTCACCGCGCAGAACCTGCGCGAGCACATGGCGGCGCTGGGTTTCAGGACGGTGGATGAGATGGTCGGCCGCGCCGATGTCCTGGAATTCGCGCCGCCCGCCGGACACTGGAAGGCGTCGGACATCGATCTCTCGCCTCTGCTGGCCGCCGCGCCCGAAGGCGTCTGCCGGCGCTGCACCTCGGGGCCCGGCCCCCGTGACGAGACCGATCTCGAGGTCCGCATCCGCGAACTGGCGGAGCCCGCGGTCGCGGAGGGAAGGAAAACGGAAATCGATCTCCCGGTGCGGAACGTGCACAGGACCATCGGCGCCGGCATCAGCGGGGAAATCGTCCGGCGGCACGGCCCCGGCGGACTTCCGGACGGCACGCTGACCGTCCGGCTGAAAGGGTCCGCGGGTCAGAGCCTGGGCGCGTTTCTCGCGCCGGGCGTCGAGATCCGAGTCGCGGGAGACGCGAACGACTATGTCGGAAAAGGCCTGTCTGGCGGACGCATCGTCCTGGTGCCGCCCGCTGGCGCGGCCTTCATGCCGCATGAAAACGTGCTGATCGGCAACGTGGCGCTGTACGGAGCCACGTCCGGCGAACTCTTCGTCAACGGCATCGCGGGCGAGCGGTTCGCCGTGCGCAACAGCGGCGCCGTCGCGGTAGTCGAGGGCGTCGGGGACCACGGATGCGAATACATGACCGGCGGGACCGTCGTGGTCATCGGCCAGACGGGTAACAATTTCGCCGCGGGCATGAGCGGCGGCATCGCGTACGTGTACGATCCCACGGAACGCTTCGACACGCGGTGCAATTTCGACATGGTCGACCTCGAGAGCGTTTCGGACCCCAAGGACAAGGCCCTGCTTCGCGGCCTGATCGAAAGGCATTTCGAGAAGACGGCCAGCCCGCGCGCGAAAACCCTTCTGGAAAACTGGGAAACGCACCTGCCCCTGTTCGTGAAGGTCGTGCCCGTCGATTACCGCCAGGTGCTCGAGCGGATGCGGCGGAAGGAGGACACGGAGCAGGAAACCGTGGCCGCGACCGAGGAGGTGTTCCATGGGTAAGCCGACCGGATTTCTGGAGGTGCGGCGGGAGGATCCGGCCAAACGCAAGGCGGCCGACCGCATCCGGGATTACCGGGAATTCGAACTGCCACTGCCGGCCGACCGGCTCCAGAAGCAGGCGTCCCGGTGCATGGACTGCGGCGTGCCCTTCTGCCACGCCTACGGGTGCCCGCTGGGCAACCGCATTCCCGATTTCAACCACATGGTGTATCTGGGCCAGTGGCAGCGGGCGCTCGACCTTCTGCACGAGACGAACAATTTCCCCGAATTCACGGGACGGCTGTGCCCCGCGCCATGCGAGGCCGCCTGCACGCTGTCCGTGAACCAGGATCCCGTCACGATCCGGCACATCGAACAGCAGATCGTGGAATGGGGATGGCGGGAGGGCGCCATCCGCCCGGAACCCGCGCCCCGAAAATCCGGCATGCGCGTGGCCGTGGTCGGGTCCGGGCCCGCGGGACTGACCGCGGCCCAGCAACTCGGCCGCGCCGGGCACGAGGCGGTCGTGTTCGAGCGCGCGAACCGGGCCGGCGGGCTTCTCCGGTACGGCATTCCGGATTTCAAGCTCGAGAAATGGATGATCGACCGCCGGATCGAGCAGATGAAGGGGGAGGGCGTGACTTTCGAAACGCAGGTGGATGTGGGCACGGATGTTTCCGCCCGGTACCTGCGCCGCAGTTTCAAGGCCATTCTGATCGCGGCCGGCGCGTCCGCGCCGAGGGACCTGTCCGTTCCGGGCCGGACCCTGTCGGGAATCCACTTCGCGATGGATTTCCTGACCCGGCAGAACCGGCTGGTCGCAGGGGAGTCTTCAGATGATTTCACGCCGATCTCCGCCGCCGGCAGGCGTGTGGTGGTCATCGGCGGGGGAGACACCGGTTCCGATTGCGTGGGAACGGCGATGCGCCAGGGCGCGAAAAGCGTCCGGCAGATCGAAATTCTGCCCAGGCCCCCGGAGTCGCGGGAACCGTTCAATCCATGGCCGACGTGGCCGAACATCATGCGGCATTCCAGCTCGCATGAGGAGGGATGTGAACGGGACTGGGCGGTTTCCACGGTGTCCTTCACCGGCGGGTCGGGGAAAGTGACCGGCCTCCAGTGCAGGCGCGTGGAATGGGACGGTCCGGATGCGTCCGGCCGCAGGACGTTCCGTGAAATTCCGGAATCGGATTTCGAGATCGAAGCCGATCTCGTCCTGCTCGCGCTCGGATTCACCCACGTCGAGCACGGTGTTCTGCTCCAGCATCTCGGCGCCCGGCTGGACGAACGGGGCGGTCTGGTTCTCGGACCGGACGGCATGACCACCCACCCCGGCGTTTTCGCCGCCGGTGACGCGGTGTACGGCGCAAGCCTTGTCGTGCGGGCCATCCGGAGCGGCCGCCAGGCGGCTTCGGACGTGTCGCGTTATCTGGCCGGCATTTCTCCGAAGTAGAACGGATTTTCATCAGGGCAAACCCCTCACAGAAACCGGTCCGCGTCTTCATCAAGCGGGCCGGTTTTTTTTGTTTCCGAATCGTCTACGGGATTTGTATCTTGGAGACGGCACAGCGCATAGCGGAAAGAGAACATATCTGTATCCATTGGCTGGGGGTCGGATGGTCAGCGTACAATTCATCGAGTATCACGGATGGAGGGATTCCGTTGATATCCGTAACGCGGAATGCAGGGTCGTCGTCGTGCCCGCGATCGGACGGATCATGCACTACGGGTTCCGTGACGGGGAGAACATGCTGTGGGAGAACCCGGCGCTCTCCGGAATCCGCCTGCCGGATCCGGGTGCCGGTACGGAGGTTCATGCCCCGGCGATATCGTCCGTGTTTTAATGGAACGTCTTGCCGAAGGGGGAAAGGGCAAGGCCGGTGAGTTTGACGTGCTGTTTCGCGAAGGGCAGCCCGATGATGGTGATCGCCAGCAGCAGGGCGAAGACCAGGTGGCAGACCGCGATCCAGATCCCGCCGACCAGAATCCAGAGGATGTTCATGAGAATCGAAAGCACGGTCGGCGGTTCCCGTTTTTCAATCACCTTTTTACCGAACGGAAACAGCGCCAGCAGGGACAGTTTGATGCACTGAACGCCGAAGGGGATGCCGATGATGGTGAGGCACAGGATCAGGCCGCCGATCAGGTAACCGATGAATACCAGTATCCCGCCGCAGACCATCCAGACCAGGTTGCCGAGCACGCTCAATTCATCCTCCTGATGTTGTCTCCGTTTCTTGGTACACTTCGGTGCGGAGGCTCCCGCCTCAGCGCTTGCGGGGAGAAATGATTAACCGAGATTGCCACGCCCCGCGGAGCCTGCCCCCGACTTAATCGGGGGCGGGGCTCGCAATGACCGGTCCGTGTCCGCCGGCCTACAGTTCCTTCACGTAGATGTTCCTGAAATACACCGGCGCGCGGGAATCGTGATTCTGCAGGCCGATGTATCCGCGGTCCGCGACCGAGCGGATCTTGCCCGCGGGCACGGCCTGCCAGTCCACGACCCGGACGCCGTTCAGCTCCACAGTGATGCGTTTCCCCTGGAACGTGATTTTAAAGTGATTCCATTCCCGGGGGGCGTTGAAAACCCGGACCGACGGGGCCTTGGCGTCGTATACGGCTGCCGTGTTGTGGATGCCCGTGCTTGCGTCGTCGATCTGAATCTCGAACGATTTATAAATATAGTCATCACTCGACGGCATCTCGGGCACGCGGAGGAAAATGCCGGAATTCGAGAACACTTCCGAAACCTTGTAGTCCAGCTCCAGGGTGAAATCGCCGAACATTTTCTCGCTGAACCAGAGCAGGCCCATCCCGTCCTGTGTCGTGAGCACACCGGTTTTCGGGTCGATGAGAAAATAGCCGGGCCCGTAATGGTTCCAGCCGTGCAGGTTATACGAACCGTTCCACCGCTTGATCAGGGGCAGATACCCCTTGAAATGGGTGATGCCGTCTATATATCGGAGACCCTTCGCGATGGAAGGGGATGGGTTGATCAGCTCGGCTTCGTTTTCGTGCTCGATGGATAGGTAGCCGTCGTAATCCTGGAGCGTCAATTCGGCCAGAATGCTCCGGATGTCCGCTTTGCCGGAACCGAACGGCACGTCACGGGCGTCCTTTTTGCCGAACGCGTCCAGGTCCTTCAGGTGGCAGTGAATTATTCGGCCGCGGAGCATGCGAAGGGCTTCCAGCGGGTTCACGCCGGAACGCATCCAGTGGCCGGTGTCCGCGCCGGATCCGATGCGCTCGTCCAGGCCCTTGACGCGCTCCAGAACGGTTTCGGGCAGGCCGAAACGGCTCCAATTCGATCCCGTGGGATGGTTGTGAATGGAAACACGGATTCCGGTTTCCTTCACCAGCCTGTCGAGCACGGACCAATCCTCCCAGGCCGGCTCGGTGTTGATCACCTCGATGCCCATGCCGCGGCAGAAGTCGAACACCTCGCGGGCTTCCGGTTCCGTCGGACCGAAGGACACCACACCGTACGCCACGAGCCGGATCCCCGCGTCCTTCAGCCGCTTCCGCACCCAGTCCTTCTGTTCCGCGTTCATTTTGTGGTCAAACACGGCTCCGGGCATGGAAGGAGAAAGGGGCTGTCCGGGGTAGGCCTCGAGATAGCGTATCCCGAGGGCCTTTGTTTTTTCCACGGCTTCGTCGAACGTGAACTTGTGGAAGGTCCAGCACTGCATGGCGATCTTGAACTCCTTGATGCGGACGTTCTCATAACGGCCGGCGCAGGAGCAGGCAGCCTTTTCCTTCGGCCCGGGCAAGAGCGCGGCCGGGAGCAGGACAGCGGTCGCGAGCATTGAAACAGCGGCGCGAGAAGCGGGTTTCATGAGCGTGCTCCTTTCTTTTGAGCCGGGGATCCCGAATCATCCCTGAACAGCAGTCCGAACAGGACCAGGACAGCGGCAGCGAAACCGGCGGGAATCCACCAGAACGACTGCCATTGGGGAAGCGCCGCGGCCCCGGTCTCCGTGACTGTGGCGTTGAATATCCAGCCCGTGACCTGCGCGCCGATCAGCATGCCGACGCCGTAGGTGACCAGGACGATGAACCCCTGCGCCTGGCCGCGGATGTCCGCGGAAGCCTTCTTGTCCACATAGATCTGGCCTGTCACGAAGAAGAAGTCATAGCAGATGCCGTGCAGAAGAATGCCGCCGTAGATCATCCACACGACCGCGTCCGGCGCGCCCAGCGCGAAGAGCACATAACGCAGCACCCAGGCCAGCATGCCCACGAACAGGGTCCACTTCACCTTCAAAAAGCGGAAGAAGAAGGGCAGGAGCACGATGAAAACAGCCTCGGACATCTGGCCGAAGGACAGGCTGAAGCCGGGCTTGGCGAAACCGGCATGGGCCACGAACATCTGGGCATAAGAGTAATACGCGGCCAGCGGAATGCAGATCAGAAGCGAGCTCAGGATGAATATATTGAAGGAACGGCTGCTCAGCCGGCTGATCGCGTCGATGCCCGCAATCTCGCGGAACGAGGTTTTGCGGCCGGCCGCGGGCGGCGGCGTGTGGGGGAGCGTGAAGCTGTAGAGACCCATGAGAACGCCGGCCGCGCCCGCGATGTGAAGCGGAATCGCGGTCGTGTCCGCGGCCAGGAGGCCGCTGACCAGGACGCCGGCGACGATCCACCCGATGGTCCCGAATGCCCGGATCAGCGGGAATTCCTTCTCCTGCGACCGGATATGGTGGAAGGCGAGCGTGTTCACCAGGCCGATGGTCGGCTGGTAGCACAGCATGTGCAGGAGCAGCATGCCGATGAACGCTACCGGGGACGACACGACGAACGGCGCGCAGAACATCGCGATGCCGCCGAGCATGTGCATGACACCGAGCACGCGTTCAGTGGGGAAAAAGCGGTCCGCGACCATGCCGAGGAAAAACGGGGATACAATGGCGCCGATCGGACCGACCGTGAAGGCCCAGTAGACATATTTCGACATGCCGAGCTGGCCCATGTAATTGGCCACGGTGACGTACCAGGCTCCCCAGATGAAGAATTCAAGGAACATCATGATGCTGAGGCGGAATTTGGTGCCCATGTGTCCTCCGGTCGATGGGTGAAAGGAAAAGACATACTGTCAGCGGCCGCATTCCCTGCTGTTGAGAGTTTTAAAAATATTGACATTTTTCCCGCCAAATTCAAGCGAAAAATGCTTCGCAGGTGCACCGGAACCGGCAACCCCGGCGGGGGCGGATGTAAAAGATTGTCATTCCACGGTTTAAAAGCGGATGGATCAGCCGCGGCAGAACCCGGTTGTCCTGTTTTTACTTTACGCAGGCCTTAAAAAACCGTATATTAACGTCAATCCACCGGCGGGATAATGCGCATCCGCTGACCGGACGGTTGGTCTGCGGAAAGCGAGTCCGGTCCGCGATCCCCCTTCCCTCCACTGACCTTCTGCCGGTCAAACGCCGGCATGACCAGTGCGATCTGAGGAGAAAGACCATGAGAAAATCAACAGTGCTTCTGGTCCTGCTGTCCGTTGCGGCCGGCCTGGCCGACGACGCCACGGAACGGATCCGCGTCAACCAGATCGGGTTCTATCCCCAGGGCCCAAAATCCGCGGTCGTCATCGATCCGGTTTCGTCCGTTTTTTCAGTGATCAGTGAAACGGACGGGAGCGCGGTTTACACCGGAACGCTCGGCCCGGCCTCGGTCTGGAATCATTCCCAGGAGAACGCGGCGATCGCGGATTTCTCAGGGCTCGAAGCGGTCGGCGTTTTCCGCGTCCGCGTTGAGGGCATCGGCGATAGCTGGCCCTTTGAAATCAAGTCTTTCGTGCACGAGTCTGTTGCCGCGGCCGCGCTGAAAAGCTATTATTACCAGCGCGCGTCCATGCCCCTGGACGAGGCCTGGGCCGGAAAGTGGAGAAGGGCCGCGGGTCACCCGGACACATCCGTGTGGGTGCACGCGTCTGCGGCCACGGAAACGCGGCCGGAGAAAACGGTGATCCGTTCTCCGAAGGGATGGTATGACGCGGGAGATTACAACAAGTACATCGTGAATTCCGGCATCACGATGTGGACCCTTCTCGCGGTTTTTGAGCATTTTCCTGAATACGCGGCCGCGTTCCGGACGGACATCCCCGAATCGGGCAACGGCCTTCCCGACCTGCTCGACGAAATCCTCTGGAACCTGCGCTGGATGCTGACCATGCAGGACCCGGACGACGGGGGCGTGTACCACAAGTGCACCAATGCGAATTTCGACGGCTTCGTCATGCCGAACCAGGCCAGGACCCAGCGGTACGTGGTGCAGAAAAGCGTGACCGCGACGCTCGATTTCGCCGCGGTCATGGCCCAGGCCGCCCGGGTTTTAGAGGCGTTCGACGCGGCGCTTCCGGGTCTGGCGGATTCATGCCTCTTCGCGGCCGAGGACGCCTGGATGTGGGCGGCGGACCATCCGAACCTGCTCTACAACCAGACCGCCATGAACACCGCGTTCAATCCGGACATCAACACGGGCGCGTACGGCGACGGGAACGCGGCGGATGAATTCGACTGGGCCGCGGCCGAGATGTACCTCACGACCGGAGAGGCCGGTTACCTGGCCGCGGCGGATCCGTTCGGAACTCCGGATATCCGGGTTCCCTCCTGGCCCAACGTGGCCACGCTCGGCATCCTCTCCATGCTGATGCAGACCGACCGCCTGACCCGGCCCGGATTGGACGACGGGGTTCTGCTGACTCTGTTCCTCTCCTTCTGCGACGGCCTGGTCCGTAGCCGTGACCTCTCCGCCTACGGCGTGGTCATGGGCACGGGCTCGAACGATTTCGTCTGGGGATCGAACGCGGTGGCGGCCAACCAGGCGCTGTGCCTGCTGGTCGCGCACAAACTCACGGGCGAAGCGGACTATTTCGACGCAGCGCTCTCGAATCTCGATTACTGCCTGGGCCGGAACGCCACAGGGTATTCCTTCGTCACCGGCCACGGGGACAAGACTCCGATGCGCATCCACCACCGCCAGTCCGGCTCGGACGGAATCGCGGACCCGGTGCCCGGTTTTCTCGCGGGCGGCCCGAATCCGTCCCAGCAGGACAGGAATGACGGCGCGGTTTACACGAGCAACCTGGCAGCCAAATCGTATTCCGACATGCAGGCCAGTTACGCATCGAACGAGAACTGCATCAACTGGAACGCGCCCTTGGTGTACATTCTGTTCGGAATCGAGGCGCTGATGTCCGAGACCGGGCTGCCCTCCGAGGCGCGGGGCGTCGCTTCCCGCCGGATCGCGCCGCTTTCGTTCCGGATCGAGGGGAACTGGCCGAATCCTTTCAATTCATCCACCCGTATTTCGTACTCCCTGGACGGGCCGGCGAACGTCCGCCTGACGGTGTGCGACGCGGCCGGCCGCACGGCCCGGACGCTCGAATCGGGCATGAAACTGCAGGGACGGCATGAAATTCGATTCAACGCGTCGGATCTGCCGAGCGGCGTCTACTTCATCCGGCTTCAGGCGGGCGGCCGTTCGACAGCATCCCGGATGCTGGTGCTGAAATGAAACCGAAATCCACCCATTTTGGGATGGCGTTGTCCGGGAGAACGGGTTCCGGGTTCCGAGTTCCGGGTTCCGGGTTACAACGGAGAAACCGTTTTCTTGTGGCCGCAACTGCGGTTTGCTTCATGGTGTCGATTCTCGGGTCCGCCTTCGCGGGCGACTGCAGGCTCCGCATCGGCACCAACCTGACCGCCCCGGTGGATTGGGGATCGGAATGGCCGTTCGTGGACATCATGAAGTACTGCCGGACCTGGATCACCTTCAATTCCGTATGGCTGGAGGCGGGCGAAAATCCGTGGGACACCGGTGTCGTCGACCGGATCCCCGCGGACGAAAACGGCTATCCCCTGGAACTCCCGTTCACGGTCGCGGGCACGGAAACGACCCAGGTCGTGAGGGCAGTATGGGCCAATACATTCAGCCTGCCCGAGGGCGTGTACACGGTCCTGTACGACGGGGAAGGGACGGTCGATGTGGAATTCGACGGTTCCATCATCAGCCAGGAACCGGGCCGCATCCTTTTTGATCTGAGACACCGCGACAGAATCCTGTCCGTGAACCTCCTCGAATCCCGCAGGGGCAACCATGTCCGGAACATCCGTGTGCTCATGCCCGGAACGGAGAGCACCCACGCACAGAATCCCTGGTGCGCGGAATGGCTGGAAAAGCTGGAACCCTTCCGCGCGTTGCGCTTCATGGACTGGGGCCTGACGAACAATTCCGCGCTGATGCGCTGGGAGGACCGGCCCGTTATAGGCGATTACACCTACACGCAGGCCGGCGTGCCCTACGAGTGGATGATCGAAATCTGCAATCGGAAAAAAGCGGACTGCTGGGTGTGCATCCCGCATCAGGCGGACGCGGACTACATCCGGAACATGGCTGTCCTGTTCCGGGACGGGCTCGATCCTTCGCTGAAAATCCACGTCGAATACTCGAATGAGATATGGAACTGGATGTTCGACCAGACGCACTGGCTTTTCGAGAACGGGGATCAGGCCGTCGATTGGCCGGAGCGCATCGTCCCCTTCATCCAGAACAGCCTGGACATCTGGACGGACGCGTTCAGCGGCCAGACGGAAAGGCTCATCCGCACGGTCGGCGTGCAGGGAGCCTGGCAGGACGTGAGCAACCGCGTGGTTTTCAACATGCGGCCGGGCAGTTTCGACGCCTTTTCACCGGCCGCTTATTTCGGTTTTTCGGATTCGGCCTATGCCGCGCTTTCGGGTCTCGGCGCCTCGGCGACAGCGGAGGACGTACTGCTCTGGGCGAGACGGTCCGTGGAGGGGCAATCCGCGGAGTGGCTGCGGACCCAGTACGAAACCATTTCCCGGACCACCGGCCTGCCGATGATCTATTACGAGGGAGGCCAGCATCTCACGCCGGATCCTTTCGGATCCGATCAGCCGTACGGCCAGGCGCTGATGGACGCCCAGATCCTTCCGGGTATGTACGACCTGTACTGCCAGTGGTTCGACACGCTCCGCGGCTTCATCCCGGACGGCCGCACCGGCCTACTGATGAATTTTTCCTTCATCGGAGAACGGGACGGCCGGTACGGAAGCTGGGGCGTGCTCGAGAGCCAGTTTCACCAGAGCCCGCCCTACGGGGACACGGCGCCCAAGTATCAGGCCATACTGGACGCGCTTTGCGATCCGGGTTCCGGAATATCCCGCGCCAACCTCAGTCGGGACGGGTTGTCCCTGTCTCTGAATCCGAATCCGTTCAACGCATCCGTGCGGATCCGTTTTCATCTTCCGGAACACGGTAGGATCACGCTGACCGCGTTCGACGTCCGGGGCCGCCAGATCACGGTCCTGCTGGACGAAGAACGGCCGGCGGGTGAAAACGTGACGGATTGGGACGCTTCAGGCCTTGCATCAGGACCGGTCCTGATCCGGCTGAAGGCCGGACCGCGCATTGAAGTGCGGAAATGCCTCCTGGTCCGGTAGCCGGTCATGGGACAGCAGTTATTACATGAAATGCGTGTTTCAATATAGGCCCACCGGGCCGGAACAATCGTATGTCATCCTGTTCATATAAAGAAAGGTTCGGAATGAAAAAGATCCTGCTTCTGGCGCTGGCATTGGCTGCGGGGGATGCCGCTGCGAACGGCATCGTCATCAATGAAATCATGTACCATGCGAAAAATTCCGACCTGGAATTCGTGGAATTGTACAATGCGACCGGTTCAACCGTCAATGTCCAGGACTGGACCCTGCTTGACGACAATGACGGCCACGCGCCCTGCCGGCTGACCGGTGTCATGGAACCCGGCGGCTACCTGATCGTCGCCAGCAGTGTCGGCCTGTTCACCTTGAACTATCCAGGCGTCTCACCCATCAGCGCCAACGGATTCAATACAGGAGCTGGCGCATGGTCGCTCGGAAACGCGAATGACGCAGTGCGCCTGTTCGACGCGTCCGGCATTCTGCGCGACCGGGTCGCGTATTCGGACGGCGGCGAATGGCCCGGATCCCCGGATGGGAACGGACCGTCCCTGGAACTGCTGAACCCCGGGCTGGACAATGCACTGGCCTCGAGCTGGGATCCCAGTCTGGCCGCGGGCGGAACGCCCGGACGGATCAACAGCGTGCACACTCTGGACGCTTCACCCATCTGCCGCAGCGGCAAACGCCTGACCGAGTGGCCGGACGTTTCCGGCCCGGTCTTGATCACGGTGTTTGCATTCGACGCGGAAGGCCCGGTAACGGTCCGCCTCATGGTGGATACCGGCGCCGGATACTCGGCATTGTCCATGAACGACAGCGGCACGAACGGGGACAGTGCCCCCGGGGATTCGGTCTTCAGCGCGGTCATTCCCATTTATCCGGCCGGAACGCTCGTGCGCTATTACGCAATCGCCACGGATCAGGCCGGCCAGTCCAACCTCTGGCCCGGCTCCGCGCCAGTCGATTACCACGCCTACACCGTCGGATACCATCCGCCGGCATTGCGGATCACGGAGCTGATGGCTTCGAACCGGGGATTTGTACGGGATCCGTTCGGCGATTCGGACGACTGGTTCGAGATCAAAAACGAGGGCGCCGTTCCAGTGGACCTCGGCGGCATGTTCGTTTCCGCGGACCTCGGGTCTTCGCGCAAATTCCGCCTGCCGGGCCGCACGCTCGCGGCCGGGGCGACTCTGCTCATCTGGGCGGATGACGAGACGGACCAGGGAACGCTTCACGCCGATTTCAAGCTGTCCGCCGAAGGCGAGGAAATCGCTCTGTTCGAGACCGTGGACCACGGCAACGGTTTGATCCACGGGTGGAAATTCGGCCGCCTGGGGCCGGACCAGGCCATGGGATTCCGGACGGCCAATGACACGGTCCCGGAGTATCTGTCGCCGCCCACTCCGGGAGCGGACAATGCCTCGGCTTCGTTCTATTCCCCGGTGTGCATCAATGAATTCCAGTGCACCAGCGATTTCGGCGGACCGGACGACTGGGTCGAGCTCTACAACCGCGGATCGGCTGCTTATGACCTTTCCGGCTGTTTCCTGTCCGACCAGCGCGGAGAGAACACCAAATGGACCTTTCCGCAGGGTGCGGTGCTGGAGCCCGGGCAGTATCTTGTGGTGTACGAGGACGTGCTGGGATTCGGATTCGCGTCCGAAGGGACCGATGTGATCCAGCTCACGGCTCCGGACAGCGCCACGGGCCTGGATTTCTACGATTTCGGGCCCCAGACCGCGGATCACAGCGAGGGCCGTTTCCCGGACGGAACGCCGTCCTGGATTTTCTTCAACAAACCCACGAAGGGAAGCCGCAACACGCCCGCGGCAGTGGAGGATCGCGATCGGGCCGCGCTTCCCGTGACGATTACGCTGAATCCGAACCATCCCAATCCGTTCAATCCCGAGACCGTGGTGTCCTTCAGCCTGCCGGCCCGTCAGCGGATTACCCTGAAGATTTTCGATGCGAGGGGCCGCGAGACCGCAAAACTGGCGGACGGCCCGTTCGATGCGGGGCGGCATGAAGTGACGTGGCGGCCCGAAGGCATGTCGAGCGGCCTCTATATCGCGGTTCTGGAGGCGGACGGCGTCAGACGCACCGGGAAAATGCTGCTGGTCCGCTGAACCGGTCGCCGAACATTCCTTCCAACGGAGAGGAGAGTTGTAGGTCCGAAATGGCCCGCCTTTCAGGCGAGCCTTTCGGACGGTGTTGTTAATGATCGCTGCGGACTTCCTTGTCGGGGCGAATGTAAATTGTAGGTCCGAAATGGCTCGCCTTTCAGGCGAGCCTTTCGGACATCTTTTATACAATGATCGCACCGGACATCCTTGTCCAGGGCAAACGAGAGGAGAGGACTATGCCGGAACAATCAACCGGATTGAAAAGCGCAGGAACGAGAGGGCTTCTGTTCGCGGTAATCCTGATCGGAACCCTGTCCTGCGGCGGTCCCCGGAACCGGACTTTTGTCAACCCCGTGCTTCCGGGTTTTTTCCCCGACCCCAGCATATGCCGGGTGGGAAACGACTATTACATGGTGAACAGCTCGTTCGAATACTTTCCGGGCGTGCCGGTATCGCACAGCCGTGATCTCGTGAACTGGCGGCTGATCGGATATTGTCTCACACGGCCGAGCCAGCTGCCCCTCGACAAAGCCCGCGCCTCGGCAGGTATCTATGCTCCGACCCTCCGGTATCATGACGGCCTCTATTACATGATCACGACCAACGTGAGCGGAGGCGGCAATTTCTACGTCACGGCGAAGGATCCCGCGGGCCCCTGGTCCGAGCCGGTGTGGCTGGACAAGGAAGGCATCGATCCCTCCCTGTTCTTCGACGACGACGGCACGGTGTACTACACCCGTCACGTCGGCGGGGGAGACGGTTATATCGGCCAGACGACACTCGATCTGGCTTCAGGGAAACTGGAAGGGGAGCTGAAAAACATCTGGGCCGGCACAGGCGGCCAGTGGGCCGAAGGGCCCCACCTCTACAAGATCAAGGGCCGGTACTACCTGATGATTTCCGAGGGCGGCACGAGTTACGACCATTGTCTCACGGTCGCGATGAGCGATTCCCCGTGGGGCCCCTTCACATCCAATCCGGCCAATCCGATTCTCACGCACCGCGACCTGCCGGACGACCCCATACACGCGCTTGGGCACGCGGACTGGGTCGAGACTCCGGACGGATGGTGGCTGGTGTGTCTCGGAATCCGGCCGCAGGGCGGCCGTTTTCACCACATGGGCCGCGAGACGTTTCTCGCGCCGTTCCGATTCGACGACAACGGATGGCCCGTGGTGAACGGGAACGGCAGAATCACGGCCGTGATGCAGGCCCCCGGGCTTCGTGAACAGGTCTGGCCCAAGCCGCAGGTACGGGACGATTTCATCGGTGACGGGCTGGCGCTGGAATGGAATTACCTGAGGAACCCGAGAGCGGCCGATTATTCACTGACCGGCCGTCCGGGCTTCCTCCGTCTTCGCGGTTCCGCAGTCCGGCTTACAGACACGGATACTCCGACTTTTGTCGGCCGGCGGCAGACGGATTTCAACTGCAGGGTTTCAACGCTTCTTGATTTCGACCCGGTTCGTGAGGGAGATGAGGCCGGGTTGACGGTCCGTCAGACCGACAAGTACCATTATGAAGCAGGCGTGACGCTGAAGGCCGGAAAGCGGGTTGCCTTTTTCCGCCGCGTTCTCGACGGCCGGGTATCCGGCCCGGTCGCGTACGAGAAGCTTCCGGAAGGACCGGTCACACTGTCCGTGGAGGCAGATTCTCTGACCTACCGGTTTTCCGTGACGCCCGCATCTGGAGGTCCGATCGCCATGGGAGAGGCCCCCACAAAAGATCTGTCCGTCGAACGCATCGGGTTCAAGGACGGCATGTGCTTCACGGGCGCGTATTTCGGGCTGTACGCCACGGGCAACGGCCGGGCCTCATCCGCTCCCGCGGATTTCGACTGGATGGATTACGAGGGATTGGACAGAACCGGTTTGTGATGTTCCCGCAGTTATGAAAAAGACGGGAATCTTCTCGAAGAAGGTTCCCGTCTTTTTTTTGTAGGGCCGCAGGCCCATCCTACAACTAGGGCGATCACGGCCCGGGACGATCAAAAACGCTCCGGGAGGTTTTAAACCTCCCGGAGCGTTTTCCGTGTTCATCTGGCCTGGACCTTCCCTCACCCGGCCTTGATATCGATCTTCCTCGCTTTGGCCGGTTCCACCTTGGGCAGCCGCAATTTCAGGACGCCGTCCTTGATCGACGCTTCGATTTTGGACTGGTCGATGGAATCGCTGAGCGTGAAGGACCTCCAGAAGTCGCCGATGCCGTATTCCATGCGGAACGGTTCCGCCTTCTCCGGGAGTTCGGCGTTGACCAGGCCCTGCAGGGTCAGCACGTTGTTCTCGATCTCCACGTCGAGGCTGGCGCTGTCCACGCCGGGCATGTCCGCGTACATCCAGATGTCGTCCTGCGTCTCAACGATGTCGGTCAGGGGCATATAGACCCGGCCGGACCGGGTCCGCTCGACGGACTTGACATCGCGCACTTCCTGCTTTTTCCTGATTTCGGTTCCAGTGTTCGACATGGCTGTATTCCTCCTGCCGTCCGTCAGGCGGCGGTGATTTGAATTTTTCTGGGTTTCTCTGCCTCATGCTTCGGCAGATGCACGGTGAGCACGCCATTGGCGTACACGGCACGGATCTTTTCCGCGTCCACGCGGAATGGCAGATCCACGGGCCGGCTGAACGGCCCGAAGCGGCGCTCGGCCCGGTGAACGGTATCGCCTTCCTTGGGCTTGAACTCCTTCCGCTCGCCTTCGATCATAAGGCTGTTGTCCTGCACGGACAGCCGGATGTCCGCGGCGTTCATGCCCGGCAGTTCGGCGGTCACCACGGCCTCGTCCTCAGCGGCCCAGACATTCACCGGGGGGTGCGCGCCTGTTCCGGTGGCCAGGGTCGAATCGAAGATCCGGTTGATCTCGTTCTGGATGAGATTCATGGCGCGTAAAGGGTTGCTTCTGTCGATGAATTCTTCGAGCATCATGGCTGTTTCCTCCTTGGCTTGTTTATCCTGCTCCATTTTTAAAACAAGCAAGGCTTGTGCCATATAGCACAATTCAATAAATAACAAAAAATTACATTAAAAATTCTGCAAGAAAGGGGTTTGTCAAATTGGCATATTGTTCTGTCTACCGTTTCAATGAATGGCATGAATTTTTATAGAAATATTATTTTGAGAATCTTTCGACAGTTTGACTGTGGCCGTAAAAAGATGCTGACTCGTCAGATCGCCCCGGACTTCCTAGTCCGGGGCGTGACAACCGGCAGGCTTCATGGCCTGCCGAAATTCACGTTGTAGAGTGACAATCGATATGGGGTTCTAAATGTCGGGAATTAAAGAGAAATTAATCGATTCAACAGAAAAATGAAGATGGGGCGGAAGCCCCATAGAAAAACGCCCTGGGCTATGAAGCCCAGGGCGATCAAAAATTTGCCGTAAACCTACGATTGATGGGCCGCATATTCGTCCAATAATCTTCGGATCATTTTTTGATACTGTGTATTGAATTTTATTGCCTCTTTTTTAAAAAATTCTACGCTTGATTTGCTCAAAGCGATAGTGACCTTCACGGTTTCATCTTTTAAGGCCAATTCTTCAGGTGAAGGGAGAAAATCGGGAATCACTTTCACTCTTCCGATAGGTTCATCCCTGTAATTTGTTTTCTCTCTCATATATTTGCTTCCCTTTCCGCCAGTAACCGGCACCAATAATTCTGATGATGTTATTTCTATAGGTAAATCGAATGGTTAATATCCCTTCGCCCGTTTTGCCAAGGCAGTAATATCTTGTCTCATGGCCGCTGTGTTCGATATCCTTCAAAATGATACGATCATGATCAAGGAATGCACGTTGTGCCACTGCGAAGGAAACGCCGTGTTTCCTTTGATTGACCAGGTCTTTGTCGGAATCCCATTCAAAATCAGATTGCTTTTTCACAAAAGAATATACTTCTAATAAGTATAAATGTCAATATATTTATATGGCTAATTATATGATCTCAACTTAGAATGAATCGAGGGGTATACGCACGACTTTGCAGCTTCGATCGCCCCGGATTTCCCAATCCGGGGCGCGGGATCAAGCGGGCTTCCCAGCCTGCCCTGAATGAAAATGGGGCGGAAGCCCCATAGATAAGCGCCCTGGGTTATGAAGCCCAGGGCGATCAAACTCGCAGCAATCAGTTTCAATCCATGCGCGGGCTGAAGCCCGCGGCTACAGGGCTTGACCCGGGCCGATTTTTGACTCGAAACTCGGAACCCGGAACCCGGAACTAGAATTCATACTCCATCCCCAGAATCGGCATCAGGGACCACTGGTATATTTTCCCCTGCTGATTGGTCACCGTATTCCAGAAAACCGTCTGCACGTTTTTGTGATTATAGGCGTTCCAGACGCAGAGGTAGGCGATCAGGTTCGAGTTCCGGAAACTGAACCGGCGGTCGAAGCGCAGGTTCAGCGAATGGTAGGCCGGAAGCCTGGCGCCATTGATCCGACTTGCGTCCATCACACCGCGGCCCAGCGCCGCGGATGCTTCCGCATCGAATGGCGTGTAGGGCGCGCCGCCTTCCACGATCCACCGGCCGCTGAATTCCCAGTTCCGGTCCGGTTTGTATCCCCCCTCGGCACTCAATAAATACCGTACGTCGAGCACGCGGTTTCTCCAGGTGCCGGTTCCGTCCCTGTACCGGGTGCGGAACCAGGACGCGCCGATCAGCCCGTAGAAATTATGGGCCATTTTTTTCTGAACCAGGATTTCCACTCCCTGTGAAAGGGCTTTGCCCGTGTCCGTCAGAGGTCCGTGCGACGTGAAATATGTGTAGCGGTATTCCTGCTCGTCCAGAAGAAACAGGGAAGGCTGGCCCGGATCCAGGGGGAAATGACGGTACGTCTTGCGGTAAACTTCGACGCTCGCCTTCGCGCTTTCTCCCAGCATCCGGCTGACGCCCAGAACGACATTCTGGGCGGAGGGATCCGCCAGTTCCTGATTCAGCGTGTTCTGGCTCATGAGCACCATGGGGAGCGTTTGATGATACAGGCCCGCGGCTCCGGACAGGGTCGTCCGGTCCGTGACGCGCCAGGAGGCGGAAAGCCTCGGAGAAAACGTCGAACTTCCGTTAAAGGTGAAGCGATCCCACCGTCCTCCCGCGTTCAGCGTCAGCAGAGGATGGGGCGATACTTCGACCGAAGCGAATGCCCCGAGTTTCCAGCCTGCAAAGGTCCCATGCACGAGTGCGGAATCCGACGCTGCGCCGAGAGCGTCCGTAAAAGCCCCGAAGCCCATCCGGTAGCGATCCGAAAGATGTGCGGCTTCGGCTCCGAACTCGACGGACAGCGACGGCCCAAGAATCAGGCGGTTACGGCCGCGCAGTCTGATCGATTCCTCGATCGATCGGTTACGGATCACTGGAAGGCCGGAGCCTGTTTCATCCCATTTCTCACTGTACCGTGTCGAGTTCCATCCCACGGTCACATTCGAAAATCCGAGCGAGCCCCAGAGGCCGCGCCATCCGATGCCGGCCGAACTTTCCCGTGTGTCCTGGCTTCCGTAGTACAGCATGTCGCCTGCGATCGCCGCGTCCCGGTCCGGCGCATTGTGGTCATCCGCTGTAATGCCGATGAAGGACAGGCGGTGGCTGGGCGACAGATCCACGACAGCCTTCCCCTGAACGTCTCCCCAGTTCGGCGGCGCCGTGCTCCCGATGTCCACGAGTTTCGCGATCAGGTCGAAGTAACTGCGCCGGGCAGAGGCCATCCACGATCCCTTTCCGCCCGCGATCGGGCCCTCTCCGAGACCGCCGAATCCGGTGATATTGAAGTCCAACTGACCCTCGAAGCGGTCCCGGTTTCCCTCGCGGAAGTCGACCGCCATGAC